>CAZCZH010000041.1:0-15228 GCA_964502985.1 uncultured Gemmatimonadales bacterium
ACCGGCGATCGTGATCCCGTCGAACACGTCTTCCACGCCCCGGGTTCCCGTGAGGATCTGCGCCGCCTCGCGGGCCTTGTTCTGCAGGACCTCCTGGTCGCTGCCGAAGATTTTCACGTCGATCGGCTGGGGGCTCCCGCCCGTCAGGTCGCCGATCTCGTCCTCCATCAACTGTCCGAAATCGGTGTTGACCCCGGGCTCGACCGCCGCGATCCGAGTCCGCAGATCGTCGATGACCTCGTCGACGGGACGCCGACTGCCGCGCGGCTTGAGATTGATCACGTAGTCGCCGCGATTCGGCTCGGTGATGAAGAAGCCGATCTGGGTCCCCGTCCGGCGGGAGTAGTTCGCGACATCCGGCAGGGACTGGATCACCCGCTCGACCTCGCGCAACATCTCGTCGGTATCGGTGAGGGATGTTCCCGACGGGGTCCAGTAATCGAGGATGATCGACCCTTCGTCCATGGCCGGGAGGAAATCGGTCCCGACGCGTCGGTATGACAGCCACGCCAGACCGATCAGGACGGCGGTCAAAGCGACCGCCACGAACCCGTGGTCCAAGAGAAACGCGATCGACCGGTCGTAGCCCCGCGAACTCCCCTCGATCGCCGAGCGCCAGGCTCGACGGGCCGTACCGGCGTCCTTCCCGCGGGCCTTCTCCTCGAGCTCGCGCGAGTCCCCGAACCCGAATCTCCGCACGCTCACCGGCACCAGCAGCCAGGCCAGCAGGAAAGACACCACGAGGGACAGGGCCATGGTGAAGGCCAGTGGCCGGAAGAAGGCTCCCACGACTCCGGTGAGGAGAGCGAACGGCAGGAGGATCACCGTGGTCGAGAGGCTCGACCCCGTGAGCGCCGGGAGGAGCTCGACGATCCCCTCGTGGGCCGCTTCGCGGGCGCCCTCCCTCGAGTGGTGGCGCTCGATGTTCTCCACGACCACGATGGCGTCGTCTGCGATGAGACCGATGGCCGCGGCCACTCCGGCCAGGGTCATCAGGTTGATCGTCTCGCCGAGGATGCCCAGGCCGAGGCCGACGATGGCGATCGTCAGCGGGATCGTCAGCACGGCGAGCAGCGTGAGACGCACCTTGCGCAGAAACAGGAGCAGCACGAGCGCCGCCAGGGCGATCCCGATCAGGATCGCGTCCCGGGTGCCGCCCACCGACGCGGAGACGAACCGGGCCTGGTCGTAGAACGTCGTCCAGTGCACGTCGGCAGGCAGAAGATCGGGCCGCTCTTTGAACAGCTGGTCGACCCCGTCGGCGATCGCCACCGTGTTGGCCGTCGGCTGGCGGATCAGATTCACCAGCACGGCCGGCTTCCCGTTGGCCGTCGTCCGCACGTAGGAGACGGCGTCGTCGACCCGCACCTGCCCCAATTCGGCGAGCGTCGCAGGCGGGCCGTCGGCGACCGGAACGGCGAGCTCCGAAAGGACGTCCAGCGCGTGGGCTCGCCCGTCGACGAGGGCCAGGTAGAGCTCGTGATTGCGCTCGGTCAAACCGGCGGACAGGACCTGGTTGTTCTGCTGGACGGCCGTGACCACGTCGTCCGGAGTGAGGCCGCGGCCGGCCAGCTCCGATGGATCAAGATGGACCTGGAACTCGCGCTGGCGCCCGCCCTGGATCTGGACCTCCGAGACCCCCTGGATCCGGATCAGTTCCGGCTTCAGCGTGAATTCCGCCAGCTGGAGGAGCTCGAACTGGGAGCGGGTGTTCGAGGTCAGCGCGTAGCCCTGGATCGGGAACGCCGCCGGATTCATCCACTCCACGTCGATCCGGGCGTCGGCCGGAAGATCCGGCCGGATGCGTTCCGTCTCGGCCTGGACCCGCTGCAGGGCGACCTTCATGTCGGTACCCCAGGCGAACTCGGCGGTCAGCTCCGAGGATCCCCGCGACGTAGTGGAACGGACGAGCTGGACTCCGGGGACGCGGTGGATGGCCTCCTCGAGGGGCCGGGTCGTCGTCGGCATCATGCGCGCCGCCGGCTCCTCTCCGACGTCCACGATGACCTTGACGATCGGGAAGGTGACCGAGGGGAAGATGGCCGAAGGCAGACCCCTGGCGAGGTACGCGCCGGCGGCGGCGACCACCAGCACGAGAGCGAAGAACGCGGAGGATCTTCGATGTGCCCACTCGAGCAGGTTCAAGGAGCCACCTGGACCGGCGCCCCCTCGGGCAATCCGACCTGGCCGGACACGATCACGCGGTCGCCGGCGGCGAGCCCCGCTCCCTGAACCTCCACTCGCCCCGCGCTCCGGATGCCCGGATCGACGTCGACCCACGAAGCCCGACCCTCGGGCGTGACCACGGCCAGACGCGACGTACCGGTCAGATCGTCCGTGAGCACGGCATCGACGGGAACCGAGAGCACGCCCGCTCGTTCGCCGACGATGATTGTGGCCGTTCCGAAAAGGCCGACGCCGTCGATCGTCCCGGAGCTCCGTAGATCGACGCGCACCGGCGCGCTGAACGCCCCGCTCGTGGCCGAGGGAAGGATCTCGTGAACCACCCCGGCCAGGGACTCGGCCCGAGCCGGGACATGCACCACCACGGACTGCCCCGGGCGGATGCTCGAGAGATCGCTCTGCGGGGCCTCGACGATGAACACGACGGAGCCGGATGTCGCGATCTGGACGATCTCTTCGCCTTCGGCCAGTCGATCCCCCTGGCTGGCGGAATCGGACAGCACGACCCCCGACGCGGACGGGCGCAACGCGCGCTCGACCCGGCTCTGGCGGGCCAGCTCCAGCGCCCGCTCGGCGTCGGCCGAGTCGGCCGCGGTGCGGGCGGAGACGAGCATGCCGCGCGCGCCTTCCAGCGCCGCCTCGCTGGTGCTCGCCAGCATCGTGCCGACGACCTGCCCGGCGGCCACCCGGTCCCCCGCTCTCACGCGGAGAGACGTCAACGTGCCGGCGAACGGCGCCCGCACCCGCTCTGCCTGCAGGACATCCGTACGTCCCGGCGCGGTCACGGTGAGCCGCAGCGTATCGACCCGGATCCGGGCCACCCGCACGGGAGTCGCCGACGCCGCCGTGGAATCCCCGGAAGTCGTTCCGCTGGACGACGAGGTTCCGTCACCGGGCGGCCCGCAGCCGGCCAGGAGAAGCGCTACGAGGCCCCCCGCGAGAGTCCGAACCGTCCGGCGATTCATGGCGACCCCCAGCGCTCGAGGCGCGCCTCGGCGTCGCGATAGCTCTGGACGGCGTGGACGAAATCCTGCGCCGCCTGGCTCCATTCGTCGAACGCGTCCAAGACCTCGAGGAACGTGGCCTGGCCCCCGCGATACAGGCTCTCCTCGTGCAGATAGGCGTCGCGCGCCGTCCGCGACAACCCGCTGCGCAGCTCGATCTCCTCGTACAGCCGCTCCAGGTCCACCCGGGCCCGTTTCCAGTCGAACCTCGCCTGGCGCAGCGTCTGGTCCCGGCTCGCCTCGGATCTGCGGAGAGAGAACCGGGCCTGGTCCAGACGACTCCGATACACGCCCCAGTCCCAGATCGGCCAGGAGAAAGAGAGCGTGGCCTCCACCCCGGTACCCTGACCGGTGTTGAGCAGCGCAGACGTGTCGTCCTCGAGAGCCGGCTCGGCTCCCCCGTTGATCGACAGGTCGAGGTGCGGCCGGCGACCCGCGCGCGCGGCCGAGACTTCCGAACGCGCTTCCTGGATCGACGCCCCCGCTTCCCGCGCCTCCGGGACCCGCTGCCACGGCTCGTCCGTCGGCATGCCGGGGACGGCCGGCGCCGGGAGCGGGGCCAGGACCAGCGAATCCTCCGGGGCGCGCCCCAGCAGCTCGTTCAGATCCAGGTGCGCCTCGGCCAACCTGCGCCGGGCGTCCGCCAGATCGGCCCGCGCCCGATCCAACCGGACGCGGCCGCGCATGAGGTCGGCCGAGACCGGCTCTCCCGCCTGCTCCTGGGTGCCGATGAAGTCCACGTAGTTCCGCAGTCGCTCGATGGCCGCCTGCCGGGCCGCGATCTCGTCCTGGACGGCGAGGATCGCGGCGTAGCTCACGCGGGTGGAGAAATCGACGTCCTTTTCCGCGATGCGCACCCGGGCGACGGCCTGATCGCGCCTCGCCCGGGCCCCGCGCACGTTCGCCCGGAGCCGCCCACCATCGTAGATCGGCACGCTCGCCACGAGCTGCAGTCGGGCGTCTGCCGAGGCGTAGTCTGGTGGAGCCCCGTCGTGCAGGTCAGCCTGGACCTCGAGGCTCGGCAGGAGCTGCCCTCGCGCTTCGCTTACGGCGGCCGAGGCGACGGCCGCGTCGAATTGCGCGACGGGGAGTCGGGCGTTCGCCGCCCGCGCCTCACGGAGAGCTTCGTCCAGCGTGAGGACGGTCTGCGCCCGGAGAGAGCTCGCTCCGACGAGCAGCAGAGTGATTCCCACGATGCCGCCCCGCGACCGACGCACGGACGATGCGCGAGTTCCGTTACCCATCTTCCTCGCCTGGTCGGGATGTGTCGAACGGCTAGCGGAACGGGATGGTCAGTGCCACGCTGGTGGGGGAGACTCTCCATGTCGGCGCAGTTTCGGAGGCCTGTTCGGCCCGTCTCAACCAGCGGAGCGTCATGTGAGTCGTCACGGTGCCGACGACCGCGCCCGCCACGACGTCGCTCAGCCAGTGACGATCGTCCCGGATCCGCGCCCACCCCACGATCCCCGCGCCCCCATACGACAGGACGCTCACCAGCGGATCGTCGGATTCCTCGGCGAACGTCGTGGCCAGGGAGAACGCGGCCGAGGTGTGACCCGAGGGATAGGATTGCCACGCGTTGTCGAAGCTGCCGGGATGGAACTCGTCGGTGTCCGATCCCGCGTTGGGGCGCTGACGCCCGACCGCGATCTTGAGGCCGCCCTCCACGACGGTGGTCGCCGCCAGCCCGACCAGCGCGTGCCAGGCCGTGCGGGACAGCGCGGGCTCGTCGGTCAGGTACCCCAGCCCGTACAGGCCTCCCAGGACGGGGCCCACGTAAAGCGGCTCGGCGAAGTGGTTGGCGACGCGTGACACGTTAGACCGGCCCCGGGGCTCGACCGACAGCTCCTCATGGGTCAGATGATCGAAGGCGAAGGAACCCCCCAGAGCACCCGCGATCAACCCGATCTCGAGCCAATGCGAGCTTCTCGACTTGCCGCTGGCGGGGGCGACGCCAGCCTCGGCAACCTGACCGAAGGCCGGAGTCATCCACGATCCGGAGATCGTCGCCACGAGCAGAACGAGGACCCCTCGTCTCACGGCTTCGATTCCTGTCTCTCCTGCCGTGGAGTCTCGTGCGAGGTAGAGATGACCTCTCCGCTGTCCGCGTCGACCAGGACTTCGTCGATTCCCGTCTGCCCTTCGACGCGGATGTCGAACGAATAGACCAGCCGGCCGTTCTCCTCTTCGATCTCGGCCGAGGCGATCGTCCCTCTGGGCACGCGCGACAGTGCCCTCTCACGAGCTACGCCCGGTTGGACCTCGGCCCGATCCAGCAGGCCGGGGCTGGCCTCGGCGACTCGCGCTCCTCGGCCGGCTCCCGGCTTTCCGCAGGCCGCGATGGCGAGGGTGGCGAAGAGAACGAACCTGGGTCCTCGTTGCTTCATGATGGTCAGTATGCCCGATCGAACCTGACAGCAGGATTACAGCCGTCCAGTCGGCGAGAACAGGACCCGCACGCGCGTCCCGCTTCCCGGCGCGGAGTCGATCGCGATCGTCGCGCCATGGAGGTCGGCGATCCAGCGCGCGATCGACAGCCCGAGCCCGGCCCCGGCCTGCCGTCCGCGTGCGGAGTCGGCACGCCAGAATCGATCGAAAACGCGTGGCAGGTCGTCCGCGGCGATTCCCGGTCCGGTGTCTTCGATGCTCACGCGTGGTCCCGAACCGTCGGCCGTGACCGAAGCGGCGACTTTTCCCCCTGACGGCGTGAACTGGACCGCGTTGTCGATCAGGATCAGGAACAGCTGGCGCAGGAGATCCGGATCGCCGTCGACCTGTGCTTCGGCTAATTCGCCGAACTCGACCTGGACGCCTCGGCTCCTCCCCAGTATCGAGCCGGCCTCGACGGCGTCCTGAAGGACGTCATCGAGGTACAGCTGCTCGCGGCGCACGGGCCACTCTCCGGCGTCGGCTCGGGCCAGCTGGAACATCCCTTCCACGATCCCGCCGAGACGCCCCGCCTCGCGTGAGACGCGCTCGAGCGCCTCGATGTACTCCTCGCGCTCGCGCTCCCGCTGGAGCGCCACCTCGGCGCCTCCCCGCAGGACGGCGAGCGGAGTGCGCAGCTCGTGGGCGGCGTCGGCCAGGAAACGACGCGTCTGGCCGAAGGCCTGCTCCACCGGCCGGATCGAGCGGTGCGCCAGCATCGTCCCGCCGACCGCCGCCAGGGCGAGCGAAGCCACTCCCGCCAGAGCGAACAGCACGATGAGCGCGCGATAGCGATCCTCTATCTCGATCGAGCTCGCCGCGGCCGCGGCGACATACGTCTCGCCGGAGTCGGTTTCGAAGCGGCGCGCGTAGAGCCGCCAGCCCGACTCGCCGGTTTCGTGACTGCTCCACGCCTCGCCACGATCCAGCGCCGCTCGGGCGGCCGCCGCGATCCACGGCGGGGCGCTGTCGGGGTGCACGAGCCGCCCTCGGCCGTCGAACACGAACAGCGCGTGGCCCGGGATGTGGAGCTCCTCCAGCGCGTCGACCACCGCCCCGCGCGCGCCGACCTGCTCGGATTCGCGGATCCGCGTGGCGCGCTCGATCTCGCGCACGGCGTCCTCGATCGAGTGATCGAGCTCGGCCGAGACCTGGCGAGTCACGGCCACGAACAGGGCCGCCCCGAACATGAGCAGGACGCCGCCGAAGACGGCCACGTACCACGCCGTAAGTCGAACTCGCAGGCGACCCAGCGAGTCGCTCATGCGCCTCGCCCGCTCACTCGCCCAGCCGGTAGCCGGCCCCGCGCACGGTGTGGATCAACGGCCGTTCGAACGGCTCGTCGATCTTGCGCCGCAGGCGCCGCACTAGGACCTCGAGGACGTTGGTGAATGGATCATGGTTCTCGTCCCACACGGCGGCCGAGATCTCGGCCCGTCCGACGACCGCTCCGGAGCGCCGCACGAGGACCTCGAGGAGATCCCACTCCTTGTTGGTGAGCTCGATCGTCCGTCCGGCCCGGCGCACGGCCCGGCTCCGCAAGTCGATTTCGAGATCCGCGATGCGGCGCTCCTCGGGGACCATCGCGGACGGGCGGCGCGCCAGGGCCCGCACGCGGGCCAGCAGCTCACGGAACGCGAACGGCTTGGTCAGGTAGTCGTCGGCCCCGGCGTCGAGGCCGGTGACCCGGTCGTCGACATCGCCGCGCGCGGTGAGCATGAGAATCGGGATCGTGCTTCCGTCGGCGCGCAGTCGGGCGCACAAGTCGAACCCGCTGCCTCCGGGAAGGAGGACGTCGAGGACGATCGCGTCGGGATTCCCGAGCGTGGCCCGCTCCCAGCCTGCGTCCCACGTCGCCGCGTGGTCGACCTCGATCCCGCGCTCGAGGAACCCCTCGCGCAGGATGTCGGCCAGCTCGAGGTCGTCTTCGATCAGGAGGACGCGCGCGGTCAGGCCTCCGTGGCGTCCGTCAAGGCCGCGAGCACCCGCTGGAGGACCTCCTTGCGCTGCTTGAGGCCGGTCCGGAAGTCCTTGCTGTCCGTGTCGGCGATCTCCATCCGCAGGTCGGAAAGGTAGCTCTCCAGCACCGTGCGCAGGACGTCGCGCTCCTCGTCGGTCAGTCGCAAGGTCGTCGTCATGTCCCGATGATAAGCATCGCGTCGCCGTAGGAGTAGAAGCGGTATCCGGCGCGCACCGCGTGGCGGTACGCCGCGAGAAGCGGCTCGACGCCGGCGAACGCGCCGACCAGGAGCAGCAGCGACGAGCGCGGCAGGTGGAAGTTGGTCACCAGGGCGTCGACGACGCGAAACGTGAACCCCGGACGGATGGTCAGGTCGGTCCAGCCGGACACCGGGCGCGGCTCGTCGCCCCATTCCCGGCCGGCCGACTCCAGCGCCCGGACGACCGTCGTCCCGACCGCCACCACCCGGCCCCCCACCTGGCGCGTCCGATGAAGGGCGGCGGCCGTGGCGGCGGTCACCTCGAACCACTCCGGGTCCACAGCGTGGTCCTCGGCGCGTTCGGCCGTCACCGGGCGGAACGTGCCCGGCCCGACGTGGAGCGTCAGCACCGCTCGCCGCACGCCGGCGGCCGCGAGGCGTTCGAAGAGCTCCGCCGTGAAGTGGAGTCCCGCCGTCGGTGCGGCGACGGCCCCGCGGGCCCGCGCGTAGACGGTCTGGTAGCGCGCCCGGTCGAGGTCCGCGTCCGGGCGCTCGATGTACGGCGGCAGCGGCACGTGGCCATGGGCCTCGATCCAGGCCCACGGATCGCCGGGGACCTCCAGCTCCAGCCGCCGGATGCCGTCGGCCCGGGCCTCGACCAGCCGCGCGGCGGCGTCCGGAGCCGGATCGCCACCGCGCGATTCGAGCGCCAGCCGCTCCCCTGCCCGGGCCCGGCGGCCGGGGCGCGCGAGGGCCTCCCACACGCGCCCAGCGGCGGTCCCCGGGTCGGAGCCGTCGAGCGGACGCACGAGGAGCAGCTCGATCCGCGCTCCCGAGTCGCGGCGTGCGAAGAGCCGCGCCGGAAAGACGCGCGTCTCGTTGACGACGAGAAGGTCGTTCGGGCGGAGGCGGTCGAGGAGATCCGGAAAGGTGGCGTCCTCCCGGGCCCCGCTCCCGCGGTCCAGGATCAGGAGCCGGCTCGCGTCACGCCGCTCCGGCGGGACCTGCGCGATCCGCTCCGGCGGCAGGTCGTAGTCGAAGCGCTCCATCCGCATGCCGGGCCGGTCGGGCGCGCCGGAACCACCGCGCCCCGGGCGGGTCAGCGCCAGAACAGGTTCAACAGGAAGGTCAGGACGAGCGACACGACGAGCGACGTCGCGAGCGGGACGTAGATCGTCGTCCCCGGGCGGTGGATAAGAAGGTCGCCGGGCAGGCGACCGATATAGGGGATCCGCGGCGCCAGCAGGATCGTGGCCCCGAGAAGCACGCTGATCAGGCCGAACAGGATCAGGAATCGCGCGAGCTCGCCCACGCCCCTTCCCCCTCCGCCAGCCGGTCGATCTCGCGCACGCGATCGATCGACACGACGAGATCGCGCCGGCCGTCGTCGTCCTCGCGCCAGCTGGCGACGTAGTCCATGACCTGACGCTGCACCGCGGGGGTCGGGCGCGTCTCGCTCTCCAGGAACTTGAAGCACACCGTGCCGAGATTGATCTCGAACTGTCGCTCCAGCCGTCGCAGGGCCCGGCACAGCCGGACCTTGGCCGGATCCTCCATGCGCCGGTAATGGCGGGCGATCCGCGCGGGGGAGTTGGCGTGGGCGCGGTAGCGGTACGCCGCCACCTCGACCTGCTCGCGGGTCAGGACGATCAGGTTCATGGCTGGGAATATTCGTCCGGAGGCGCCGCGCCGCAACGATCAGCCGATCGGGGAGGGGTCAGGCGGCCACGGCGCGTCGCCGCAGCACGACCGCCAGCCACAGCCCCCACGGGCCCCACAGCACGTAGACGAAGCGCGCCGGGACGGCGCCCGGCGGCGACAGGCCGAGCGCCTGCGCGACGAGCGCCGCGCCCGCCGAGACGGCGCACAGCAGCGAGAAATCGGCGAACCGCGTCTCGCCCGCCAGCCGACGCCAGACGACGACCCACCACACGGCCGTGGCGACGATCGCCGTCACCTCGGCGGCGACGGCGCGGTGGTCGAGGACGTCGGCCAGGAGCGCGGCGCCGCTCGTCAGGAAGCCCGCCGCGCCGATCACGGCCCACGAGCGGAACGCCACGGCGCGGCGCGGAAAGCGCTTCGCCAGCGCCAGCGACGCCAGGCCCAGCGCGAAGCCGCCCGCCAGGAAACCGGCCGCGATCCAGCCGCCGAACCCGCCGCCCAGGTGGAACGGCAACAGCACGGTCGCGGCGAGGGCCAGGAGGCCCCCGGCGCGAGCCATGGTGACGCCGCGGTCCCGGCGGTCAGGCGTCGCGCGCCTCCACCCGGGCCCGCTCGAACGGCGTCGCCCGGCCGCGCGCGAGCTCGGCCTCGAGCGCCTCGTCGCCGAGCGCCTCGCGGCCCGCAGCCAGGCTCCGCTCGAGGACGCGTGTGTCGGCCCCGTCCACGTGCTCGCCGACCCGCTCGAACTCCGCCAGGGCCGCGCCGATCAGGCGCGCCCCGCGAGCGGGATCTCCTTCCCGGATCGCGAGCTGCCCGATCCCCAGGAGGTGGTACACCTGCCCCGTATGGTCACCGACCAGCGAGCCGGCGAACTCCCGATAGCGGCCCCGAGCCTCGTCGACGTCCCCCGCCTCGACCGCCATCTGGCCCAGGTTGAACAGGGCCGTGGGTCGGGCGTGGGGGTGCACCTCGGTCGCCTCCCGGTACAGCGCGCGCGCCCGTTCGGCGTCCCCGAGCCAGCGGTGGCGCTCCCCGAGGTTGACGAGGAGCACCCCTTTGGCGATCCGATCCTGGAGCTCGTCCGCCAGGGCCAGGGCCTCTTCCGTGTGCCGGATGGCCGCCTCGTCATCCTCGGCCATGGCGATCGTCCGCAGGGCGCGCAGGATCTGCTCCGGGTCACCGAGCCGGCGCGCCATGTCGAGGGCCCGCCGGGCGATCCGCTGCGACACCTCCTCGTCTCCCCGGAACCACGTCATCGTCGCCAGGGACGTCAGCGCGGTGAGTCGCTGCGGCTCGTCCGCCTCCTCGGTCTCGGCCAGGAGCCGCTCGAGCCAGTCGACCCCCTCGCGAAGGAGTCCACGGCGGCGCCAGAAGCCCACGAGCCGCGAGGCGACGTGCAGCGCCGTCGATCTTCCCTCGGCCGATTCCGCGAGCCAGGCCAGCGCGGCCCGCAGGTTCTCGACCTCGGGTCGAAGCTCGTCGGGTGCATGCGCGTCTCCCGCCTTGTCCGCCTCCACGAGGTCGATCGCGCGGCGGGCGTACCATTCGGCGTGCCGGGAGCGGAAGGCATCGGCTTCCCCGGCCTCGACCAGGCGCCCTTCGGCGTACTGGCGCGTCGTCTCGAGCATCCGGTAGCGCGCCCCCTCCTCGCCGCGCTCGGTGACGACGAGCGACTTCTCGACGAGCCGCGACAGGAGGTCGAGGACGTCGAGCGCGTCGAGATCCCCGTCCTCGTCGGCCGTCACCCCCTCGGCGGCCGCCAGGTCCCAGCCGCCGGCGAACACGGACAGCCGGCGCAGGAGGATCCGCTCGGGCTCCTCGAGCAGGTCGTGGCTCCAGTCGATCGCCGCCTGGAGCGTCTGGTGGCGCGGCAGGGCGCGCCGGCCGCCGGCCAGGAGCCGGAACCGGTCGTCGAGCCGCGAGGCGATCTGCTGCGGGGCGAGCACGCGGACGCGCGCCGCGGCGAGCTCGATGGCCAGCGGGATCCCGTCCAGCCGGCGGCAGATCTGGGCCACGGCGCGGGCGTCCTCCGCGGTCAGCTCGAATCCCGGGTCGACGAGAGTCGCGCGCTCGGCGAACAGCCGCACGGCCTCGTAGCGGTCGATCTCGGGCAGCAGGTCGTCGAGCCGGTCGGGGACCGACAGCGTGGGCACGGGCCACACGACCTCCCCCGCCGTCCCCAGGCCCTCGCGACTCGTGGCCAGCACCTTGAGCCCCGGGCTCGCGCGCAGCGCTCGCTCGACGAACGCCGCGCAGGCGTCGATCAGGTGCTCGCAATTGTCCAGTACGAGGAGCAGCGTCCGCGACCGCAGGTGGGCCAGGAGCGTCTCCTCCGGCTCCCGTCCGGGGACCTCGCGCACGCCCAGCGCGCCCGACATCGCCTCGCCCATCAACGCCGGGTCGCTGAGGGCCGACAGGTCGACGAACCACACCCCGTCCTCGAACGCGTCGACGACCTCGGCGGCGACCTGCAGAGCGAGCCGCGTCTTTCCGCTCCCGCCGCTCCCCGTCAGGGTCACCAACCGGTGTCCGGCGAGCTTCTCCTCGACGGTCTCCATCTCCTGTCGGCGCCCGACGAACGTCGTGAGCTGCTGGGGCAGGTTGTGGGGCAGGGCGCTCAAGGAGCGCAGTGGCGGGTGCTCCGCCGGCAGGTCCGGGTGGTCGAGCTGCCACACGCGCTCCGGCCGCTCGAGGTCCTTGAGCCGGTGCTCGCCCAGCTCGCGCAGGGTGGCCTCGGCCGGCGGGTCGCCGGCGATCAGATCGTGCGACGCGCCCGAGACGAGCACCTGGCGTCCATGGCCGATCGCCAGGAGTCGCGCCACGCGGTTCACCGCGCGGCCGAAGTAGTCTCCCGAGCGGACCGTCGCCTCGCCCGTGTGGACGGCCATCCGGACGCGGGACGCCCCGGCGTCGTCGCCGAGCTCGTCGGACAGGGCGCGCTGGGCGGCGAGGGCCGCCGACGCCGCGGCGGGAGCGCTGGAGAACGCCGCGCAGAACGCGTCCCCGACCGTCTTGAACACCATCCCGCCGTGGTCCTCGATCGCCTGGCGCACGACCGCGTCGTGCCGGGCGAGCGCGGCGTCCATCGTCGCCGCGTCCCGCTCCCAGGCGCGCGTGCTCCCCTCGATGTCGGTGAACAGGAACGTCACCGTCCCCGTGGGGAGGCCCGAGACGGGCGGCTCGGAGACCGTCGTCATGTCGTCACGCTCCTGGCTGGCGTCCCGTCTCCTCGATCGGCTCATAGCCGCGGCACTCCACGACCGGCAGCCGCGGATAGCGCGGGAACGCCGGATCCATCTTCGACTTCTCGCACAGCACGAACCTCGACCCCCGCCCGCTCACGACCTCCCGCGCGTGGCGGCAGCGCGCGCACAGCCCGCGCTCGATCCTACCCGTCGAACAGCCCTTCCTGCGGCTCGTCCTCGGCCGGGGGCCGGCCGGCGATCCCCAGGTGCCCGTAGGCCCGCGCCGTGGCCACGCGACCACGCTGGGTGCGGTGCAGGAACCCGCTCTGGATGAGGAACGGCTCGTGTACCTCCTCCAGCGTCTCGGCGTCCTCGCCCACGGCCACGGCCAGGGAGCCGACCCCCACCGGACCGCCGGCGAACTTCTCGATCAAGGTCGTCAGGATGCGCGTGTCCATCTCGTCGAGCCCGGCCTCGTCGACGTCGAGGGCGGCCAGCGCCTCGCGCGCGATGTCGCCGGTGATCGTCCCGTCGCCCTTCACCTGGGCGTAGTCGCGGGACCACTTGAGGAGTCGGTTGGCGACCCGCGCCGTGCCGCGCGAGCGCGACGCGATGACGGCCGTCCCCTCCTCCGTGACCGGTACCTCGAGGAGGCCCGCCGAACGGCGGACGATCTGACCCAGCTCCTCCGGCGAGTAGAAGTCGAGCCGCGCAGCGAGCTCGAAGCGCGAGCGCAGCGGACCCGTCAACGAGCCGCGCTTGGTCGTCGCGCCGACCAGCGTGAAGCGTTCGAGCGGCAGCGTGACCGAGCGCGCGGCGGGTCCCGAGTCGATCAGGATGTCGAGGCGGAACTCCTCCATCGCCGGATACAGGTATTCCTCGACGACCGTCTTCAGGCGGTGGATCTCGTCGACGAACAGGATGTCGCCCTCCTCGAGACCCGTCAGGAGGCCGGCCAGGTCGCCTGGCTTGTCGAGTACGGGGCCGCTCGTGACGCGGATCCGGACGCCCATCTCGTGGGCCAGGATGTGCGCCAGGGTCGTCTTGCCGAGGCCCGGCGGTCCGCTGAACAGGCAGTGCCCCAGGGGCTCGTCGCGCTGGCGCGCGGCCGCGATCGAGATGGCGAGGTTACGCTTGAGCTTCTCCTGGCCGGCGAACTCGTCCAGGGTGCGCGGGCGGAGCGACGCCTCGAACGCCTCCTCGTCGGGCGCGACCGGCTCGGGGCGGGTCGCCTCGCGGCCCGACATCGCGGAGCGGAAGCGGGACTGGGGAGCGTCGGCCATCGGGCGAACGTTACTCGCGGATCGAGGCCAGCGCCCGGCGCGTCAGGTCGGGCGCCGGGGCGTCGGGATCGTCGGCCAGCGTCTTCTGGACGGCCTCCTCGGCCGCCGTCCGGCGGATGCCGAGGGCGACCAGCGCCTTGACCGCGTCCTCGCCGTTGGTCGTCAGCCTCACGGCGGCCGACTCGCCCGCGGCGTCGGCCTCGACCAGGTCGGCGAGCTTGTCCTTGAGCTCGAGCACCATCCGCTCGGCGGTCTTCTTGCCGACGCCGCTGATGCCGGTCAGGGTCGTCAGATCCTGGCGCGCGACGGCGCCGACGAATCGCTCGGGGGTCAGCCGGGACAGGACGTGGAGCGCCAGCTTGGGTCCGATCCCGCTGACGCCGATCAAGGTGACGAACAGCCGCCGCTCGCGGCGCGAGGCGAAGCCGTACAGCGTCAGCTCGTCCTCGCGCACGTGGAGGTGGGTGTGGAGGAACGCGCTCTCGCCCTCGGCGGGCAGGGACTCGTAGGTCGACAGCGGGATCGACACGCGATACCCGACCCCGGCCACCTCGAGGAGCGCCTCGTCGACCGACTTGTGCGCCAGCGTCCCCCGGAGCGAGCCGATCACGACCCACCGCCCCGGTGCAGGTGGCACAACGCGATCGCCAGCCCGTCGGTGGCGTCCTTCGGCAGCTCGTCGCCGGCCAGCGCGAGGAGCGAGCCCACCATGTAGGCGATCTGGGACTTGCTCGCCCGGCCCGTCCCGACGATCGCCTTCTTGACGTCGCGCGGGGTGTACTCGAAGACGGGCAGGTCCGCGCGCCGGACGGCGAGGATGGCGACCCCGCGCGTCTGGCTGATGACGGCCAGCGTGCGGACGTTCTTGCCGAGGAACACGTTCTCGATCGCCACCGCGCCCGGGTGGAAGGCGTCCAGCAGCTCGGCGATCCCCTCGTACACGGCGACCAGCCGGTCGGGGAGCGCCCCCGGGCCGGCCGGGATCGTCCCGCAGTCCACGCAGCGCACCCCGCGGCCGTTGTGCTCGACCACGCCGTACCCGGTGACGGAGCTGCCGGGATCGATGCCGAGAACCCTCACGACACCTGGGCCAGGATCTCCTCGGGGATGTCGAAGTTGGCGGCGACCTTCTGGACGTCGTCGTCGTCCTCCAACGCGTCGACCAGCTTGAGGACCCGCTCGGCCGTCGAGCCGTCGACGGCGATCGTGCTCTTGGGAATCATGGCCAGCTCGGCCTCCTCGATCTCGACGCCCGACTCGTGGAGCGCGTCCTGGACGGCCTGGAACTCCGTGAACGGCGTCATGACGCGGAAGTATCCCTCCT
>CAZCZH010000042.1:0-14897 GCA_964502985.1 uncultured Gemmatimonadales bacterium
GGCCTTTCCCGCGGCCTGTTTGGCGCGTCCCTTCATCTCGTCCTTGTTCGGCATGAGAGTCCTTCCTGATGGAGTTCGCCTTCACGTCGGAATCCGACGCCGGCGCCGCGAACGGCGCCGCCGACGTGTAGTATCGGAACGTGGACCGTCGGCGTCGGTACGAAGGCTTACAGAAGGGAGGAACCGATGATAAGAAGGTCCATGCTGTTGACGCTGTGTCTCTCGGCCTGCGGCGCGGGCGGAGCTGGTCGCGAGGCCGCCCCGCCCGACTCGTCGGTCGTCGGGCAATCCACGAAGGAGGAGGCAACCATGCCGTTCACCCTGGAGAGCGACGCGTTCGCCGCCGGAGAACCGATCCCCGCGAGATTCACCTGCGACGGGGAGAACGTCTCGCCGGCCCTGCGCTGGAGCGGGGCGCCCCAAGGCGCGCGCACCTTCGCGCTCGTGGTCGACGATCCCGACGCTCCGCGCAAGACGTGGGTCCATTGGGTGGCCTACGACCTCCCGGCGGACGCTGGAGGCGTTCCGGAGGGAGTCGCGGCGGGCTCGCGCCCCGGGGCCCTGGGAGGCGGGGCGAACGGGGAGAACGACTTCGGCGACCTGGGGTACGGTGGCCCGTGTCCTCCGCCCGGTGCCCCGCACCACTACCACTTCCGGCTGTCCGCCCTCGATGCCCCGTTGGGCCTCGACCCGGGGGCCACCAAGGCCGAGGTGGAAGCGGCCATGCAGGCCCACGTCGTGGGCCGCGCCGAGCTCGTCGGGACGTACGCCCGGCGCTGACTCGTCAGGCGCGCGCCCGGCCCTAGCCGCGCTGCAGGTGGATCGAGCCGTTCACGGTCTCCAGCTCGAGGCGCCCCCCGCCGGAGCCGATCGTACCCTCGACCGTCTTCGGACCGAAGGGCTTCCCGGCCGAGATCGTGAGCGGGAAATCGGTCGACAGCTGGCCGTTGACCGTCGTCGCCTGGACCTCCGCTCCCGCGTCGGCCGGCAGGACGACCGTGATGCTGCCGTTGACCGTGTGGTAGCCCAGCGTGCCGCTCCAGCTCCCGCGGCCGAGCGCCGCCGTGATCGAGCCGTTGACGGTCGAGGCCGCCACTACGCCCGTTCCCGTCGCCTCGACGTCCCCGTTGACCGAGGATACGTCGACGTCGCCGCGCAGGTCACGGGCGGTAACCTCCCCGTTCACAGTGCTCGCCTCGAGACGGACACCGGTCGGGACCCGAACGGTGAAGTCGACCCGAATGTCGTCGTGGCGATCGTCGGAATGGTCGTGGTCGTGCCGCCCGCCGCGGCACGAATCGCCGCTCTCGTAGACGACGCACAGGACGATGCGGTCGGCACGCTCCTCGACGACGATCCGGGCCGTCTTGCGCGCCGTCACCAGCGCCGCTCCACCGTCCGCGGGCCGGGCCTCGATCGATCCGTTGATGTCGCTGATCTCCAACGTCTTCCCCGCCGCCAGGGCCTTCTCCCAGCGGAAGCCCGGCTGTTGCGCGGTCGCGAATCCCGGGGCGGCGAGCAGCGCCGCGACGAGAAGCCCGGCGGATACGTGTCGTTTGTCCATGCGTGCCTCCTTTCGACGGGTCGCTCAGCGACCGGTCGGTCTCAACGTGATCGAGCCGTTGAACGTGGACAGCTCGATCCGGGCCGATCCCGAGCCGAGCGAGAAGTCGAACTCCTTGCCCTCCGAGCCCTCCGTCAGACGGACCGGGAACTGGGAGTGGAGCGAGCCATTGAACGTCGAGACATGGACCGACGCGCTGACGTCGCGCGGGAGGACCATGATGACGTTGCCGTTGTGCGTGGTGAACTCGTAGCGGCCGTCGGGATGCACGATCCCGTCCCATTCGATCTGGCCGTTGACAGTCCCGGCCTCGACCCGCGAGGCGTCGACCCCGATCATCCGGATCGCTCCGTTGACGCCGCTGACGTCCAGCTGGCCGCGGACGTTGCGCACCTCGACGGCCTGGTTGACGGCCTCGATCTCGATCGTCCCCGAGGCTCCCGTGAGCGAGATCGGCCCCTGGACGGAGCTCAGCTTGACGATCCCACGCCCCCCGTCGACGCTCACCGAACCGTCGACGGTCTCGGCCTCGATGCGCCCCTGCATCCCGCTCAGGACGATGTCGCCGCGCACCACGTCGATCTCCAGGTCCATCGTGCGCGGAACCGTCAGCTCGTAGTCGATCGGGCTGTCGAAGGGGCTTCCGTGGGCGCCACCGCGCCGGTTGGCCTGCTTCTCGGCCCAGCGGTCCATATCGGCGTCGATCGACAACGTGTTCCCCTCGACCTGGATGTCGATGTCGACGTCCGGCGAGTGACGCGCCACGATGTGGGCCGAAGCCTTGTCCCACCCACGGACGGTGACCTTGCCGCGGAAGGAATCCAGCTCGAGCCGACCGCGGGCCGGGACCGAGACCGTGCGATCGGTGGTCGTCGTGGCCTGGCCATGAGCCGATCCGGTCCAGGTCAGGGCCGTCAGGACCACGGCGAGAATGGCAATCGAGTTGCGCATGCGTGCTCTCCCGTTCCCGGCGCTAGATCGCCTTCTGGGTGATCGTCGTCGCCTCGCGCAGGACGTTCAGCTTGCGACGATACGTCCGCGCCAGATGGTTGCTCAGATAGGTGCTGTTCGGATCCGCGCGCAGGGCGCGCTCGGTGTCCTGGATCGCGCGGTCGATGATCTTCAGGTTGCGTTCGACGACGGCCCGGGTCTCCGGGTCCAGCCGATCACGGCTCTCCCGGTAGGTCTGCTCGAGCTCGGCGATCGCCTGATCGTAGCCCCCGGAGACGTCCGTCGAGACCGACTGGACGGGAGCCGACCCGCCTTCGACGACGACGCCGGGGCCGCGACCCGACGCGACCAGGCCGCGCCTTCCACCGGGCATGGCCCACCACGCGGCGGCCAGCGAGATGACGAGCAGCGCGACGACGGCCGCGGCGAGCTGGGGGATCGAGAACGAGACACGGCGCCTGTGCGCGGTGCGCTCGATGGATACCACACGCGGGCCTTCGATGCGCTCGAGGATCGCGGGCCACAGATCGTCGGCAGGCATGCGGTCCTCGAGGCCGGCCGCGGCCCGCGCCACGCCGCGCAAGTCGTCGAGAACGGCGCGACACCTCGCGCACGCCGTCAGGTGGTCCTCGACGGCCTGCCGCTCGGCTCCCGTCAGCTCGCCGTCCAGATAGTCGCTCAGGCGTCGCGTATCGTGATCGGTCATCGGGATCTTCCCTTCATCCCACCAGCTGCGCGCGCATCAGCATCCGGGCGCGGTGCAGCTGGGACTTGCTGGTTCCCGCCGACACGCCCAGCATGTCGGCGATCTCGTCGTGGCGGTAGCCCTCCACGTCGTGCAGCACGAAGACCTGGCGCGCGCCGGCCGGCAGTGCGTCTAGAGCCGTCTCGAGATCCAGCGCGGCCCCCGGGGTCTGCGGGGGCGCGGCAGCCGACTCGAGCGCCCCGTCGTTCTCCACCTCGCGCTCCTCGAGCCGCTTGCGCGATCTGCGGCGGGTCAGGATCAGGTTGACGGCGACCCGGTGGAGCCAGGTGCTGAAGGCCGCGTCGCCGCGGAACGTTTTCAGCTTCTGCCAGGCGCGCACGAACACCTCCTGCGTCAGTTCCTCGGCCTCGTCCGGCCCGGCCATGCGTCGGGCCAGGCTGAAGACCAGGGCCACGTGGTCCCGGTACAGCCGCTCGAACGCCCGGACGTCGCCCCGCGCCGCTCGTCGCACGTCGAGGTCTGGGGTCTCGTCCCGCGCATCGGATCTCTCCGCTGCGTGAATGGCGTCCTCCGCGGCCCGGGTTCGCTCGTCGTTCACTGGATTGGACGCTGGAAGCTGGTCAAGGGTTGGAACGCGCTTCGTGGTCGTGCGGCGGGCCCGGCCGGGCTCCGCTTCGGGAGTCGAGGGGCCCGGGGGGTCCCGGGGCGTGCGCCCCGGGACTCCCGCGGTCCGTCTTTCTCAGCGCCCCTGCGGGGCGGCCGCCTGCTCGACGGCCGGCGCCGGGCAGTGCACGTCGGGGTTGAACTCGGCGAACATGCCGCGGGGGTTGGGGCGCTCGGTCCAGACGTGGAGCTCGTAGTGCGGCTCGAACTGGTGCGCCTCGTCGATCTCGGTCGCCGGATCGTCGGCCATCAGCGTGAATGGGACGTCGCCGATCGTCGGCGGTCCCTCGGGGTGGGCGGCGTCCCACGCGGCCTGGAAGACGAGGAACTCGGCCGCTACGAGCTTCAGCGTGCCGTCGGCATGCGGCTCGTAGACCAGCACGTCGGGGTGTTCCCAGTCGATCGTAGCGTCGTTCCCGTCCACGCGGGGCTGGGTGCGGGTGATGCCCAGGAGGTCCGGGCGGAACCAGTGCAGCCCCATCTCTCCGTCGGTGGACGGGTGCCCCGTCATCGCGGCCGTCACGCAAGCCCCGGTCGGATCGGGGATGTAGCCGTCGGCCTGCGCCAGGGCCACGTCGACGTAGCGCGCCGAGGCCGCGCGGATGGCCACCATCTCGGGACCGTTCTCGGCTGCGCCCGGTGCGGGTTGTTGGGCGATGGCGGCCGCGGCGGCGAGCAGGCTCGCGGCGGCCGTGAGGGCGATCCGTGTTCCGATCATGCGGGACTCCTGGGACGAGGATATCGGGGGCGCCGGACGACGCCGGCGGGGAACGCGGTCCCCAATCTGCTCGGTTTCAGGCGGATGGGGAAGCCTCCGACTCAGCCGCCCGTCGCCCAGTCCGGCAAGGGGTTTTCCTCGCGCGCCTCGTCCCAGGCGATCGACAGCACGTACCAGCGGGTCCCGTCGTGGAGCAGGGTGATCGAATTGATCCCGCGGGTGAACGGCTCGGGATCGTCCGGGGCGTGCCGCGAGGCGTACGCGCTCATCGCGTTGGCCACGTTGCCGAAGCGCTCCAGACGCCGTCCCGTCTCGCGCTCGTAGAACGGGTTCTCCTTGAAGAAGGCGCCACCCAGCTGTACGTACTGCTCGGGCGTGAACGTGCGCACGGGCAAGGACCCGTCGGCGCGCGGGGTCATCGCGGACAGGACTGCGCCAGGCGCGAACAGCGAGCGGAACCGGTCCCAGTCCCGCTCGGCGCCGGCCGGTCCCGAGATGACGTCGTACAGCGCGGCCACGATCGCGTCGATCGATTCGACGTCGGCCGGATCGGCGGCCGGGATCGGCGCCGGCTCGGCCACGGCCGGCTTCTCCGAGGGAGCGGCCTGGTCCTGCTGCGCGGCGGTCGGAGCGGCGACGAGCGCCAGCCCGGCCAGGACGGGAAGCACGATGCGGAAGGGCTGCGGCATGCGGAGGTCTCCGTGGCTGAGGTGATCGGGACGCCGGCAGGACCCGGGCTGACCGGCGCGCGTTCAACCACGATGTGGCTTCGCCGACGACCGGTCAAACCGCCGCCCGCGGGAGGGCGCTCGCCTACATCGGCAGCCAGTAGCTGAACTTCACCGCCAGCACGTTGTCCCCGTCCGCGGTCAGCGTGTCGAGCAGATCGCCGGGACGGACCAGTCGGCCGCGAACCGCGTCGTGCGATCGATTCTGCTGCCACACGAGGAACAGCGCGCTCCCCGGCCGCCATTCCCAGCGCAGGACCAGGTTGGAGCGGAACGACAGCACGTCGAAGTCCGGATTGTCGAGCTCGATCGTCGACCCGCCGGACGTGGCGACGTAGTCGCCGTCCTCGCTTCTCTCGAGCGTCGTTCCCTCGGCCTCGCCGTAGACCGTCAGGCGGTCGGTTCGCGGCTCCGCCAGCTCGCCGATCCGGTCGTAGCGCCCGCTGGCGGCGAACGGCTCGGCGTACAGGTCCAGCGAGAGGGTCGGGCTGAACGAGAAGTTGGCCCGGACCGGCGTGGCGATCTCGCTTTGGGCGATGCGCCCGAACACGTACCGCCCACCGAACGTCGCCTCCGGGCCGTCGTGGAACGAATCGATGAACTGCTGCGCCCGGTTCGTTCGGATGTAGCGCGGAAGGAACGACAGGATCAACCGATCCGTGGCCTGGAGGTGGAATTCCGGATCGACGCGCCACGACCAGCCCAGCCGGCCCCACCACGTGTCGGACTTCACGCCCCACCGGTTGCGAGCCGCGAAGTTGTTGAACACGCCCCCCGCGATCCACTGGTCTCCCTGGTCGATCATCAATGGACCGCCGCGCGTAGCGACGTCGCTCTCGATGGACGGCTCGATCCCGGTCTCGAGGAAGCCGTTCCAGAAGTTGATCAGCGTGTAGGCGAGATGCAGGCCGAGGTTCTGGTAGCGGTGCACCCCGCCGAAGTTCCAGTTGTTGTTGCTGAACAGGTTCACTTCCCAGTTGCGGAAGACGTCACCCGGCTCGGTCACACGGTAGAACAGGTTGACCCACTGGGAGATGTCGTCCGACTTGTTGGTCTGGCCGACGTCGTTGATCTCGAAGCCCGGGGAATCGGCCCACACTCCCGAGTTCCAGCGCCACTTCCCGCTGCGCTTGCCGCCGCGCAGGGCCGCCGACCATCCGCTCAGGCTGGTGGCGCCGGGGTCCAGCGCGACGTGCTCGGCGTCCGGGCGCTGGAAGTAGTGCACGCTGGACTCCTGGACGCGGGTGATCGCCGCCGGGTCGCCCTCGACCCGGCTGAACGCGGCGTGGCCCAACAGCTCGTAGCCGCCGCCCTGGAAGCGTCGGTTCCAGTCCACGCCGCCGGCGTACGCTCGGCGCGCCAGGCGGTCCGCCAGCAGAGTGCCGTCGGTCAGGTCGCGGTCGAGCCCGGTCAGCGTGATCCCGACCGTCGAGGCGTCCGCGCCGAACTGCTGCTGGAGCCGTAACACGCCGTACGCCGTGCGCGGCTCGACATCCAGCGCGTCGAACCTCCCGTCCGCCAGGTCGAACGTCCGGGCCCGCTCGCCCGATGTCAGCGCCGCGAGGCCGCCCACCGACAACCCGCGCGCGGTCTGCCCCGTGACCTTGGCCGCCCCGAGGATCGTCGTCGTGCCGGGCGAATCGACGAAGTCGGCGTCGATGGCGTCGTCCGGCAGATGCGGGCTGGCGCCGATCCGGCGCGAGTAGTAGAACGTCGGCCCCTGGCCGGTCAGGTTCTGGCTGCCCTCGGTGAAGAACGGGCGCCGCTCCTCGAACACCGTCTCGAATGCGGTCAGGTTGACCTCGGCGGGGTCGGCCTCCACCTGGCCGAAGTCGGGGTTCAATGCCGCGTCCAGGGTCAGGTTCGGGCCCAGGCCCATCTTGAAATCCACGCCCGCCCGCGCGTCCACGTCGGTCGCGTCGTGGAACGGGTCGTCGCGGTCGAGCAGGCCGTCGCTCGTCCGGCGCGCCTCGCTGGCCACGTACGGGACGATTTCCATGCGCCGGGAGGGACGGATCCCGCGGATCCCGACCAGCTCGCCGAATCGCGAAGACCAGGCCGTCGTCTCACGCGGGACGACGACCCAGAAGTCGTCCTCGTTGATGGCCGGGATCCAACGGTTGAGGTTGATTCCCCACACCTGCTCGTCGGCCTTGCTGAAGCGGAGCTGGCTGAACGGGATCCGGATCTCGGCCGTCCAACCATCCTCGCCGACGTCCGTCTGCGCCTCCCATACGGCGTCGAACGTGAAGTCGCGCTCGTACTCGTTGTCGATCGGGTGGAAGTAGTCGATCCGCACACCGGCCGCCGTCAGTGCGAAGCTGTACGCCGTTCGGTGGTCGTGGTACGTGTCGAGCGAGACGATCAGGCGCTCCGTGTTCCCGGGCTCGTCGCGGCGCGTCATCTGGGAGGCGATCTGGTGGCGACCGGCGGAAGCCATCCGCGCGCCGATGTACAGCGCGTCGTCGTCGTACACCAGAGCGACCTCAGTGCGCAGGGTCGCTGGCCGGCCCTGATCGGGCTCCTTCTGGGTGAAATCCGATACCCAGCGCGCCTCGCGCCACGCCGCGTCGTCCAGGCGCCCGTCGATGTGGGGCGTCGCCCGGCCGACGCGCACGGCGGTGATCCGCCGGTCGTCCGACCGCGGCGGGCGGCGCGCCGGCGGGCCGCTCAGGGCGGACGTCGCCAGCCACAGACAGCATACAAATAAAGTTGTCAGACTCAACCGCGATAGGGATGCCTGCCGCATGGCGAAATCGCCTCCCGCGACCACGTCGCGGCCTGGTCTAGGGCGTCGCGTCGGTTCGATCAGTGGACGCGATCCGGTACTGGGTCGAGCGGACCGGGATCCCGGACGGGCTCCCGCCGCGCCCCTCCACTCCGCTCTCCGAACAACTCGAGCTCTTCGAATCGGACCGTCGGACGACCGTTACGGGCGCCGTCCGGCGGAGCGACACGGCGTCGACCGCATCGACGATCCCGATCGACGAACCGTGGCTCTCGACCGCTCCGGGGGAGGGGGTGGTCGAGGCTGGCCGGCCCTTCGTCGACGAAGGCCGGGCCAACGCTCGACCAGCCGTCTTCTTCGTCGCCGCGTCCCGCGAGTGCGGGCGGGGCCGCCGCGGGGCGGCCTCGGGCGTGGCTGCACGCGGCGTCGCGCGCCGGGCGTGCTCCGCGACTCCGGCGTTGGCGCTCGGCGGGGGTGCCACGACCTGCGCGTCGGGCGTCAGGACCCACGCCACGGACGGCGCCGGCTCGGGCTCGACCGGCGCGAGGGCGACGAGCGGCACGACGACGAAGGCCGCGCCGGCCGCCGCCGCCAGCGTCAGGCGCCGCGAGACCACGGCTCTGCGCCGGCTGCCGTCGAGCAGCGCCGTCAGGCGCTCGGCGAGGTCCGAGCGGCGCGCCAGGCCCACGGCCAGGGCGGTCCAGTCCGCGGGCCGCACCTCGCGGGCGATCGCCAGCAGGTGAGTGGCGTAGTCGCACGGCCGGGCGCCGGCCGCCAGGACGTGGTCGTCGCAGGCCCGCTCGCGCTCCAGCCGGAAGCGCCGCGCGGCGAGCCACACGAGGGGGTTGAACCAGTGGATCGCCCCCGCCAGCCGCGCCACGCCCTGGGTCGCCGAGTCGTGGCGCTTGACGTGTGCCAGCTCGTGGAGCAGGACGTCGCGCTGGAGCGCCTCGGGCCACCTCTCGGCGTCCGCCGGGAGCATCACGACCGGCCGCAGGACGCCCCACGTCATCGGCAGGCTCGTCCGGCGGCTCGTCAAGACCGTCACTGGTCGCGACACGTCGAGCCGTCCGCAGGCCAGCGTCGCCAGCGCCACCAGCGTGCCACGCCCGGGCGCCTCGGCGGTGCGCGACAGCCACGCCACGCGGAGCCGTCCGACGACGAGGCCGGCCAGGCCGACGATCGCGCCGGCCATCCACGCGCGCGCGGCCCACGTCGTCCAGTCCAGCCCTCCCGCCCGCGCCGGGCCAGCCGTCGCCGGAGCGACCGGCGCGAGGATCGGCAGCGCGATCCGCGGCACGACCGCCGCCAGCGCCGGCAGGGCGGCGAGCGACGCCAGGCCGCAGGTCCACACCAGGTGGCGGGTCGCCGCCGAGCGACCCCGGCAGAGGGCCGCCACCAGGCCTGTCAAGCCGATCACGAACGTCCCCTTGATCGCCAGGCCGAACATCAATCCCGTCACGCTAGCGTCCCTCCTCCCGGGCTCGTTGGATCATCCTGGCCAGACGTTCGAGCTCTTCGTCGGTCAGGTTGGACGAAGTCACGTCGAGCAACGTTGCAACGGCCTCCTCGAGCGAGTCGTCGAAGAACGTCGAGAGCATGCGCCGGAGCGCCGAGCGCCGCGCCGTCTCCACGGGTACGGTCGCCCGATACACGTAGCGCTGTCCCTCCTTGACGTGCGCCAGGTGCCCCTTGTCCTCGAGGATGCGCAGCATGGCGCGCACGGCCGAGTAGCTCGGCGGATCGGGCAGGTTGTCGCGGACGTCCGCCGCGGCGGCCCGTCCCAGGCGGTACACGACGTCCATGATCTGCCGCTCTCGGCGGCTGAGGTCGGGATACGGGCTCGATCGAGTGGCGTTCATCGGATCCTCCCGCGTCGAGGGGCCGGCCATCCGGGTGCTGCGTTTTTAGCACGCAGTGCTATTTTTCTAGCATACTCCGGCCGTCCTGTCAACCCCGGGCGCGCTCCTTCTAGACGCCGCCACTCCGGATCGCGTTTAATCGGCCGTTCGACCCGCGGGCCCCGGGCGGGTATCTTGGGCGCATGGTCTTCTTTCTGATCCCGGCCTACGAGGAGGAAGGCACGCTCGGCCTGCTGCTGTACAAGATCCGGCAGGTCATGGAGGACGTGCGCCGCGACTACGTCGCGATCGTGCTGGACGACGGCTCGCACGACGAGACAGGCGACGTAGCCGAGCGCTACCGCCGGTTTCTCCCGACCAAGGTCCTGCGACACGCCGAGAACCGCGGCCTCGGACCGGCTCTCGACCGCCTGGTCCGCGAAGCCGTCCGCCTGTCCCAGTATCCGGAACGGGACATCGCGATCACGCTGGAAGCCGACTTCTCGTGGTCTCCGGAGGCCGTCCCCGACATGGTGCGTGAGATCGAAGCCGGGGCCGACGTCGTGATCGGGGCCCGGAGCCACGCCGAGAGCCGGGTCGAGGGGATGCCCCTCGGCGCCCGAGCGAGCGGGCGGATCGTGACCACCGTCCTGCGCGCGGTCATGCCCCTGGCCGACGTCAGCGACTACACGTCCACGTTCCGCGCCTACCGGGTGGGCACGTTGAAGCGAGCCATCGACTCGTTCCAGGAGGAACTCGTGACGACGCGGGACGGCGCGGCCAACGTCGAGCTGCTCCTGCGGCTGGGCCGCCTTCATCCGACGTTCGCCGAGGTCCCCGTCGAGTGCCGCTACGACATCCGGAGCCGCGTCTCGCGACACCGCTTCGGGCGCGCCACGCGCGGGCAGCTCGCGCTGACCGGTCGCGTGGACCGCGTCTCGCCGGCCTGACCGGCCGAGGCCCGGCGGAGCTTTTCCCGGAACATTGCGCCATTCCCGGTCGTATCAATCGATGATGAAGCGCACGATCCTGATCCTCGCCCTGGCGACGCTCGCCGCGCCCGCCGTTCCGGCCCGCCCGGTGCCGGCCCAGACCCGGCCCCGCACGGCCGAGGTGCCGTTCCGCCCCGGCGAGCGGCTTCGGTACAGTGTGAGCTACGGCCTCCTGCCGGCCGGAACGATGGAGATCCAGGTCGACGACCTGGTGACATATCAGGGGCGCCCGGCGTACCACCTCGTCTCGACCGCCGAGACGAATCGCGCCGTATCGCTGCTGTACGAACTCGACTCGCGTGAAGAGTCGTGGTTCGACGCCGAGCGGTTCCGGTCGCTACGCTACCGCAAGAACTCCGTCGAGAACGACAAGGAGCGGGTCCGCGACTACCGCTTCGACCAGCAGCGTCAGGTACGCATCGAGCGGGACGGCGACGAGGTCCCGACGAGCCCGCACGCCGTCGACGAGCTGGCCATGATCTATTACATCCGGCTCCTTCCGTTGAAGCCGGGCGCCACGTTCGAGCTGCACAACGCGGCCGATCCGAAGAACAACCCGCTGCGGGTCGAGGTCCTCAAGAAGGAGCGCGTCAAGGTCCCCGCGGGGGCTTTCGACGCGTACGTCCTGGATCTCGACTTCAAGACCAACAGCGGCGTGTTCAAGAAGGGCGGCGAGAACCGCATCTGGGTCACGGCCGACTCGCGGCATGTGCCGGTGCGCATCTCGAGCAAGGTCGGGGTGGGATCGTTCCAGGCCGAGCTCGTTGACTACGAGAAGGGCCGCCCGATAGATTCCGCACACTGACCGGTTCGCGGCCGGACGGGCCGCGCTCCACGTGACCCACGACCCCCATCCACGGTGCCTTCTCGATACGACGCGGCCGATCTCGGCGACGTCTCGCCCCTGCCCTTCGCCCGGCGACGGAACAAGGTATCGGTGGCTCAGTTCGGCGAGGTGCTGGAGCGCGCCCCGGCCGGTGTCGAGGCTCTCGTCGCGGCCCTGCCCGACCTCCTCGCGGCGGCCGACTTCCGGCTCGTCGTCGACCGCTGGGCCGAGGCCGTGCGGGACCGCCGCGCGGTCGTCGTCATGTGCGGCGGTCACGTCGTCAAGACGGGCTGCTCGCCGTTCCTCGTCGATGCCATCGATCGGGGCTGGATCACGCACCTCGCGTTCAACGGCGCGACCGCCATCCACGACTTCGAGATCGCCTGCTTCGGCGAGACCTCGGAGGATGTCGCCGAGAATCTCGCCGACGGCTCGTTCGGGCTGGTCGACGAGACGGCGCGCTGGATGGCCGAGGCCGTCGGCGCTGCGGCCGCCGAGGGGCTGGGCTGTGGCGAGGCGCTCGGGCGCTGGCTCGAAACCCGCGATCCGGCCGTCCCGCACGCCGACCTGAGCCTGCTGGCCCGCGCCTGGCGGGTCGGGGTGCCTGTGACGGTGCACGCCGCGCTGGGTGCCGAGATCACCCACCAGCATCCGGCGTTCGACGGAGCGGCGCTGGGCGCCGCCAGCCATCGCGACTTCCGCATCCTGGCGGCCGGACTGGTTGGGCTGCACGCGGGCGGCATCGTGGCCAACTTCGGCTCGGCCGTGATCCTGCCCGAGGTGTTCGTCAAGGCGCTCAACGTCGCCCGCCATTTGGGGTCTCCGATCCGCGACTTCACCGCGGCCGACTTCGACATGCTGCGCCACTACCGTCCCGACGTGAACGTCATCGGTCGGCCGGTTCTGGAGGGCGGCCGGGGAGTCCACCTGACCGGCCACCACGAGATCATGATCCCACTCCTGTATTACGCCCTGCGCGCGCGTCTCGCCGAGTGACGGGCCAGCGCGCCGCGCGGATCGTCCTGGCGCTGGTCGTGGCGGGGTGCGCCTCGGCCCGCGGCCGGAGCGCCGCGCGCGACGTCGGCCAGAGCCCCGGTGGCGCCACCGTCGAAACCGGCGATGCCCGGCCGATCTGGCTGGAGAACGCGATTCCGCCGCCCCTCGAGCGCGCCCACTGGGGGATCGCCGTCTACGATCTGGACGCCGGGCGCTGGCTCGCGCTGCATCACGCCGATCGCTACTTCGAGCCGGCCAGCAACCTCAAGCTCGTCGTGACGGCCGTCGGCCTCGAGCGGCTGGGGCCGGATTTCGCCTGGCGCACGTCGGTCTACGGGACGGCGCCGATCGGGCCCGACGGCGCGCTCGACGGCGACCTCGTCCTGTACGGCCGCGGCGATCCGAACCTGTCGGCGCGATTCGCCGACTCGCGGACCGCGATCTTCGAGGAGCTGGCCGACTCTCTCGCCACTCGCGGGCTGCGTCGCGTGACGGGTCGGCTGTTGGCCGACGAGTCGTACTGGGACGCCGATCACGTGCGCGGCGACTGGGCCGGCTACGACCTCCTGTGGTGGTACGCCGCTCCGGTCGGCGCGCTGGGATTCAACGACAACTCGATCGACTTCGAGATCATGCCCGCCGCCCGGGCCGGTCAGCCGCCGCGCGTGGCGGGCCAGCCGGAGACCTCCTTCTGGTCCCTCGACAACCGCGCCACGACCGGACCCGCGGGCTCGACGAATACGTTCGACCTGACGCGCGACCCGGGGACGAACCACGTCGTGGCGTACGGCTCGCTGCCCCTCGACGCCGGCAAGCGTACCGAGTACTTCGCCGTCGTCGACCCGGCGGGCTACGCCGGGGCCGTGTTCCGCGACGTCCTCGCGGCGCGCGGGATCGACGTCATCGGCGAAACGCGGACCGTCTCCGACGACGCGGGGTCCCCCGTCGCGGCCGGCGATACCGTGGCCCTCGCGGCCCACGTCTCGCCTCCGCTGTCCCGCGACGTCGAGGCCATCAACGGGCGCAGCCAGAACTGGCACGCCGAGCAGCTCGTCAAGACGCTCGGCAAGGAGGTCGCCGGCCAGGGATCATGGGCCGCCGGCCTCGACGTCGAGCGGGAAACGCTGGCCCGGTTGGGGGTCGACACGACGGCGTTCCTTCTGCGCGACGCGTCCGGCCTGTCGAGCGTGAACCTGGTCACGCCACGCGCCGTCGTCGACCTGTTGCGCGGCATGGCCCGCCGGCCGGCCGGCGAGGCGTGGGCGGCGTCCCTGCCCGTCGCCGGGCGCAGCGGCTCGCTCGCCCGACGCTTCGTCAACACGGCGGGCGAGGGGCGGATCCACGCCAAGACGGGCTACATCGAGAACGTGTACTCCTTGTCCGGCTTCCTGACGACGCTCGGCGGGCGGCGCTATGCGTTCAGCGTGATCGTCAACCAGACGGGCGCGGCCGGAGCCTCGCTGGCCACGGCCACGATCGACCGCCTGGTCAACGCGTTCGTCAGCGGGCAGGTGCCGTGACGCGGGGCGCACGGGCCTCGCCGCCCGGGTACCGGGGCTGGCGCCAGGAAGGGCGCGACGTCATCGCCGCCGAGTCCGTGGCCGACGCCGTCCGGGAGGCCCTGGCCGAGGCTCCGAGCCTCGCGAGGTGGGCCGCGCCGCGCGCCGAGCGCAGGCTCTCGGCCGGGCGGGGGCCCGTGTTCGGGATCCGCCTGGGGCCCGAGCGGGCCGCGATCCGCCACTACCGGCGTGGCGGGTGGATGGCCCCGCTGCTCGGCGACCGCTATCTGGACACCGAGCCGCGCCCGTTTTGCGAGCTGTCCGTGAGCGTCGCGCTCCGCGCGGCGGGCGTACCCACGCCGCGCGTGCTGGCGGCCGTGGTCATGCCGGCGCGCCCCGGCTACCGGGCCGACCTGGCCACGGAGTGGCTCGAGCCGGGGCACGGCCTGGCGGGCCTGCTGGCGCCCGGAGCGTGGTCCGGGGCCGAGCGCGCTGCGGGCCTCGAGGCGGCCGGCGAGACGGTCGGCCGGGCCCACGCGGCCGGGCTCGACCATCCCGACCTCAACCTCGAGAACCTGTTCCTGCGGCGCGGCCCGGACGGCGACTGGCGGGCGTTCCTGCTGGACCTCGACCGGGCCCGGCTGAGAGCCCCAGGAGAGGCCAAAAAAAAAAACCTCGCCCGCCT
>CAZCZH010000043.1:0-2938 GCA_964502985.1 uncultured Gemmatimonadales bacterium
CGACCAGCCGGCCGCCGTCGCGCGTCATGCGCATCCCCTCGACGACTGCCGACGGGACGCCCGTCGCCTCGAACGTCACGTCGGCGCCGCGGCCTCCCGTCTCGGCGCGCACCGCCTCCACGCGCTCCTCGGGCGACGTCGAGCCCACGGGGATCGTGACGTCCGCGCCGAACGCCCGCGCCGCCTCGAGGCGCGCCGCGGGATCGCCCAGCACGACGACGCGCCCCGCGCCGGAGAGTCTCGCCAGGATCGCCGCGTTCAGCCCCACGGGCCCGGCGCCCTGGACGGCGACCGTGTCGCCGAGGCGGATCCCGGCCCGGTCGATCGCGTGGAGCGCCGTCGGCAGGCCGCAGCCGGCGGCGATCCAGCGCGCCGGCGTGACGCCCTCGGGGAGCCGGATCGCGCGGACGCCGGGCTTCAGCCAGATCGCCTCGCTCCAGCCGCCGAGGGGACCCTCGTCCGCGGAGTACGTGATCCCGTACACCCTGCGATGAGGGCAGCGCGTCGACTGCTTCGCCACCAGACAGTACCAGCACGCACCGCACGTCTCGTGGACGTCGAGGAACGTGACCACGTCGCCGACCTCGAACGGGCGCCCGTCGATGTCGCGCGGCGCGCCGGCCCGCTCCGCCACACGGCCCACCGAGACGTGCCCCGGCACGATCGGGTACGGCACGCCGGCCAGCCGCCCGTGGCGCAGGTGGACGTCCGTGCCGCACACCTCGGAATGGATCGTCTCGAGAAGCATGGCGCTGGACTCGAGGCGCGGCGCGGGCAGATCCCGCACCTCGATCGGGCGGCCGGGCGCCGGCAGGACGGCGGCCCGCGGCACGCTCAGTCGCCCACGACGCGTGTTCCGCCCGCGGCGGTCGCGGCGCGGTACAGCTCGCTCAGACGGCGCGTTACGGGTCCCTCCCCTCCGTCGCCGATCGTCCGCCCGTCGACCTCGACGATCGGCGCCAGCTCGCCCATCGTCCCCGTGCAGAAAGCCTCGTCGGCGCGGTACACGTCGGTCAGCGACAGGTCCCGTACCTCGTGCTCGACGCCATTCTCGGCGCACAGCTCGAGGACCGTCGCGCGGGTGATCCCCTCCGGGCAGGCGCGCGTCGTGCCGGTGGCCACGCGCACCCCCTCGACCACGAACACGTGGGTCGCGTTGGTCTCCGCGACGAAGCCGTCCCGGTCGAGCATCAGGGCGTCGTCCGCGCCCGCCGCGTTGGCCTCGATCTTGGCCAGGATCGACTGCAGCAGGTTGGCGTGGTGGATCTTGGGATCCAGGCAGTCCGGCGGGAAGCGGCGGATCGAGCTCGTCGCGAGCCGAATCCCGGAATTGTCGTAGACCGGCGCCTTGAACTCCGCCAGGACGATGAGCGTCGGGCCGGACTGGTTGAGCCGGGGGTCCATCCCGCTCGTGATCTTGACGCCGCGGGTCAGGGTCAGCCGGATGTGGACCCCGTCCCGCATGTCGTTCGCCTCGAGGGTGCGTCGGATCTCCTCCACGATCTCGTCGCGCGACGGGATCGACTCGAAAGCCAGCGCCTTCGCCGAGTTGCGCAGCCGGTCGAGGTGCTCCTCGAGCTTGAAGATCCGCCCGTCGTAGAGCCGCAGCCCCTCCCATACGGCGTCGCCCCCCTGGACGGCGCTGTCGAACGGCGACACCCCGGCCTCGTCGCGATGGGCGAGCCGGCCGCCGACGTTGACGACCAGGTCCCGATTGCGCTCGTCGAACGTCTGGAGCACGGGCTCCTCCCTGCGAAAGTCGTCAGTCGGCCGTAAGGCGGTGGTCGTAGAGATCGTCGTAGATCTCGCGGCAGGCGTCCAGCAGCTCCTGGCGCCCCGGGGGGACGGCGGCGGCCTTCGGCCGGTACGGCCCGAAACCGGTCGAGGCCTCGACAACCGCGTACCAGTGGGGGGCCCACACGCCGTCCGTCTCGCGCGGGCCCGGCTCCCACGACAGCATCGCCAGGTCGAACGGGACCTCCAGCGCCGCGCACAGCGCGGACAGGAGCCCGCGCGGGTTCTCGAGGACGTCACGCGCGTCGACGACCGGCGGGACGCGCCCGGTGCGCTCGCGGACGCGCTCGAACAGCGCCCGCTGCTGGGGGAGCCCCGTATCCTCGAGCCCGGCGGCCGGCGTCACCGCCAGCAGCGACGTCAGCATGGCGCCCGGCTCGCGGATCAGGAAGGCGTGGGTCAGGCGCTCCAGCCAGTCGCCCTCCATGTCGGGCAGGAGGTGGTGCGCCATGTGCTTCTGGTAGAAGATCGCGCGCCCGCCGGGCACGGGGCCGGTCAGCTCCTCGGCCACGACGCGCCAGTCCGTCTCGTGGGCCGCGATCACCTCGTCGCGTCCCGGGTGGTCGGTACCCGTGGCGAGCAGGTAATGGGCGTAGAACGGCTCGTCGACGACCGCCGTGTCGGCACGCACGCCCCACGAGCGCATGAGCGCCGTCGAGATGTTCCGCGGCCCGGACCACATCGCGATCCGCGTGGCGGGCCTGGGATCGGCTTCGGGCATGAGGTGGAACGATAGACGGCGACGAGGCACGACGCACGGAGGCCACGCGTGCGATCTCCCGAGGCTTCCGCGGCCTAGAACGACACGCTTTCAGATCGTCAGAACCCGCACTGGCTCAAACCCCCGATCTCGAACGAAGTGGCGATGTCCCAGGAACGCGGCCCAAGCCGCATCGCGGTCTTCGCCTGTGGAGGATTCGAGCAGACGGGACAGCTCTGGGGGAGGAGCGGTCGCCATGGTCGCCACACGCTATCGCGAGAGTTCTGATCGACGGCCTGGCAAACCTATGTGCGTATTCGAGGCGACCGCAAGCGTGGTGCGATGGCGATTACTCGCGCGGCTCGTACCCCTGGTAGTACCCGCTCGGATCGCACAACGGGATCCACAGGAAGTCGTATGGCTTCTTGGCGAACGCGCTGGCAT
>CAZCZH010000043.1:2948-14824 GCA_964502985.1 uncultured Gemmatimonadales bacterium
GGCATACGCCGTCACGCCGTCGTAGATCCCCGCCTCGACCAGATTGCCGCGAGTGATGGGCTCGGGCTCCCCGCTCCGCAGCCAGGCGCGGCCGCCGACCGTGATCGCCGCGCGACTGGTGTACCACGCCCGCCCGTCCGCGCACGCCTCGCCGCCCGCGGCCGGCCCCGCGGGGACGGCCTCGGCAGGCTTCTCGGCGGGGGGCTGCTCGACGGGAGGCTGCTCGGCGGGCTTCTCCTCGCCCGGCTTCTGCTCGCCCGGCTCCTCGATCACCGGTGGCGCCTCGACGAACGGGCAGCCCGTCTCGTCGACGCGCACGCCGGCCGGCGTGTTCGCACACCGGTCGTCGGCGTCGGCGATCCCGTCGTGGTCGATGTCGCTCGGCTTCGGACAGCCGCGCGCGTCGACCTCCGCTCCGCTGGGAGTGTTGGCGCAGCGATCGTCCTGGTCCGAAACCCCGTCCCGATCCTGGTCCCGGGTCTCGGGGAGCGGCGCGGGCGTGGGCCGTTGCGTCCGCGGGCGAATCGGCGTCGCGGCGGGCCGGGCACCGCCGAAGGTGAACGAGATCCCGCCCGATACCTCGATGTTGCTGCGCGGCTCGAGACCGCTCGTCCCGGCCGCGTCGTCGCTGGTATCGACCATGACGATGTTGTCGCGCACGTCGAAGCGAATGCCCCAGGTCGGGTTCTGCGAGCGGTTGAAGATCTTGAAGCCGGCCCCCACCGGGATCAGGGAACCCGTGCTCGAGCTCGTGATCCCGCTCCCCGCGGGCAGCCCGCTCAGGTTCGTCCGCGCGATGCCGTAGCCGCCTCCGACGAAGAATCGCCCGCGGTCGGAGATCGGGAACGCGTAGTCCATCTCGGCGCTGACCAGGAGCAGTCCGAGCGACGCCGTGGTGCCGGCCGGCCGCGAGAGCTCGACGTCGTGCGGGCTGACCCAGTCGAAGTTTCCACCGAAGCCGAGGCCACTGCCGGTGAAGCGCATCAGCCGCGCGCCGGCCAGGATCCCGTTGCCGCCCTGCTCGAACAGGTTCTCGCGCAGGGCGGCCGCGTGGACGTTGAACTCCCACGGCGGGACGGACTGCGCCGGGACCTGGCCGAACGCGGGCCGGGCGCCGCACAGCGCGAACAGGGCGAAGCTGGTCACTCCGACCGTGGTGCGGAACCGCGCTGCCACCTTCGAGGTAATCAAACGACACACGCCGGGAAGTGGGTTTCTCATCGTGGAATCACCAGTGTAAGAGCCGCCCTGCGGAGGGTCAATTCCACTGCGCGCGCGTCCTCGGAGAGTTATGTTTGAACGTCGCATGTCCGTCCCGGCTCCCCATCGCCTGGGCGCCCGTGTGGCTTGCGCCCTCGGGCTGCTCGCCCTGCTCGCCGTTCCTGGTGGCAAGCTCTGGGCCCAGCTCGCCGACGGTGGCACGATCTCCGCCGCACCCACGAGTGTCAAAGCGGACGGAACGACCACGTCCACCATCACCGTCACCGCAACCCTTCTGGGTGTTCCTACCGGTACTGGCGGCGACACCGTGGTTCTGAATACTACGCTCGGCACGCTCAGCGCCGTCACCGACGTCGGCAACGGCACCTACACCGCCACGATCACGTCGACGGCTTCCGGCGTAGCGACGATCAGCGGCACGGTCAACGGCAACAACATCACCGGCAACGCGCAGGTTACGTTCACGGCGACTCAGCTCGTCTTCCAGGTCCAGCCCTCGAACACGCAGGCCGGCTCCACCATCACGCCGGGGGTGAAGGTCGCGGCCGTCGGCGCGGACGGGACGACCGTGGACACGAGCTTCACCGGGAACATCACGATCGCGATCGGTACGAACCCGGCGGGTGGAACTCTGGCTCCTCCGGGAAATCTCACGAGGCCGGCGGCCGCCGGCGTCCTCACGTACGGCAACCTGTCGATCGACAACGCCGGGAACGGCTACACGCTGACGGTTAGCGCGACGGGCCTCACCGGGGCGACGAGCAACGCGTTCAACATCACCGCCCCGCCGACGGCGACCGAGCTGCGCTTCGGCACGGTGCCGGCCACGGCCACGTCGGGGTCGGCCTTCACCGTGACCGCGCGAGCGACGGACTCGGGCGGGACTACGATCACGACCTTCTCGGGGACTGCCACGATCACGATCGCCAACGATCCGAGCGGTGGGGCGACGCTGGGCGGAACGACCAGCGGCGTCGCCTTCGTCAATGGCGTCGCTACGTTCAGCACCCTGACGATCAACCGCGCCGGAAACGGCTTCACGCTCCAGGCGACGTCCAGCCCGGCGCTGACCGCGGCCACCAGCAGCGCGTTCAACATCACAGCGAACCACCTCGTGTTCGGCGTGCAGCCCACGAACACCCAAGCCGGGAACTCGATCACGCCCGCGGTCACCGTCCAGGCGCTAGATGCGGCGAACCAGGTCGCGATGAACTTCACCGGGAACGTCACCGCCTCGATCAGCACCAATCCGGGGGGCGGGACGCTTTCCGGCACGACCACGGTCGGGGCCTCGGCCGGCGTCGCCACGTTCAGCAACCTCTCGATCAACAAGTCGGGAACCGGCTACCGGCTGGGCGCGACGGCGAGCGGGCTGACGGCGACCCCCGCGAGCAACACGTTCAACATCACGCCGGCCGCGGCCAACCACCTGGTCTACGGGCAGGTCCCGACCAACACGCCGGCCGGAGCGTCGATCACGCCGGCCGTAACGGTCCGCGCCCTGGATCAGTTCGACAACCTGGACTCGAACTTCGCCGGCGCGGGGCACACCGTGACGATCGCCATCCAGAACAATGCAGGCCCTGGCGGGATCTTGACGGGGACGACCAACCAGACTCCCGTGGCCGGGGTGGCGACGTTCAACGACCTCAAGATCGACAAGACTGGCAACGGTTACACGCTGATCGCGGCGAGCTCGGGGGTGAGCAGCGTCGTGAGCCCGGCGTTCAACATCACCGTCGGAGCGGCCACGCACCTCGTGTTCGGCCAGCAGCCGCCGTCGTCGACGCCCGCCGGGCAGACGATGAGCCCGGCCATCACCGTGCGTGCACTGGACAGTGGCGACCAGCTCGATACGAACTTCAACGGCACGGTCGCGATCGCGATCGGGACGAATCCACCCGGCAACGGGACGCTCTCCGGCACGAAGATGGTCGCTGCCGTCAACGGCGTCGCCACGTTCAGCAACCTCTCGATCGACAAGGCAGGGAATGGATACACGTTGACGGCCAACAGCCCGGGCAAGACGGGGGCCACGAGCAACCCCTTCAACATCACCGCCGGCGCTGCGACGGGGATCCAGTTCCTGCAGCAGCCGTCGAACACGCAGGCCGGAGCCTCGATCACTCCCGCCGTGACGGTTCGCGCCGTGGACGCGTCGAACAACACGGCGACCAACTTCAACGGGAACGTCACCATCTCCCTCGGCACCAACCCCTCGGGAGGGACCTTGAGCGGGACGTTGACGGTAGCCGCGTCGAACGGCGTGGCCACGTTCGGCAACCTGTCGATCGACAAGACCGGTAACGGCTACGCGCTGCGCGCGACGGCGTCCGTCGGATCACCGGTCAATTCCAACGCGTTCAACGTCACTCCGGGGACGCCGGCCACGGGCACCTCGACCGTCGACGCGAGCCCCGGGACGATCACGGCCAACGGCATGAACACGTCGACGATCACGGTCCGGCTCAAGGACGCGTTCGGCAACAACCTCACATCGAGCGGCGGGACGGTGACGCTGTCGTTGTCCTCCCCACCCCCCGGCGGCTCGCTGGGCTCCGTGACCGACAACGGCAACGGGACCTACACCGCGACGCTCACCTCGTCGACGACGGCGGGAACGGTCACGGTCAGCGCGCGGATCAACGGCAACCTGATCTCCGACACGGCGCAGGTGACGTACGTCGCGGGCGGCGCGGCCGTCCTGCGGTTCCAGCAGCAGCCGTCGACCACCGAGGCCGGCTCGGCGATCTCGCCGCCGGTGACCGTGCGCGCCGTCGACAGCAACAACAACACGGTCACGGGCTTCAACGGCCAGGTGACGATCTCCCTCGCGTCGAATCCCGCCGGCGGCACGCTGACCGGGACGCTGACGGCTACGGCGTCCAACGGCGTGGCGACGTTCAACAACCTGCGGCTGAACAAGGCCGGCAGCGGGTACACGCTGGCCGCGGAGGGTGGCGGGCTGGCCGGTGACGTGAGCCAGGCCTTCCAGGTGGTGCCCGGTCCGGGGGTCGGCGCCAACTCGCGGATCGAAGCCGACCCGCACTCGATCCCGGCCGACGGCTCGAGCACGGCCGCGGTGACCGTGTTCCTGAAGGACGCGTTCGGCAACGAGCTCACGTCCGGCGGGGACAACGTCGTCCTGCAGACGACGCTCGGCAGCCTGAGCCCGGTCGTCGACAACGGAGACGGCACGTACTCGACCACGCTGCGCTCCTCGACCGTCCCCGGCACGGCGACCGTCACCGGAACGGTGAACGGCGCCTCGATCGCCAGCTCGACGGCGGTCGTCTTCACCTCCGCCTCGACCACCGACCAGCTCGAGTTCCAGGTTCAGCCCACGGCGGTCGCCGTCGGCGCGGCGATCTCCCCGGCGGTCGTCGTCCGCGTGACCGACGGGCAAGGGGGCGTGGTCACCGACTTCAGCGACCCGATCACGATCGCCCTCGGAGCCAATCCGGGCGGCGCCACGCTCTCGGGGACCGTCACCGTGACGCCGGTGAACGGGATCGTCACCTTCTCCAACCTGCGCCTCGACAAGCCGGGCAACGGGTACAGGCTGGTCGCGACGGCTTCCGGCGCCAGCCCGGCGACGAGCGCCGCGTTCCAGGTCCTGCCGGGACCGCCGAGCGCGGCCACGACGACGATCACTGCGTCGCCCACTTCCATTGTCGCCGACGGAGCGAGCACCTCGACGATCACGGTCCAGCTCAAGGACGCCGCCGGGAACGACCTGACGACGGGCGGCGCGACGGTCGCCCTGAACACGACCGCGGGCACCCTGAGCGCCGTCACCGACCTCGGCAACGGCACCTACCGGGCCACGCTGACGTCGTCCACCACGCCGACCACGGCCACCGTCCGCGGTACGCTGAACGGGACCCAGATCGCCGCCTCGGCGACGGTCACGTTCACCTCGGGCGGCGGTGGCGGTGGAGGCGGCGAGAACGCCGATCTGGCCGTGTCGATGACGGTCGACAAGGCGCGCCCGAAGGCCGGCGAGACGGTGGTGTTCACCGTGCGCGTCGTCAACAACGGACCCGACGCCGCGACCGGCGTCCGGGTGACCGACCAGCTCCCGCCGCGGCTGATGTTCGTCTCGTCGTCCGCCAGCCAGGGATCCTACGCGAGCTCGACCGGGATCTGGACGGTGGGATCGCTGGACGTCGGGCAGAGCGCGACTCTGGCCATCACGGCGACCGTCAACTCGACCACGGGAGCGAGCCCATGAGACCGAGCACGGCCCTCAGGAGCCTGGCGTTCGCGGCGCTCGTCGCGGCCACCTCGGCATGCACCGGTGTGGGGCCCTTCAGCCCGACCGGCGGGCCGGCAGGCAGCCTGGTCCCGACGAATCCCGTCCTGCTGGCCGTCGGCGCGCGACAGCAGCTCGCCCTGCCGGGCGACATCGGCGACATCGGCGGCGATCAGCCGATCCGCTGGACCTCAAACGCGCCCTCGGTCGCTTCGGTCGACGGGGCGGGGTTCGTCACCGCCGAGGGGGACGGGACGGCCACCATCACGGCCGAGTTCCAGGGGATGACGTGGACGGCCAGCGTGACGGTGGCGGCGACGATCGTCAACTCGGCCAGCGTGTCGTCCGATCAGACCGACGACGGCGCCTCGAACGACACCGCGGCGGCCTCGATCACCGTTCTCGCCCCGTAGCCGAGCGGCCGGCGCTCATCGCAGGAGCGTCTTGGCGATCGTCTGGAGCTGCATGTTGCTGGTCCCCTCGTAGATCTTCCCGATCTTGGCGTCACGGTAGTACTTCTCGACCGGGTAGTCCTTCGTGTAACCGTAGCCGCCGTACAGCTCGACGGCCGCGCTCGTCACCCGCTCGGCGACCTGGGACGAGAACAGCTTGGCCATGGCGGCCTCGCGCAGGAACGGCCGGCCGGCGTCCTTGAGCCGGGCCGCGTTGTACACCAGGAGCCGCGCCGCCTCCAGCTCGGTAGCGGCCTGCGCGAGCTCGAACTGGACCCCCTGGAACTCGGCCACCGGCTTGCCGAACGCCTCGCGCTCCTGGACGTAGCCCAGAGCGGCGTCGAGCGCCCCCTGCGCGCAGCCGATCATCTGGGCCCCGATCCCGATCCGCCCCTCGTTCAGCGTCTCGATGGCCACCTTGTAGCCCTTGCCGACCTCGCCCAGGACGTTCGCCGCGGGGACGCGGCAGTCGTCGAGCAGAAGCTCGGTCGTCGACGAGGCGCGGATCCCCAGCTTGTCCTCCTTCTTCCCGACCGAGAATCCCGGCGTCTCGCGCTCGACGAGGAAAGCCGTGATCCCGCGATAGCCGGCCTCCGGGTCGACGGTGGCGAACAGGACGTAGACGCCGGCCTCGGCGCCGTTCGTGATCCACAGCTTGGAGCCGTTCAGGACGAACTCGTCGCCGTCCTCCACGGCGCGCGTGGAGAGGCCGAACGCGTCGCTCCCCGAGGATGATTCGCTGAGCGCGTAGGCGCCCACCGTGTCGCGCGCCATGCGCGGCGCGTAGCGTGCCTTCTGCTCGTCCGTGCCGTAGCGCAGGAGGCAGTTGTTGAACAGCGTGTTCTGGACGTCGACGAAGACCCCCACCGACGGGTCGACCCTGGACAGCTCCTCGACGGCCAGGCACGCCAGGAAGAACGAGCCGCCGCTGCCGCCGTGCTCCTCGGGGATCTCGATCCCCATCAGACCCAGCTCGAAGCACGGCGGGACGATCTCCGGGTCGAGCTTCGCGGCCTCGTCCATCGCGTGCACGCGGGGCCCGATCACCTCCCGCGCGAACTGGCCCACGGTCTCGGCGAACAGCGTCTCCTCGTCGCTCAGTCGTGTCAGCGGCTCGGTCATGGCGTGATCATGCTCCCTCGATGGAGTTCCTCGACGACGATGCCTTCGATCAGGTGGCGCTCGACGATGCGCGGTACCTCGGCCGGCCCCACGTGTCCGTACCATTCGCCCTCCGGGTAGACGAGGACGTTGCCGGCGTACTTGTGCCCCCCGACGTGGCTCGTGGCGTGGAGCGCGACGTCGGCCAGCCCGCGCCGGTCCAGCTCGGCGCGGAACGCGGCCAGGACGGGCGGCCCGCAGCGGCCGCAGCGCTCGTCGCGCTCGGCATGGACGCACACCAGGACCATCCGCGCGGGAGCGGCCTCGTGGGACACGTCCTCGGCGACGCGCCCGGCGCGGGCGTGCTCGGCGAGGATCGTCTCCCAGCGCCCCGCATCGACCGCTGGATAGCGCACGGCCTCGGGGTAGACGATCAGGTCGAGGCCGGCCCCCGAGCTGGGAGCGTCGGTGGCGGTCAGCTTGGGCTCGAGGTCGGTCCCGCGCAGGGCCCGGACGTCGCTGGCCATCCGGCCGAGCAGTCCGCCCGCCTCCTCGATGCGCGCTGGCCAGCCAGTCCGGCCGGTGCACGCGAGGAAGTGGCGATGGTAGGGCTTGACGCTATCGGCGAGCATTCGCGGCTTATCTTAGGGTCCCCTAGATTGCCGCGCCATGCGCGCCGAGGCCAAGGGAACCGCCGCCATCCTCGCCTCGGCGGCGGGCTACGGGCTGATCTCGATCCTCGTCAAGCTGGCCCTCGCCGACGGCGTGCGCGTGTTCGCCCTCGCCGCGTGGCGCTTCGTCCTGGGGGCGGCCCTGGTGTGGGCCGTGGTCCTCGTCGCGCAGCGCCCGCTGCCCCCGCGCGGCGCGTGGCCGGCGCTCCTCGGGATCGGCGTCCTGTACGCCGTCGACGCGCTGGCCTACGTGGTGGCGTTGCAGTGGATCCCGGCCACGACCGCGGTCCTCGTCTTCTACCTGTACCCGATCGTCGTCGTGCTGCTGGCGGCCGCGTTCCTCGGCGAGCGCCTGACCGCGCGCCGGACGGCGGCCACGCTCCTGTCGGTCGCCGGATGCGGGCTGACGGCGGGCGAGGCCCTCGGCGGCGGCCACCCGCTGGGAATCGTGCTGGTCCTCGTCGCCGTCGCCGCGCTGTCGGCGTTCATCCTGATCAGCCGCGGGCTGACGGAGCGCCTGCCGGCCTTCTCCAGCGCCGCCCTGAGCCTGACCGGAACGGCCGGCGTGCTCGTGCTGGTGGCCCTGGCCACGGGCGGGCTGGCCCTCGGCGGAACGCCGCGCGGCGCGACCCTTGTCGCCACCCTGGCCCTCGTCTCGACGGCCCTCCCGCTGACCCTGTTCCTGTTCGGGCTGAAACGGGTCGGCGCTGGGAAAGCCGCCGTCTTCAGCACCGTCGAGCCGGTGGTGACGGTCATCGCCGCCGGAATCGTCCTCGACGAGCGGATCGCGCCCCTCCAGTACGTGGGCGGCGCATTGATCTTGGCCGGCGTCCTGTGGCTCCGCTCGGAGCGTCCCCTGCCGCGCAGCGAGGAGCCGGCCCCGTTCGAGGCGCCGTAGGTCTGGGTTGTCGGACTCGGGGGGTGGTCTTGTGTTCGTGTCATTCATCGAACAGATTGTAGGTACCCCACCGCACGATACTCAGGATCAAACACGTTCGCGGAAGACTCGACGAGCAATGCCCACTCTTTTTGGCAAGGTGGTGGCATCATGAGGCTGCGAGCCCTGTTCGCCCTGGTCGCGGGCGCGACGCTGCTGGCGCTGCCGAAGGTCGCGCGGGCTCAGGTGGACAAATGGGAGTTCAACGCCCACGCCGGAGCTTACCGCTACGATCTCGGACTCAGCGACGAGAACGGTTCCGACAACACGGACACGGACGTCCTGCTGGGGGCCCGCCTGGGTCGACAGTGGATGAACGGCGTCGGCATCGAGGGCAACTTCGACTACGTCTTCGCCAACCAGATCCCGCTCGGAAGCGAGTTCGAGGACCACGACATCAACGTCAGCCTGCTGCTGTACAGCGCAGCGCTGACCTACACCTTCCCGACCGCGGGGATCGTGGACCCGTTCGTCAGCGTGGGGGTCGGCGGCGCGTCGACGACGTACGCCGACGTCCCCACCGAGCTGGACGCGATCTACGACAACAGCACGGATCTGCTGGTGCCACTGGGCGGCGGGCTGAAGATCCTCAACGATCCCGACGACCCCTCGTGGGGCGTGCGCGTCGACGTCCGGGATCACCTGACGTTTCACGACCAGATCAACTCCGACGGCGAGAAGAAGAGCGTGTCGGACAACAACTTCGAGCTGTCGGGCGGGATCTCGTTCTTCTTCGGCGGCACGGGATACGAGGAGCCGGAGCCCATCGTGCAGCAGCCCGTCGACACGGACGGGGACGGCGTGTACGACGACCGCGACCGCTGTCCGGGCACCCCGCTCGGCACGCGCGTCGACGCGTTCGGCTGCCCGGTGCCGGTGGACAGCGACAACGACGGCGTCGTGGACGAGCGCGACCAGTGCCCGAACACGCCGGCCGGCGCGCGGGTGGACGAGAATGGCTGCGAGATCATCGAGAAGCCCGCGGCGTGCGTCGACGGCCGGGACTGGTATCGCACCGACGAGCGGATCACCGTCGAGGGCGGCGACTGGATCAAGTACGGATCAAGCCGGACCGTGGCCGCCGAGAGCCTGATCCAGATCGGTGAGTACGACGGCGTTCCGGTGTTCGTCCGGACCTCGGCGCGGAAGCCGTATCAGGAGCTGCTGCTGCCGATGTGCGCCCCGGCGGACAGCTACCAGCCGTACCGGCCGGTCAAGCAGGTGCGCGGCACGACCGGCTGTGGATCGTGCGGTGCGGCCTTACGGCGCTCCGCCGCGCAGCGAGGAGCCCGTTCGGAGGGGTGGCGCCGGCCGGATGCCGGGCGGCGTCGCCCCGGACGGGTGCGAGGAGGCCTGGCCGGCGCCCCGCGCCGGCTCGCCGCCGACGATGACGCCCGACCCGCGACCTCGGTCGTGGCCGACACGACCGACCGGGAGGAACGGGACGTACAGCACGGTTCCGTCGATGACACCGTATGCCGCGGCCGGGATCTCCGCCGGCTGCCCCTCGATCCGGGCCACCACGGTGACCGGGATCCCCAGCGCGACGACCGTCTCGTACGAGACGCAGCCGCAGATTCCGAGCCCGCGGTCGATCTGGAACCGGCGCAGGGCGTCGATCGTGGCGCCGTCCAGGACGCCGCTCCGCGTGCCCGAGTCGTAGCCCGCCGCCCCCAGCGCCGCCTGGATCCGCAGGACTTCCGCGGGCCGCAGGTCGCTGGCCGTGCGGCGGCTGTAGACCGACCCGACGACGACCTCCACGACGCGCACGCTGGGCGCGGGGTCGATCCGGTCCTGGGCATGAGCCATGGCGGGAGCCGCCACGGCGAGCGCCGCGACGAGACCGCCGATCCGCGTGAACCGTCTGTCGTTCATGGTTCTCCTCTCTTCCCCTCGGCACTTCCCGACGGGAGACGGGTATCAACGGGCCCCATCCCAGTACCCCTCGCGGTCGAACCTGCTCCGCGAGCCGATCGTTCAGAGAGTAGCATGGCGACGACTCGATTCACAACGGAAAACCATCGACGAAAGGTCCCATCATGAGGAACAAGGTGAGCGCCGCGCTGGTCGTGGCGGGGCTGATATTCCTGGCGACGGCGCCGCGAGCGCGCGCGCAGGCCGAGCACTACGCCCATCGGCCGATCGAGCTGAACGCGCACCTCGGTGGCATCGCCCTCGACAAGGACCTGACCGGAGACACGGAGCTTCTGCTGGGCGCCCGGGCGGGGTACAACTTCCCCGGCGGTCTCGGCTTCGAGGCCAACTTCGACCGCACCCAGGTGACGATCGTGCAGATCGGCGAGACGAGCTTCGACGAGAACGTCTACCTGTACTCGGGCGGGGTGACGTACACGTTCTCCTCCTCCAGCAAGCTCCACCCGCACGTCAGCCTGGGGGTCGGCGCGGCGACGTTCGATCCCGACCGAGGGAAGGGTTCGACGGAGCTCCTGATCCCGTTCGGCGTGGGCTTCCGGTACTTCGAGCGGACCTACGACCCGCGCTGGGCGGTGCGTGGGGACCTGCGCGACGACGTGATCCGGTTCACCGATCCTGACGAGACCACCAACAACATCGAGTTCTCGGCCGGGATCTCGTTCCTGTTCGGCGACTGATCCGCCCCCGGGGGCGCCTTCCCGCAGGCGTCCCCACGATCGTTTTTGACTCTAAACATGGTCCAATCCGGAACTCGCCCCCCCGGGGGCGTGTACCCCAAGCCCGTAAGAGGGCCGTCACTTGAACCCGGCACCATCTCCAGAGGGAGGGTTTCACCCCGTGAAGAGAGGACCGATCCTGGCGACCCTGATCGCCTTGCTGGCGCTGACCGGCACCGACCGCGCGCTGGCGCAGTACGCCAGCAACGCGCCTTACGAGCTGAACGTCCACGGCGGGGCCTTCTGGCCCGACCGCGGCGAGGACCTGGGCAACGCCAACGACACCGAGGGCATGCTGGGGGCGCGGATCTTCCTGCATCGGCCCAGCGGGTGGGGCTTCGGCGGGAACTTCGACTGGGTGTTGCGGGACCAGATCCCGACGCCCGGCTTCGAGAACGAGGACATCAACATCAATACGTACCTGTACAGCGCCGAGCTGAACTACACGTTCGGCATGGCGGGCCAGTTGCGTCCGTCGCTGGGCGTCGGCCTGGGAGCCGCGACGACCAAGCTCACGGACCTGCCGAACGACGAGAAGGACATCAGCGAGACCGATCTGCTGCTGCCCCTGGCAGGTGGAGTGACGTG
>CAZCZH010000044.1:0-14580 GCA_964502985.1 uncultured Gemmatimonadales bacterium
TTCTAAAGTTTGAAAATCGGCGTGCGGTATCGGGCGGGCCACTCCGGCCGTGGCCGAGGCCACGTCCTGGCGCAGCAGCGTGGGGTCGATCCGCGCGATCAGCTGCCCCTCGCGCACGTGATCGTTGAAGTCGGCGTAGATCTCGGCGATCTGGCCCGACACCTGGGTCCCGACGTCGACCGTCTTGGTGGCCTGCAGGGCGCCCGTGCTCGACACGACGGCCTCGACGTCCCCGCGCTCGACTTCGACGGTGCGGAACGTCGAGTCCGACCCCGAGTGCCGGGCGAAGCCCCAGAACAGGAGCCCCGCCACGAGGATCCCGCCGCCCACCAGGGCGAGCTTTCGATCGAGGAGCCAGCTCATCGTTTCCTTGGACCACCACAGGCGCGGGATCATTCCATCGCCCCGACGGAATGGATCGAGCGTCGGGTTTGTCCAATCTACCGAACGGCGCCCCGTCACGACGAGGCGCTCCGACCGAACCCAAGGGAGGTTTGACGATGAAGGTGACGAACGGACGACCGGCCCGCGTCGCGCGGCGCGTGGCCGTGGCCCTCGGGCTGGTGGCGCTGGCCGCCGCGAGCCCGCTCCGCGCGCAGGGACCCGGTCACGGACCCGGCATGGACCACCCCCCCGATCCGGAGCACATGCTGTCGCGGCTGCAGGAGAACCTCGCCTTGACGGCCGACCAGGTGGACCAGCTGCGAACGATGATGGCCGGGCACAAGCAGGAGATGGACGCCATCCACCAGCAAATGGACGCCGTGCACCAGAAGATGCAGGCCCTCCACGAGGAGATGGCCGGTCAGATGGCCCAGGTCCTGACCGACGAGCAGAACGCCCGCCTGAAGGAGCTCCGCGAGGAGCATCATGGCCGGATGGGCGGTCGGAAGGACGGCGGGCCGGGATGGCACGGTCATGGCGGCGCGTGCCCGAAGGACGAGGGCGACGCGACCGACCAGGGTTGATTCCGTCGCCCGACGAGGTTCTCTTGAGGACGCGGCCCGGGCCCCCGGTGGGGCCCGGCATCCGCGCCGGAGGAGTCGTGGACGCGCACCGATCGAAGGGAGGCCGGCCCGATCCGGACGATGGAGGATGGGAGTGCGGATCGCGAGCTGCTGGAGCGCGCCCGGGAGGGGGACGCGCGGGCCTTCCGCGCGCTCGTCGAGCGCCACGAGTCTGCCGTCGCGGCGATCGTGATCGGGATGCTCGGCCCGGGGCCCGACGCGGAGGACGTGGGCCAGGAGACCTTCGTCCGGCTGTATCGCTCGCTGGACCGGTTCCGCGGCGACGCGGCGTTGCGCACGTATCTCACGCGGATCGCCATCAACCTGTCGCTGAACGCGCGGAAGCGGCGCAAGCGCGGCGTCGAGCGGTTCGACTCGCTGGACACGGCCCCGTCCGAAGCGACGCGCGTCGAGGGCCCGGACCTCGAGCGGCTCGAGGCGCGGCGCGTCGTCCGGGCGGCGCTGGACCGGCTCGACGCCAGGCACCGGGCGGTCGTCGTGCTGCGGATGATCGAGGGGTACTCGACGCGCGAGACGGCCGGGATCCTGCAGATCCCGGAGGGAACCGTGCTGTCCCGCCTGTCGCGGGGCATGCAGAAGCTGGAGGTCGAGCTGGCGTCGTACGTGGCGGACGAGCCGACCGTGGAGGACGATGAAGCGTGACGACCGAATCCTGCTCCTGCAGGCGCTCGACGACGAGTTGAGCGCCGCCGAGCGCGAGCTCCTGGCCGCGCGCCTGGCCGCTGAGCCCGAGCTGCGGCGCGCGCGGGATCGGCTCGCGGGGATCCGCGCCGCGGTCCGGAACACGCGCCGGCCGCGCTTCGAGCCGGGCTTCACTGACCGTGTGATGGCCGGCCTGGCGCCCGCCGTGCGGCGGCCCCTGCGCTCGGCGTCGAACGCGCTGGCGTTCCAGTTCCGGCGCCTGGCCCCGGCCGCCCTGGCCCTCATCGCCGCGCTCCTGGCGTACAACCTGTCCGCCGAGCTCGTGCGGCAGTCGGCGCTCGAGGCCGCGCTCGGGCTCCAGCCGGTGACGGTCGAGACGGCGTACGAGACGGGCGCCTACGACGTGGCCGGGCTCGACGCGCTCACGCTGGACGGGGTCGCGCCGTGACGGGCCGCGTGAAGTCGACGCTGGTCCTCCTCGGGACACTCGTCCTGGGCGTCGCTCTCGGCGCGCTCGGCGCCGGGGCCGTGGCCCAGCACCGCGCGGAGCAGATCCGCGAGCTGCGCGAGCGCGAGGGGTTCGTGGCCCACATGGAGCGGCTGATCGCGCCACGCGACTCCGCGCAGCGCGCCGCCATCCGCCCGATCCTCGAGGAGACCGCGCGGAACAACGCGGCCATCTTCCAGGACGCCCACACCCGTCTCGGGGCCCGGATGGACACGATGCGCCAGCGTCTCGCGCCACTCCTGGACGCGGCGCAGCGGGCACGCCTCGAGGAGCTGGCCCGGCGCCACGAGCGGCACCATGGCCCGCCCCACGCCGGCCCCGGCGCTGCGCCCCGCGAGGGTCCGCCACACGCTGGCCCACCCGGTCCACCCGACGTAGAGTAGGCCCTCTGCCACGGGGCCGTGCCGGCCCCGCCGCCGAACCCCCGCGCCGGAGGAGCCATGGCCGACGTCCTGTCCTCGATCGACGACCGGATCCGCGAGCGTCACCTGCTGAAGCATCCCTTCTACCGGGCGTGGCAGGCGGGCACGCTGACCCCGGGCGCGCTGCGCCGTTACGCAGCCCAGTACTACCTCCACGTGCGGGCCTTCCCGACGTACGTCTCGGCGCTCCACGCGCGGCTCGAGGACCTGCCGACACGGCAGGCGCTCCTGGCGAACCTGCGCGACGAGGAGGAGGGGCCCGACAACCATCCCGCCCTGTGGCTGCGTTTCGCCGCGGCGACGGGCGTCGAGCCGGTCGCCGCGGAGACCGCCGAGGCGCTTCCCGAGACGGCGGCGGCGATCGCCGGATTCCGACGGGCCGTCGGCACGGGCGCCCCGGCGCGCGGCCTGGCCGCGCTGTACGCCTACGAGTCGATGGTCCCCGACGTCGCGGCCGAGAAGATGCGCGGCCTGGCCGAGCACTACGGGATCGCCGGATCCCCGGCGACGGACTACTTCGAGGTCCATCGCACGCTGGACGTCGAGCACGCCGGCGAGACGCGCCGGCTCCTGGCGGCGCGGCTCGCCGCGCATCCCGGGGAGGCGGAGGAGGCCGTGGCCGGCGCGGCGGCGGCTCTCGAGGCGGTGAACGGGCTCCTCGACGGGATCTGCCGCGTCGAGGCGATCCCGGCGGCGGCCTGAGCGCCGACGTATCGATTCGGCTATAATACCGAAATATGGTCGAGTTCGGCGATAAGACCGAAGGGTGTTACGCGGCGCTCGTGGGCGACGTCGTGCGCTCGCGTGACGCGCCGGACCGGGCCGCCCTGCAGCGCGAGCTGCGCGAGCGTCTGGCGCAGCTGACGTCCGCGCTCGGGGGGGCGCTGGCCGTCCCCCTGACGCTGATCGCCGGCGACGAGGTCCAGGGGCTGTTCCGCGGCCCGGCGGCCGTCGTGGACGTCGTCACCGAGCTCGGCGAGGCGCTCCATCCGACGCGTCTGGTCTACGGACTCGGATGGGGTCGGGTGACGACCGATCTGTCGTCCGACCCGTCCCACGTCGACGGGCCGTGCTTCCACCGCGCGCGGGCTTCGATCGAGCGCGCCCGGAGGGACGATGCCTGGCTTCGGGCGGAGGGTTTCGGGACCCTGGCGGACGCGCTCCTCGACGGCACGTTCCATTTGATGCACGCCATTCGCTCGGGCTGGACCCGGACCCAGGCCCGGACCGTCCGCGCCGTCCGGGGGGCCCCGCAGAAAGACGTCGCGGCGCGCTTCGGGCGGGCCGAGTCGACGATCAGCGAGAGCCTCAAGGCGGCCGGCTTCGCGGCCCTTCGCGAGGGAGAGTCGGCGACACGGGCGCTTCTCGGAGAATTCGGCGAAAACGCCGAACCACCCGGGAATTCGACGGCCCGGGCGAAGCCGTGATCCGCGCCGACCCGGCCGGCGTGCTGCTGGCCCTCCTCCTGGCCGGCCACCTGCTGGCCGACTTCGCTTTCCAGACGGCCGGCATGGTCCGCGACAAGGGCCGCGCCACGGGGATCGCCGCGCACGGGCTCGAGGTACTCGCCGTCCAGGCGCTGGCCGCGCTGCCGTTCCTCGCCTCGCCGGGCGTCGTCCTGCTGATCGCGGCGACCGTCGTGCATCTGGCGATCGACCGGGTCAAGGCGGCTTTCGCCGCCGACCCGGCGGACGCCGGCCCGTTCGTCGCCGACCAGGCCGCCCACCTGGCCACGCTGCTCGTCGCGTGGCGCGCGTGGACGGCGTGGCCGGGCGCTCTGCCGGCCACGCTGGACCCGGGGTGGACGGCGTACGCCGCCGTCCTCGTCGCGCTGGGAGCGCTGGCGTTCTGTCGCACCGGGGGCTCGGCGCTCGTCGAGGGTGTCCTGCGCCGGCATCGTCTGGAGGGCGCGCCGGTGGCCGACGCCGAGGAGGCCTCCCGCGGCCGCACGATCGGCATCCTCGAGCGCTGGATCCTGCTGGTCCTGGTGGTCGTCGGCCAGTGGAGCGCGCTGGGCCTCGTCCTGGCCGCCAAGTCGATCGCCCGCTTCAAGGAGCTCGAGGACAAGGACTTCAGCGAGCGCTACCTGATCGGGACCCTGACCAGCGTCCTCGTCGCGGTCGCGGCCGGGCTGGCGTTGCGAAGCGTCCTGGCGGGACTCGGCGCCTGGCCGTGAGCCGCCTGACGATCCCGCTGTGGGGGGCCCGCCTGCTCGGGCTGGCGGGCTTTCTGGACGCCGCCTACCTGACCGTCTCGCACTACGCCGGAACGGAGCTCGCGTGCGGGCCGGCCGGGGGCTGCGAGGTGGTAACGACGAGCCGCTTCGCGACCGTGGGCGGGATCCCGATCGCCCTGGTCGGGGCCGTCTATTACGCGATCGTCGTCCTCCTGGCGTGGACGCCGGGCGACCGCTGGGGCCGGGGAACGGCGCTCGTCCTGGCCGGCATCACGGGGCTGGCGACCGCCGTGTCGGGCGTCCTGGTTTGGCTCCAGGCGGCCGTGATCCACGCCTGGTGCCGGTTCTGCCTGGGGTCGGCGGCGACGACCCTGCTCCTGTTCCTGTGCGCGCTGGCCTTGACGCGCGCCGCGTCCCGGCATCCCGCGCCGAACCTCCGACCGGAGACCGAGCCATGATCCCACGTCCGCTGCCCCGCGTACTGCTCCTCGCCGCGTTGGCGTTCCTCGCTCCGGCCGCCGTCGGAACGGCGGCGGCCCAGGGGGCCGCGAACGCCCGGCGTCCGGCGTGGGTCCTCGTGATCCACGGCGGCGCGGGCGCCATCCGTCGCGAGGACATGAGCCCCGAGATGGAGGCCGAGTACCGCGCCAGGCTGAGCGCGTCCCTGACCGCGGGGAGCGACGTCCTGAAGGGCGGCGGCAAGGCGCTCGACGCCGTCGAGGCGGCCATCAACGTCCTCGAGGACTCGCCCCTGTTCAATGCCGGCAAGGGCGCCGTGTTCACCCACAACGGCCAGAACGAGCTCGATGCCTCGATCATGGACGGGTCCACGAAGAACGCCGGCGCGGTGGCCGGCGTGCACCACGTCAAGAATCCGATCTCGCTGGCGCGGCTCGTAATGGAGAAGTCCCCGCACGTCCTCCTGGCCCGCGAGGGGGCCGAGGAGTTCGCCCTGGAGCAGGGGATGGCCCTCGAGCCGGCGAGCTACTTCTTCACCGAGAGTCGCTGGCGCTCGTTGATGCGGGTCCGCGAGCGCGAGGCCGCCCAGTCGCAGGGAGCCGAGCCGGAAAAGGGCGACCGGACCTCGTCGGCCGCCCTTCCGCCCGCCCTGGGAACGGTCGGGGCTGTGGCCCTCGATCAGGGCGGCCACCTGGCCGCCGGGACCTCCACCGGCGGGATGACGGACAAGAGCTGGGGCCGGATCGGCGACAGCCCGATCATCGGCGCCGGCACGTTCGCCGACGACGCGAGCTGCGCCGTCTCGGGGACGGGGCACGGCGAGTTCTACATGCGGAACGTCGTGGCGTACGACATCTGCGCCCGCGTGCGCTACCTGCACGAGCCGCTGGAGGACGCCGCGCGGAAGGTCGTCATGGAGGAGCTCGTCCAGCAGCACGCCGACGGCGGGGTCATCGCGCTGGATCCCGCGGGCAACACGGCGTGGCCGTTCAACACCGCGGGCATGTTCCGCGGGAAGGTCGCGGCCGACAGCGGGCCGGAGATCAAGATCTACGCCGAGGGATCCGACGGCGATCGCTGATTCCGGCGCCGCTCAGCGCGCCGTGTAGCCCCCGTCGATCACGAGCTCGGAGCCGGTCACGAACTTCGATTCGTCCGACGCCAGATACACGATTCCCCAGGCGACGTCGTCGGGGTCGCCGAGGTGACCCAGCGGATGGAGCGCGTCCAGCGATCGACGGCCGGTCTCGACGTCGCCCGTCGTCTCGAGGAAGTGCTCGACCATCGGCGTCCAGATGAAGCCCGGATGGACGGAGTTGACCCGGATCCCGTCGCCGGCGTAGAGCAGGGCGTCGGTCTTCGACATCAGTCGGACGGCGCCCTTGGAAGCGTGGTACGGCGGCGCGTCGGGGGCGCCGACGAGACCGTAGATCGACGACAGGTTGACGACGCTGCCGCCGCCCGCCGCGCGCAGGTGGGGGATGGCGTGCTTGGTGCACAGGAACACGCCCACCACGTTGACGCGCTGGACGCGGTTCCACTCCTCCAGCGTCAGCTCGTGGGTCGGCTTGCTCGCGCCGGAGATGCCGGCATTGTTGACCAGGACGTCCACTCGACCGAAGATCTCGGCCACCTCGGCGAACGCCGTGCGCACCTGGTCCTCGTCGCCGACGTCGAGGTGCCAGCCGCGAGCCGTCCCTCCCGCCGCCTCGATCTCGTCGACGACGTGCGCCGCCTCGTCGTCCAGCATGTCCATCACGGCGACCGCCGCTCCTTCGCGAGCCAGAAGCAGGCACGTCGCGCGGCCGATGCCGAGCGCGCCGCCCGTGACGATCGCGGTCTTTCCCGCTAGGCGATTCATCGGCTCAGCGCGTCGCTCCCTTTCCGTGAAGCGTATCGGCCGCCTCGCCCGCGTGCTCCGACAGGACGGTCAGGGAATCGAGGACCACGTCCTGGACGCCGTACGCCGAGTTGGCCACCTCGCGCGCGAACTGCATCTCGCGCCGCGTGGGCACGGTGCCGACCAGCCACACCTCGCCGCCCCGCGAATGGACGACGAGCTCGACGTGCGGGCGATCGAGGCGCGGGTCCGCGTCGAGGCCCTGCTGGACGGTGTGCTCGATCGTCGAGTCGGCCACGGCCGGAGCGCGCAGCGAGTCGGCCGCGCCGCCCTCGTCGGAAGCCTGCTTCTTGCCGCACGCCGCGGCGAGAGCCAGACACGTGAGGGCGACGGGCAGCGGGAGCGCTTTCATCGTGGACCTCCGGGGGATCGGGGTTGCAGGAACGGCCGCCACGACGATTCGGGGGGCCGTGGGGTGAGCAAGCTCACGACGATCAGTGATGTCACGGACAGCGCGACCGCGGGGAGCACGGGATCGATCGCCGCGACGCTCGCCGGCAGCGGTCCCAGCCATCCGCGCGGGACGCCGAACTGCCACACGAACGTCGTCACCATGCCCAGGGCGATCGACGCCACGGCGCCCTGCCGCGTGGCGCGACGCCAGAAGAAGGTCGCCAGCACGGCGGGGGTCAACGAGCCGTACATCGTGTACGCGTAGAGCGCCATCGAGAGGACCGAGCGGAAGAACTGGATCTGGACGAACGCCAGCGCGCCGAGCGTCACGATGACCATACGCGTCAGCCTGACGATCGCGCGGGGTGAAAGGTCGGGCCGCGCGTACCGGACGACGAGGTCGTTCACCACGTTGGTCGCCGGCACGAGGAGGAACGACGTCGCCGTGGAGACGACGATCGCCACCGCGGCGGCCAGGAGCGTGGCGGCCACCCCGAGGGGCAGGGCGCCGCGCAGGACGCGCAGCAGGATCTGCTCGTGCTCGCCGTTGGCGATCGACAGGTCCGGATAGCGCACCCGTCCGAGAACGGCCAGGACGACGATCAGCGACTCGATGAGGACCGTCAGCACGAACCACACCGGCACGGCGCGTCGGGCCGTGGCCGAGTCGCGCGCGCTGAAGAAACGCTGGTACATGTTCGCCTCGCCGAGGATCAGGACCATCGCCGGCAGGGCCAGCCCGGCGATCGCCGCCGCACCCAGGTGCTCGAACGGCAGGCTCGAAACCCGCTCGGCGAGGTGCGAGAGGCCGCCCGCGTCGGTCAGGAAGAAGGGAGTCGCCAGGAGCAGCCCGGCGATCAGCACGATCCCGTTGACGGCATCGGTGTAGGCCACCGACAGCATCCCCGCCATTCCGGTGTACAGGATCACGACGAGCGCCGTAACGATCATGCCCCACGGCCAGGCGAGGCCCGTCCAGCCGGCCACGGTGGCGTCGAAGTCGACGGCCAGGTCGAGGATCAGCGACCCGCCGCGGAACTGGTACGCGACGATCGTCGTGTAGGCCACGATCGTGACCAGCGAGCCCAGGATCTGGGCCGCCGGCCCATAGCGCTGGTGGAGCACGTCGGGGACCGTGTAGCGGGCGAACGCGCGGGCCCGCGGGGCGATGAACCACAGGACGACGATCCCGGTCCACGCTCCCGCCGAGAACCACAGCGCGGCCAGCCCGTAGCGGTAGCCCGCTCCGGCGCCGCCCAGCAGGCTCCCCGTGCCGATCCACGTGGCGAGCATGGTCAGCGCGAGGACGCTCGTCCCCAGGCGCCGCCCGGCGACCATGATGTCGTCCTGGGTCTCGACGCCGCGCGACTTCCACGCGCCCACGCCGAGCAGGAACAGCAGGTATGCGGCGATGGCCACGTAGTAGATCATGCGGCCCCGCCTCGCGCGGCCCGCGCTCCATGGTCGAGGAAGTAGCCCACCACCCTGGCGAACGGCTCGGGCTCCTCGAGGAACGGGAAGTGGCCGCTCTCCTGAAACGCGACGAAGCGCGCCGTCAGCAGCTTGCCGCCGAACTCGCGCTGGTAGCGCGGCTGGACGACGCGGTCGCTCTCTCCGTAGATCACGCGCGCGGGGGCGCGGACGTGGGGCAGGGCCGGGGTCAGGTCGTAGTCCTGGAGACCCGCCGCCAGCGCGCGGTTGACGCGCGCGTCGAAGTGGATCGGCTCGATCAGGGCGTCGGCCCGCGCCGCGTCGGGCGGGCGGTGGAAGTACAGCGGCAGCGTGAGCCGGAACCGCTCGCGGAACGTCTCGTCGGTGAGGTCGGTGGCCACCAGCTCGCGCAGTCGCTCCTGGACCTCGGCCGGCAGGTCCTCGGTCACGGCCTCGCGGAACCCCGCCTGGAAGGCCCGCGTCGGCGCTCCGCCGACGAGGACCAGGTGCGACGGGGCGTCGGCGAAGCGCAGGGCGTACAGCAGCGCCAGGACGGTTCCGAACGAGTGCGCCACGAGGGCCACCCGGGGCACCCCGAGCGCGCGTCGCACGGCGTCCACGTCGTCGACGTGGCGTGACAGCGCGAGAGGCTGGTCCTGGTCGGGGACGCCCGAGCCGCCGCAGCCCCGCTGATCGTAGGCCACGAGCCGGTGCTCGCGGGCCAGAGCCCTGAGCCCCGGCCCCCACGCCTCGGTGTCGGGAAAGAAGTACGAGCCGTCCATGCCCGGGCCGCCGTGCAGGCATAGGACGGGCGGTGCGTCGGCGGGTCCCGCCTCGCGGGCCAGGACCGAGAACCCGTCCAGCGGGATCTCGCGAATGCGGACTTCGGGCCACGTCACGACGCCGCAAGTTAGCGTTTCGGCGGGGCGGCATGCAGCGTCCCCGCCGGGCGGAGGGTTATCTTGTCCGAAGCGCTACAGCGCACCCGCACGAGGAGAGGACATGCATGTCGAGGCTCGCTGGACGGGCGGACAGCGGTTCGAGGTGGAGGCGGCCGAGGGGTCGCGGATCGCGGTCGACGGGGAATCCCGTGACGGGCTCTCGCCCGTCGAGACTTTGCTTTCGGCTCTCACGACGTGCATGGGGATCGACGTCGTCGACATCCTGGCCAAGGGGCGGCAGAACCTCACGGGGTGCGTCGTCCGGGCCGAGGCGCGGCGCCGGGCCGAGCCCCCTCGCCGGCTGACGGCCGTCCACCTGACCTACGTGCTGACGGGGAACGGCCTGAGCCGCGACAAGGCGGAGCGCGCCGTCGAGCTGAGCCGCTCGACGTACTGCTCGGTGTGGCATTCGCTGGCGCCCGACATCGACCTGGCGGTCGAGATCGACGTGCGTGAAGCGGCCGGCGAATCGCGCCCTGAAGGGTCGGATTGACGGCTCGTCGCGGGACATGGTTCCGGCGCCTCGGCCTCGGCGTGGCGGCGCTCCTCGCGCTCCTCGCCCTCGCCGAGGTCGCCGTTCGCGTCCGCGAGCGGGTCGCACCGTCGGCGCAGGAGCTGATCCGCGAGCAGTTGGAAGGACCGTCGGCGGCCTACGTGCCGGACTCCCAGCTCGGCGCCCTGCTCGCTCCAGACCAACGGGACACGATCCGCTCGCTCGACTACGCGTACGTCTTTCGTTCGGATCACGCCGGCTTCCCCAATCGCGAGCCGTGGCCCGAGCGCGCCGACGTGGTGGTGCTCGGCAACTCGCTCCTGGACGGCCCGGGACTCGGCCTCGACGGACAGTTCACGACTCTGCTCGAGCGCCGCCTCGGCGGTCGCAGCGTGATGAACTTCGGTCTCCCGGGCGGGGGGACCGAGCACGAGCGCCTGATCTACGAGCGGTACGCCGCGCCGCTCCATCCACGCCTGGTCGTGGCCATGCTGTGGCCGACATGGGATATCGAGAACTCGCGTCAGTTCGCCCGCTGGCGCGCCGAGGGCAAGCCCGACCCCGACTACACCCACTACCGCTTCAGCTTCGGCGTCCGGCACGACGAGGCCGGCCGCGGCGAGCCGTCGCCGGTGGACCACCTGAAAGCTCTATTCAAGAGGGAGCTCCGGCGGTCCCATCTGGCGACTGCCGCCTACCACACGTTGAAGGCGCTCCGCAGGAGGAGCGTTATCCACGAGCGCGCGACCTTCGCCAACGGCGACACGCTGCTGCTGTCGGTCCGTGATCAGCAGCGCCTGGCCCTCGGCATGGAGCGTCCCGACACCCCCGACCTGCGCGAGATCTTCTTCCGGCCGCTGGAGGAGCTCCGGGCCGAGGTCGAAGCGAGTGGCGGAACGTTCCTCGTCGTTCTGATGCCGAGCAAGGAGGAGCTGTACGGATCGCGGAGCAACCCTGTCATCCTGAAGCCGATCCAGGAGGTCCGGGCAGGGCTCGAGTCGCGGGGCATCCCGACCCTCGACCTGTACCCGATCCTGGGGCGACAGTGGCCGGAGGGACCGGCCCCGTTCTACCATGCGGACATGCATCCGAACGCACTGGGCAACCGTATCATCGCCGACGCGATCCACGACTGGATCGTCGCGCGCGGGGTCTTCGAGTCCGCCGGCCGCTGAGTTAGGTTGACGCTATTTTCCACCGGTGACTAAATTGACAGGCTGTTCTCCAATCGTGACCATCGGGAACCGCAAATCTCGACCCTGAAAGAGGCTGGCGGTGGGCGCCAACCATGAACTACGGCTGCTCATGGGCAGCGCCAACCCGGAGCTCGGGCGCGAGATCGCCCGGCACATGGGAATCCGGCCGAGCGACGTCGAGCTGAGTCGCTTCGCCGACGGCGAGATCTTCGTCAAGATCAACGAGAACGTCCGCGGGCGTGACGTGTTCATCCTGCAGACGACGAACCCGCCCGTCGACAACTTGATGGAGCTGCTGCTCCTGATCGATGCGGCGCGGCGAGCGTCGGCCAACCGCATCGCGGCCGTGGTCCCGTACTTCGGCTACGCCCGCGCCGATCGCAAGGACCAGCCTCGGGTGGCGATCAGCGCCAAGCTCGTGGCCAACATGCTGACGCAGGCCGGCGCCGATCGACTCATCACGATCGATCTCCACTCGCATCAGGTGCAGGGGTTCTTCGACATCCCGCTCGACCACCTGTATGCCTCGCCCGTGTTCCTCGAGTACTTCCGTTCGAAGAGCTTCGGGGAGGTGGCGGTGGTCGCGCCGGACGTCGGCGCGGCGAAGATGGCGCGCGGGTTCGCCCGGCGCCTGGACGCCTCGATGGCGCTGATCGACAAGCGCCGTCCGAAGGCCAACGAGACCGAGGTCGTCCACCTGGTCGGTGACGTGGAGGGCAAGACGGCGATCCTCATCGACGACATGATCGACACGGGGGGGACGTTCGCCCAGGCCGCCCACGCACTGGCCGAGAACGGGGCCGTGGCGGTGTACGGCTGCGCCACGCACGCCCTGCTGTCGCGCGATGCGAGCGAGAGGTTGCAGGCCGCGCCATTCGAGGAGGTGTGCGTGACGAACACCTTGCCGGTTCCAGACGAGCGACGATTCCCGCGGCTCAGGATCCTGTCGATCGGCGAGCTGTTGGCGAAGGCTATCACGTACAATCACGAATACCAGTCGGTCTCCTCGCTGTTTCCCGAGTGAGACCGCTCATCGAGGAGGAGTAGAGACATGGCGAAGACGGCGGAGATCACGGCCGCGCGACGCGACGGGACGGGCAAAGGGGCGGCCCGCACCTACCGTCGCGAGGGTCGCGTGCCCGGCATCCTGTACGGCCACGGCGAGGAGTCGGTGCCGCTGACGGTGGACGCCAACGAGCTGCAACGGCTGGTGCACACGATCTCGGTGGAGAACACGATCGTGGACCTGGGGTTCGGCGACGGGGGCGGCACGATCAAGGTGTTGATCCGCGAGATCCAGCAGCACCCGTTCCGCGACGACTTCCTGCATATCGACTTCTTCCACGTGGCGATGGACGAGAAGATCTCGGTCGACGTTCCGATCGTGATCGTGGGCGTCCCCACCGGGGTCAAGAACAAGGGCGGCGTCATGGACCACCAGCTCCGCGAGATCGAGGTGTATTGCCTGCCGGGCGACATCCCCGAGAAGGTCGAGATCGACGTCTCCGAGCTGGACATCGGCGACGCGATCCACGTCCGTGACCTGTCGATCCCGAACGTCGAGATCGAGCTCGACCCGGAGCGTACGGTCATCGCGGTCCTGGCGCCGACCGTCGTCGAGGTCGAGGAGGAGGAGGAGCCCGAGGAGGAGGCTCTCGAGCCCGAGTTGATCCGCCGCGAGCGCGGCGAGGAGGGTGAGGAAGAGGAGCCGGAGGAGGAGCGGGCCTCCGAGGAGAGGCCGGCGCGCAAGGAAAAGGAGCGGGAGTAGCGTCCGCTGGACCTGCGCATCGTCACCGGCCTGGGCAATCCCGGTTCGGAGTACGCCGGCACGCGGCACAACGTGGGCTTCGAGGTCGTCGAGCGACTGGCTCGACGGCACGGGCTGCCTCGCTGGAGGCGGCACGGGGAGCGACTCCAGACGGGTGGCCCGATCGCCGGCCGCGCGGTGGTCCTGGTCAAGCCGCGCACGTTCATGAACCGGTCCGGACGGGCCCTCGCGAATCTCGCGCGGGAAGAACCGTTCGAGCCGGCCGAGCTCCTCGTGTGCTATGACGATTTCCACTTGCCGCTGGGGCGGCTCCGGCTGCGGCCGGCGGGCTCCCACGGCGGCCACAACGGGATGCGCTCGATCATCGACCGTCTGGGAACGGGCGAGTTCCCCCGCCTGCGGGTCGGGGTCGGGCCGGAGGGCGTCGAGATCGACGACGCGACGGAGTTCGTCCTGGGCCCGTTCCAGCGGGACGAGCTGCCGCGGGTCGAGGAGGCGCTGGAACGCGCCGCCGATGCCGTCGAATGCGCCCTCGCGGAGGGCCTGACGAGCGCCATGAACCGCTACAATCCGAACCCCGAGCCGTAGCGGGCGAACCCCCCGGTCTCGGACTTCAATCGACTCGAAAGGAGCCGACGTGGAGAGCTTCGCATCGTCCGCCTTCGCCTGGGGTCTGCTGGGTCTCGCCGTGGCCCTGGGGATCTACGCCTATCTCAAGCGGCAGCCCGAGGGGAACGACGTCATGCGCGATCTGGCGGATCAGATCCACGCCGGCGCGATGGCCTTCCTGCGGCGCGAGTACTCGGTCCTGATCCCGTTCATCGTCCTCGTGGCCGTGTTGCTGGGCTGGGCGGTCGGGTGGCGCACGTCGGTGGCGTACGTCAGCGGCGCGACGTGCTCGATCCTGGCCGGACTGTTCGGCATGACCGCGGCCACCCGGGCCAACGTCCGGACGTCCGAGGCGGCGCGTTCGCTGGGCCAGGCGGCGGCCCTGCGGATCGCCTTCTTCGGCGGTGGCGTGATGGGCCTCTCGGTGGCCTCGCTGGGCCTGCTGGGAATCGGCCTCGTATTCCTGTGGGCCGGCGTCCACGCCACGACGAACGCCGACTTCAAGGCGTTCTCGGAGATCATCTCGGGCTTTGCCATGGGGGCCTCCTCGATCGCCCTGTTCGCCCGCGTGGGGGGCGGGATCTACACCAAGGCGGCGGACGTCGGCGCCGACC
>CAZCZH010000045.1:0-375 GCA_964502985.1 uncultured Gemmatimonadales bacterium
CGCCTCGACGTGCGACGCGTTCCACCGCGTGCGGCCCGAGCCGACCGGGGAGGAGGCGGCGCGCGCCATCGAGCTGGCCCTGGCCGAAGCCGGGCTCCCCCCCGAGGCGATCGGCTACGTCAACCTGCACGGAACGGCGACCGAGCTGAACGATCGCATCGAGTCGCGCGCCGTCCGGCTGGCGTTCGGCGACCATGCCGAGCGGCTCCCCACCTCGGCCCTCAAGTCGATGATCGGGCATCCGCTGGGCGCGTGCGGCGGCTTCCAGACAGCGACGTGCGCCCTGGCGATCAGCGAGGGCACCATACCGCCGACGATCAACCAGGAGGAGCCGGACCCCGACTGCGACCTCGACTACGTCCCGAACGAGGGGCG
>CAZCZH010000045.1:385-14461 GCA_964502985.1 uncultured Gemmatimonadales bacterium
AGGGCGCGTGCGGGGCGGCGGGCATGGTCGAGACGATCGAGGCCCTCAACGACGAGTGGCTCCCCCCGACCATCAACTACGACCGTCCCGACCCGGCGTGCGACCTCGACTACGTGCCCAACGCGGGCCGCGCTGCGGGGTTCGAGGCGGCCGTCGTCAACTGCATCGCGTTCGGCTCTAAGAACTCGGCGCTCGTCGTGCGGCGACTCGCGGGCTAGCCCTCGATTCGAGCGGCTCCCCCCTGGGCTACCCCAGGGCGAACGGCACCGGCGTGAAGCACAGGACGAACACCGCCACGGCCAGCCAGCCGACCACACGCCGCGCCGGATCCAGTCCGACCTGCGGGTCGAGCACCGGTGGATGGCGAACGCGGATCAGGACCAGGATCAGGACCGACCACAGATACCATCCGGGCCACCACCACCCCATGATCAGCATCGCCACGAAGAACGCCCACCCCAGCCAGTGCTGGACCCGGCCCACGAGCGCATACAGGACATGGCCCCCGTCGAGCTGCCCGACGGGGAGCAGGTTGAGGGCCGTCACGAACAGCCCGATCCAGCCGGCGAACGCGACCGGACCCAGGTACAGGTCGGTGCCCGGCGGCCGCGGCGCGGCGAGGAGCGCGACTAGCGCCTTGAACAAGAGCGGCTCCCCGAGCTGGAAGCCGGCCCCCGGCTCGAGCGGCAGGACGGGCGAGTGGAGGATCCCCCAGACCGTCACCGGGAGCGCCACGGCCATCCCCGCCAGGGGGCCGGCCGCCCCGACGTCGAGCAGCATGCGCCGGGTGTAGATCGGGGTCTTCATCCTGATCACCGCGCCGAGCGTCCCGATCGGCGACAGGATCGGCAGCGGGACGAAGAACGGCAGCGTGACGTCGAGCCCGTAGCGCCGGGCGGCGATGAAGTGGCCGAATTCGTGGACCGCGAGGATCGCCAGGAGCGGCAGGGCGAACGGGACGCCTTCCAGGAGCCGGCCCGGCTGGCGGAAGAAGAAGTCCCATGGCGCGCCCTCGAGGTACGCGCCGGCCCACAGGGTCGACACGACGGTAGCCAGGAACAGCGCCAGGTTCCAGCGCCACTCGGGCGGGACGGCGGGCGCCCGGGGCGCCGTCACGGTGACCCGCGTCGCGCCGTCGACGCGCTCGTAGAATCGGCTCACGTCGAGGTCGCCGAGCGCGGCGTCGAAGCGAGCGCGGCCCTCTGCGCCGTCGTACCTTAGCCAGCCGCGCAGGATGCGCTTGTCGGCGACCTGGAACAGCTCGGGCGCGCGCAGGTGGATCAGCGCGATCGGGGCCGCCGGGTGGACGTCGCTCGGCGCCTCGACGGACGGCTCCGGGACGAATCCTCTTCCTCGCAACCAGTCGAAGCGCATCGGATCACCCGTGGAGATCTACGTGGACGGCCGGCTCCAGCCCCTCGAGCGGCCCGCGCTGACGGCGCGGGACGAGGGGTTCCGGCACGGCGAGGCGGTCTACGAGGGCGTACGTCTGATCGAGCGGCGACCGCTGTTCCTCGAGCGACACGTCGAGCGGTTGGCGCGCAGCGCCGGGGCGCTGGGGCTCGATCCGCCGACGCTGGCGGAGGCGCGCGCGGCGCTCGGTGAGCTCGTCCGGCGCGGCGCGCCGGCGAACGGCGTGGCGCGGCTCTACCGGACGCGCGGCGCTCCCGACGGCGGGCCCTCGACGCTGGTATGGATCGAGCCGCTGCCGGCGCGCTCGGCTCCCGGTACACCGCCGTGGCGTCTCGTGTGCCATCCCGAGCGCGTCGTTCCGTACCTGCCCGGAGTCAAGCACACGAGCCGGCTGGTCCACGCCCGCGCGCGACGCGCGGCGCGCGCGGCCGGCGCCGACGACGCGCTGCTGGTCCATTCGGGCGGGTGGGTTCTCGAGGGGACGGCCTCCAACGTCGGCTTCTTCGAGGCCGACACGCTCCACACCCCCGAGGAGGGGTGCGGCATCCTGCCCGGCATCACCCGCGAGGTGGTCCTCGAGATCGCCCCGCAGTGCGGCTTCCGCGTCGTCGAGGGGCGCTACCCGCCGGATCTCCTGGCGGCGGCAGACGAGGCGTTCCTGACGTTTACCTCGGCGGGGGTCGCGGCGGTCGGCTCGATCGACGGCACGGAGCTCCCCGCGCCCCTCCCCGGCCCGCGGGTGGCGCGGCTCGTCCAGGCCTACGAGCGCGCCGTCGCTCGCGCGCTCGACGCGACCGAGCCCCTCTAGTGTGGCGTCTCCGAAGTCGCCTTCGGGTCGGAGAGCGTCGATGCGCCCTGTGGGCGAGGCGCGACGGGGATGCATGGCGGAGCTATGCCGCACGAGGAGCAACGAAGCCCACGGGGATGCAGCGGCGCTCGAATGCAAAGCCACTTCGGAGACGCCACACTAACCGCAGAGCACCGAGCCCCCGTTGACGTTCAGCACCTCGCCCGTCACATGGCGCGCGGCGTCGCTCGCCAGGAACGCGATGGCCCGCGCCACGTCATCGGCCGTCGCGACCCGCTTCAGCGGGATCTCGGCCAGGATCCGCTCGCGCTCGGGCCCGTGGATCGGGCCCGCGCTCATGTCGGTGTCGACCCACCCCGGGGCGACCGCGTTGACGCGGATCGCCGGCGCGCACTCGACGGCCAGCGATTTGACGAACGCGATCTGACCGCCCTTGCCTGCGGCGTAGTTGCTGTGGCCCGCCTCGCCCCGCTGGCCGGCCGTCGACGAGACGACGACGATCGAGCCTCCCCCGCGCGCCTTCAGGGCGGGGATCGCGTGGCGGCACGTCAGGAACGTGCCCGTCAGGTTGACCGCCAGGGCTTCGTCCCACTCCTCGCGGGTCAGCGCCTGGATCGGTGCTCCCGACCACACGCCGGCGTTGGCCACGACGACGTCCAGACCACCCCACGCGTCGACCGTCTCGACGACCCAGGCTTCGACCTCGGGCCCTTCTCGGACGTCGACCCGCCGGCCGCAGACCCGGCCGTCCAGCTCGTCCTCGAGGGACCTGGCCGCGTCCTCCGAGCCGAGCCAGGCGAAGGCGACCCGCGCGCCGAGGCCGGCCAGGAGCCGGGTCGTCGCCGCCCCGATCCCGCGCGAGCCTCCCGTCACGAGCGCCACCTTGCGCGTGAAGTCGATCATCGCAGGCCACGATACGAGGCCCGGCCGGGGCGCGCCATCGAGGCGGCGTCGCCGGCACCACGCCATTGACGGCCCGGAGCGCGGCGGTCTACACTGCCCCCATGGCATCCCCCGGGGAATGGGAGGCGTTCGTCGGCGAGGCCCGCGAGCGGATCGCCGCGCGCAAGGCGCGCCTCGACGAGGCCGGCTTCCCCAGTCCGGGGGCCGACGCCACCTTCGACGAGCGGTACGACCACCTGTTACGCGAGCTCGGCGAGCTGCTCGAGGAACTCCCCGAGATCGACGTCGAGGCCCACGGCACGACGGGCCTCCGGATGCGCTTCGAACCCAGCGAGCGCGAGGTCCGGATCACGCGCCTCGAGGAGCAGGGCCTGGTGCACTTCGTCTTCGGCCATGCCACGCTCGGCACCCTGCACCGCGCCGAGCATCACGCTTCGCGACCGTTCGGTGACAAGCCGCCCGACGTCCCCCGGCTCCTCCGCCAGCTGCTCAACTTCCTGATCGAGGGCGTCGAGCCGCGCTGGCTCACCGAGCGCCCGTCCGAGGACGGCCAGGCCGTGCGCGAGAGCCCCGGCCAGGAGCTCGAGCTGCCGCTCGACTGAAGCGATCAGGACCGCCATTCTGGCGCGCCGTTCCGGCCACCTTGCCAAGCTGACATCCAGGTTCCGCCCGAACGGCAGAAATCCCGACTGGTACGAGGTTTGCACCTCTAGAGGGGCGTTAGCCGCAGGGCGGCCGTTCCGCCCATGAGAACGAAAGGATAGATGAACAGGAGGCGAAGACCATGGCACTGACCCGCTATCGCCCGTTCGACGGGATGCTCACGATCCCGCGCGACCTCGACCGCTGGGTGGACGAAGCGCTGGGCACCATCCCGTGGGCACGCGGGGAGAACCTGAGGAACTGGTTCCCCGCGACGGACGTGTCCGAGACGCCGGAGGCGCTGACGCTCAAGCTCGAGGTCCCCGGGCTGTCGCGCGACGACATCAAGATCTCGGTGGAGAACAACATGCTGACCGTGCGCGGCGAGAAGACCCAGGAGACCTCGTCCGAGAACGAGACGTTCTATCGCACGGAGCGCTCCTACGGCTCGTTCGAGCGCTCGTTCTCCCTGCCATCCCACGTCGACCCGGACGACGTCAAGGCGTCGCTCGAGAACGGCGTCCTGACGATCCGCCTGCCGCGCCGCGAGGAGGCCAAGGCGCGCGAGATCGCCATCGAGGGGGGCTCGGGGAAGGCCAAGGAGATCGAGGCCTAGGAACGGAGCGCGACACGGCGGACGCGAAACGCGCCCGCGACAGAGGAAAGGGGAGGCCCCCGGCTCCGGCCGGGGGCTTTCTCACATCGGCTCCTTGACGCCGGAGCGCAGGAGCCACCAGCTCACCGGGTGAGTCGACGTGGAGCTTCGCGCCGAGGAGGCCGCGAAAGATCCAGAAGCCAGGCTGGCACCACTACGCGTCGAGCCTGACCTGGATCACCAGCCGCTCGTAGTACGGGCAGCCGGAGCGCACCTTGAGGACCGAGGCGCGGGCCTCGTAGCCCGAGTCCATCAGCGGGGCCAGCCAGCGCGAGATCTCGCGCGGCACGTAGCCCACCATGTCCGTATCCGGCGTCTCGACGGCGATCGCGTCGGCGCCGATCGCGTTCTCCGGCTCGCGGCGGAGGACCAGCGAGTCGCCGGCGTTGAGCGCGTCCAGGAGCCGCCACCGCCCGTCGAAGCACAGTCCGTGCACGGTGCAGCGGAACTCGCGCGCCCGCACCGGGCCGCTGAGCGGGTCCGCCAGGCGGATCACCCGCGCGCGTCCACCCGCTCGCCGGCTTCGTGCGCGCCGGCCCCTTGGCGGTACGCCGCGGCGAGCGCGTCGTGGAACGCCTCGCGCCGGTCGTACAGCCGGCGCGGCTGGCGCGGCTCGCGGCGATCCAGCGCGTAGGCCGTCAACAGCGGCAGCGCGACGGTGGTATCGCAGTAGCACACGACGGCGTCGGGCAGCTTCTCCGGATCGACCTTGCCCCACGACACGGCCTCGCCCGGCGTCGCGCCGGACAGTCCGCCCGTGTCGGGCCGGGCGTCGGTGATTTGCAGATAGTAGTCGTGGCCCGCCTCCTCCAGTCCCAGGACTTCCTGGATCTGGGGCTCCGTCTGGAGGATGAAGTTCTTGGGAGAGCCGCCACCCAGGATCAAGACCCCGCTCTTGCCGCCCGTCCGCTTGGCATCCCACACCAGGGCCGCCGTCTCGTTGACGTCGCGTGACGGATCGATCCGGAGATCGCCGCCCCGCAGCCGCATCGCGGCCACGTTCATGCCGATCGACGAATCTCCGGGAGACGACGTGTAGACCGGGACCCCGGCACGGTACGCCGCGGCCAGCAGCGACGTCCCCTCGCGCCCGAGCGTCTTCTCGCGCTCGGCCACGTACTTGCCACACAGCCAGTGGAACTCGGCCGTCCCCATCTCGCGCTGGAACTCGGGGCCTTCCATCACCTGGCGGAAGAAGGCGTCCGTTTCGAGAAGCACCTCGTAGTCGAACAGGATGTCGTAGATCCGCACGACCCCCGCCTCGCGGAGCTCGGTGTCGTCCAGGAACGGCCGCCCGCGGTGCATCTCGAGGCCGATCCCGAAGTGCGTGTCGTGGTACAGGTTGGCGCCGGTCGAGACGATCCAGTCGACGAACCCCGCCTCGACGAGTGGGATCAGGCACGTCATCCCGAGCCCGGCTGGCGTCAGGGCGCCGGTCAATGACAGCCCGACCGTCGCGTCGGCGGCGAGCATCTTCCGCACGTAGAGCTCGCACGCCTCACGGAGGCGCCCGCCGTTGTACGCCAGGTACGCGTTCTCGATCAGATCGGCCGCCCCGTCTCCGGCCCGGATCGGGCGCGGGCGGATCGACGGCCCGGACAGGTAGCGCTCCTTGCTCATGCGGTCTCCTCGCGCGATGGGGTGCCGGCCCGCGCCCGGTCGTCGAACGTCTCGTGCGCCGCGGCCACGACCCGTTGCACGACCTCGGACAGGGGCTCTTTCACGAGGGCTCCGGCGGCATTGACGTGACCGCCCCCGCCGAAGCGCCCGGCGAACGCGTTGACGTCGGCCGCGCCGCGCGAGCGGAACGAGATCTTGGTCAGCCGCTCGGCGACCTCCTTGAACAGGATCGCCACGTGGACGCCCTCGACCGTGCGCAGGGCATCGACGATCCCCTCGACGTCCTCGTTGTCGGCCTCCAGGTCGCGCATGACTCCCAGCGGGATCGCCGCCCAGGCGATCGTCCCGCCGCCCGACAGCTCGAAGTCGCCCAGCACGTGACCCAGCAGACGCAGGGTGGCCAGGGAGCGCGACTCGAACAGCCGCCGGTGGACGGCGGCCGTGTCGGCCCCGGCGCGGAACAGGGCGGCCGCGACCTCGTGGGTGCGGGCGGACGTGTTGGCGTAGCGGAATCCGCCCGTATCGTAGGCGATGGCCGCGTAGAGCGCCGTCGCCATCTCCGGCGTCAGGTCGGCGTGCCAACCGGTCAGCAGGCCGAACAGGAGCTCGCCCGTCGCGGCCGCGCCGGAGTCCCGCACGTCGAGGCCGTCGAACCCGCTCGGCCCGGCGTGATGGTCGAGGACGACGAGCGGCGGGTCGGCCTCGCGGACGGCCGAAGCCAGCTTCCCCAGCCGTTCGGGGACCGAGATGTCGAGGACGACCAGCAGATCCGTCTGTGCCAGGAGCGACGCGGCGACGTCCGGGTCGAATGGTACGATCGGGGGGTCCGGCTCGAGGAATCGGAACTGACGCGGAGTGGCGTGCGGGTTGAGGATCGTGACCCGCTTGCCGCGGGCCCGGAGCCACAGCGCGAGGGCCACCTCGGAGCCGATCCCGTCGCCGTCGGGCTGGACGTGGGTCGTCAGGACGATCCGCTCGGCGCCCTCCATCAGGTCGCGCGCTGTGGCCGCGCCGCGCGTCTCGCTCACCGCCCGGCCTCCATCGGCGCGTCGAGGGCCTCGGCGGAGAGCGGCAGGACGTCGACCTCCGCACCCTCCGGCAGGGCGCCGCGATCCGCGGGGACGACGGCCAGCGCGTTCGCCTGGACGAGCGTCGCCAGGTCGGCAGAACCCTGGCGCGGAAGGACCTCCGCGCGCCAGCCGTCGGCCTCCCTGGCGAGCCGCGCCCGCAGGTAGCACGCCTTCCCCTCGCGCCCCTCCGCCGCCCCCGCCAGCCGGGCCCGGAGGCGCGGGCGGTACACGTTCACGCGGCCGCCCATCCGCAACAGCGCGGGCCGGACGAACAGCTCGAAGGTGACCAGCGCGCTGACGGGGTTGCCGGGAAGCGCCAGGACGAGCCGGTCGCCGGGCCCGACGCCGAACGCGCTCGGGCCGCCCGGCTTGAGCGCCACGCGCCAGAACTCGAGCGTCACGCCGGCCTCCACGAGCGCGTCGCGGACGAAATCGCGCGTCCCGACGGACACGCCGCCGATCGTCACCACGACGTCCGCCGACAGCGCCGCTGCGACGGCGTCCCGCGTGGCGAGCGGGTCGTCGGCCACGATCGGCTGGAGGATCGGGTCGCCGCCGGCCTCCAGGACCTGCGCCGCGATCCCGTACGCGTTGCCGTTGACGATCCGGTCCAGGCGCTGCGCCTGATCGACGTCGACCAGCTCGTCGCCGGTTGGCAGGATGGCTACGCGCGGGCGCCGGTGGACGCTCAGGGCGGCGTGCCCCACGGCGCCTGCCATGGCGATCTCGGGGCCGCCGCAAACGGCGCCCGCCGGGACCGCCACCGCGCCCCGCGCCACGTCCTCGCCGCGCCGCCGCACGTGGTCTCCCACAGCCGGCGCGGCGAGCAAGCGCACGCGCTCGCCGACCTCCGCGAAGCGCCCCTCGCCGGCGGGCCCCGCCGTCGTCTCGACGGGCGCGACCGCGTCGGCCCCCCGCGGCAGCGGGGCTCCGGTCATGATGCGCGCCGCCGCGCCCGCGGCGAGCTCCAGGTCGGGGCTCGACCCGGCGGGGACGTCGAGCGCGACGGGCAGGTCGGCGCCGTCGGCGACGTCCGCCGCCCGGACCGCGTAGCCGTCCATCGCGGAGTTGTCCCACGGCGGCGCGTCGCGCCGGGCGCGGACGTCCTCGGCCAGGACGCGGCCGAAGGCGCCCGTCAGCGCGACGCGCTCGGGCGGCATTGCCCGGGCATGATCGAGGATCCTGTGCTGGGCCTGGGAAACGCTCAGGAGGGGCGTGACGACCGTGGTGGGCATCGCGGCCCAACCTAGCCCGGGCCGCGACCCGACGCTACCGATCGCGCGCCGCGCGGGTCACGGGATCTTCAGCCGCTGACCCGGACGGATCGCGTTCGAGACGAGGCCGTTGGCGCGGCGAATGTCAAGGATCCGCGCGTCGTAGCGCGCGGCGATCGAGCTCAAGGTCTCGCCCGGCTGGACGACGTGGACGCGCTCGCTCCGCCCCTGGGAAACGGTGGCCGACGACTTCCGCTCGACCTCCGAGCGGCGAGTCAGGATCGGGGCGGCCTGTCGGACGGAGTCGGGCTCCGCCTCCCCGGGCGCGACCTGCTCCGGCGCGGCTTCGTCCGGCGCCCGGTCCTCGGCCTGGCCCTCGCTCACCCCCGGGATCCGCAGGCGCTGCCCGACCTTGAGCGAGCGCGGATGGCGGATGTGGTTCTCCTGCATCAGCTCCTGCGGATCCACCCCGTACGACTCCGCGATCCCCCGAATCGTCTCTCCCCGACGCACGACGTGGACCGTCGGCTGCGGCAGGCGTTCCGACGGGGCCAGCCGCGTGAAGTTCTCGTGGAAGTCGTCGACCCTCCCGGCGGGGATCTTGATCTGGAAGTTGGGCTCTCCGGGCGGCGTCCGGCCGCGGATCAGCTGCGGGTTCAGCATGTGTATGATGTCCGGCGACGTCTCGGCCGCGCGAGCGATCACGTCGAGATCCGTCGAGGTCGGCACGGTCACCGTCTCCCAGTCGATCGGCTCGAGGTACGGGACGTCGGAGAACCCGTACTTGCCCGGCTCCTTGGCGATGATCGTCGCGGCGATGAGTTTCGGGACGTAGTTCTTGGTCTCCTCGTGGAGGTCGGTCAGCTCCCAGAAGTTGGTCGTGTTGTCGCGCAGCATGGATCGGCTCACGCGGCCCTGGCCTCCGTTGTACGCCGCCGCCGCCAGGTACCACGAGCCGAGCATCGCGTGCAGGTCCGACAGGTAGGCGATCGCCGCCTGGGTCGCCCGCTCGTAGTCCCGCCGCTCGTCCACCCAGCGGTCGATCCGCAGGCCGTAGTCGCGTCCCGTGAACGACATGAACTGCCACGGTCCCACGGCCCCGGCCCGGCTGACCGCGGCCGTCGAGAAACCGCTCTCGATCAGGGCCAGGTACGCCAGGTCCTCGGGCAGGCCAGCCTTGCGCAGCTCGTCCTGGAGGTACGGCAGCCAGGCTCCCGAGCGGATCAGATAGCGCTCGAACGAGTCGTGGATGCGGTTCGAGAAGTAGTCGATCCACCATTCGACCCGATCGTTGAGAACGATCGGGATGTCGTACCCGACCTTCTCGTTGATCAGCACCGATCCCTCCTCGGCGAGGAGCTCGCTGAGGCCGGCGTTGAGCTGGGGGGGGCGGGCGTTGGGCGGGGGCTCGTAGCGCACCGTGCGCAAGGACGCCAGGTCCTCCTGCTCCTTGGCCGTCAGCGCGTCGGCGACGATCAGGTCGTACTCTTCGTTGACCGAGGGCGTGGGCTCCCGGACGGGCGGCGGGGGACCGTAACTCGACACCCGCGGCTTCGGCGCGGCACACGCGGAGAGCGCCACGGCGAGCAGCAGCAGGGAACGGCCGGGTCGCATTCGCATCAATGTTCCTGGTCGGGCATGGACATGCAACCGAAATGCGAAACGGGTGTATTTAGCGGCTGGTGCCCCGGACGGGGGCCGACCATACTTAGCGCTGGTATACGCCGCGCGCTATCCGAGGTTCCCTCCAAGGAGTCCGAAGCATGCCCTTCCAGCCTTCCCGCCTGCTTCTCGCGATCCTGCTCCTCGCCGGTCTCGGCGCGCGACCGGCCCGGGGGCAGGACATCGATCTGGCGGAGATCTTCGGCAACGATCGGTTCTACAAGCAGAACGGAATCCTGCAGTCCGGCGGCGACGTGCGGTTCGTGGCCGATGTCTGGCTCCTGCCCGGGGCGGCCGACTCGAGCGTCGCCATGGTCGGCGTCTCGCTGTCCAACAGCGCGCTGCAATTCGTGCGGACGTCGAACGGCGCCTGGCAGGCCGACTACCAGGTGACCCTCACGGTCGAGCGCTCGGCGGGCGGAGTCGTCCTGGAGCGGAGCTGGGACAAGAACGTTCCTGTCGGGACCTTCGACGAGACGCTCCTGACGGGCGAGACGATCGTGTTCCAGGCCGAGGTCCCGCTGCCGCCCGGGGAACACGAGGCGCGGATCACGGTGCGCGACAAGAACGCCGACCACGCGTCGCGGGTGACGACCGAGCTGAAGGTCCCCGGCGTTGCGGAGCGGCCGACCCTGGCCGGCCCGATACTGCTCCGACGTCACGAGGGCGATCAGTTCATCGTCAGCCCGTCGCACTACTTCGCCAGCGCGCCGAAGGCGTTCGACTACCTGGTCGAGGTGGCCGACGCCGACTCGACCGCCGGACCATATACGCTGAGCGCTGGCGTGTTTTCGACCTCCAATCCGGCCGATACGACGGGCACGACGACGCAGGAGCTCGCCCCGGGCGTCGACGGCCGCACCCGCGCCTTCGGCTCGATCCCCAACGCGGGCGCCCGGTTCGGCGAGTACACGCTGGAGACCACGCTGACCGACGGCAGCGGCCGACAGGTTGCCGCGGGTCACACCGCGCTCCTCGTGTCGGGCTCGGGGTCGTGGATCGTCGACAACTGGAGCAAGGCGCTGTCGCTCATCAAGTACGAGGCGACGAGCAAGGAGATGGACATCCTCGAGGACATCGACGACCCGCAGAAGCGCCTCGAGGCGTGGAGCTGCTTCTGGCGCATCCGGGACCCGGTGCCCGCGACGAGCGAGAACGAGGCCCTGCAGGAGTACTTCCGCCGGATCGACGTGGCGAACCGTACCTGGTCGAGCACGCTGCGAAAGGGCTACCAGAGCGATCGTGGCCGGGTTTACATCACGCTCGGCCCGCCCGACGAGATCATCGAGCGACCGGTCCCGTCGGGACAGGTTCCGTACGAGGTGTGGCAGTACTACAACTACAACTTCGAGATCGTGTTCGCGGATCGGATCGGGTTCAACAACTACCAGATCGAGAACACGGGGACCTACCAGAGCGAGCTGGGATCGATCGAGCGCCGCAAGCGGAAGTTCCTCAAGGAGCGCGCCGACCAGTGCCCGCTCCTGGCCCCGGCCTTCGACTAGCCTGCCCTCCTTGCTGGCCGATCTGAAGGCCTCCCTGCCGGCGTGGACCGACCAGTTGCCGGCGGAGCTGGCCTTCGTGCTCCTGGCCGCGTTCCTGGCATGGGTCGTCTATCGCATCCTTTCGCACCAGATCTCGGGGCACGTCGCCGACGCCGAGAAGCGGCACCGCTACCGCAAGCTGACGGGCTACGCGCTGGCGTTCCTCGTGCTGGTCGTGATGGCCGTCGTGTTCTTCGAGCGGCTGCGCTCGCTGGGCACCGTCCTGGGGTTCATCGGTGCCGGCCTGGCGATCGCGCTGCGCGAGTACCTGGCGTCGTTCCTCAGCTGGTTCTATGTCCTCGGCCAGCGCAACATCACGCTCGGCAGCCGGATCGAGGTCGGTGACGTGCGCGGCGACGTGATCGACATCGGGGTGTTCAAGCTGACCCTCGTCGAGATCCGCGGCGAGGGCCTCGGCGAGCAGTCCAGCGGCCGCCTGGTGACCCTGCCCAACTTCAAGCTCCTGACCGACCCGGTGTACCACTTCACCGCGGGCTCACCGTTCGTGTGGGACGAGATGGCCTTCACCGTCACGTTCGAGAGCGACTGGGAGCGAGCGCGCGAGATCGTGCAGGAGATCGGGGGCGAGATCTTCGAGCCCCACCGGAGCGAGATCGAGGCCGGCTTCCGCCAGCTGGAGAGCGCCTACGCGTTCCGCTACGGGGTGACGACGCCCATCGTCTACACGTCGATCGCGGCCTCGGGGGTCGATTTGCGGCTGCGCTACCTGTCCCACGTCCGCCAGCGGCGCGGCAATCGCGACGCGATCAGCCGGCGCGTGCTGGAGGCGTTTCGCGACGAGCCGCGGGTCGAGCTGGCCTACCCGACGAGCCGGGTGTACCGCTCGGAGATCGACGTGCAGCGGTTCGGCGAGCAGCCCCGCGGGGCGGAGGGAGCCACGCCCGACCGATAGCGGGGGCTCAATCGCCCGAGTACAGCTCCTCGATCTTGGCGGCCAGGATGAAGTCGTTCTCCGACAGGTCGTCGATGGCGTGGGTCCAGACGGTGAACGTCACCTCGTCGTAGTCGATGGCGATGTTCGGATGGTGCCCCTCCTCCTCGGCCAGCTCGGCGACGTCGTTGACGAAGTCGATGGCCTCCATGAACTCGTCGAACGAGTAACGCCGGACGAGCTTGTGGCCGCTCGTCACCTCCCATTCGGGGATCTTCTCGCGCAAGACCTCGATCTCGTCCGCGCCGAGCGGCGGTGTTTCTCCCGTGCACGGCTCGCAGTGTTTCGCGGTGAGTTCCGTCATCGTCGTCCTCCTCCCTGAAATCCGTCGTCTAGGGTGCGTCGCCCGGGGGCGGGGGCGGTGTCCGCCGGACGCGGATCCGTGTCGCGTCGCCGACCCAGCGCAGCTCGACGACGTCGAAGTACGGGCGCTGGACCTCGACCCGCATCGACGATCCCGTGAGCGGATCCGGCACGGACCCGACGGCGAGAGTCGCGCTCTGCGGTCGTCCGGTGGCGAAGCCCCGGTCGAACGCCGCGCGAAAGCCGGTCGTCTCGAGGTCGCTCCCGGTCGCATGGACGAGGGCCGACATCCGCACATCGTCCGCCCCGTCGACGGCTTCGCGCAGCTCCTCGTCCGCGGCGGGCTCGTCCCGAGCGCCGAGCTCGGCGCCGCGTCCCTCGAGCTCGACCTCGACGTCGGCCACCGTGGCCGGCGTGGTCCACGATTCAGTGGTGCCGCCGTCGGCACGAAGGGTGTCGACGAAGGCCGCGTCGGCGGGCAGGCCGCTCGCCCCGGGGAACGGCGGATGGGCTTCCAGGGGCGCCGCCGGCTCCTGCGCCACCGCCGGCGCGGCCAGCGCGGCCAGCGCCAGGGCAGCCACGATCCGCGGCCGCGGGATCGTCAGGCCAGTCGCTCGGCGAGCCACGACTCGAGCCCGTCGGCCGAGATCCGGACCTGCTCCATCGAATCGCGGTCGCGCACGGTGATCGTGCCGTTCTCGACGGAGTCGCCGTCGACCGTCACGCAGAACGGCGTCCCGGCCTCGTCCTGGCGGCGGTAGCGCCGGCCGATCGAGCCGCCGTCGTCGAAGAACACGTTCCAGCGCTGGCGCAGCCGGCGATGGATGGCAGTCGCCATCTCGGGCATCCCGTCGCGCTTGACGAGCGGGAACACGGCTGCTTTCACGGGCGCGATCCGCGGATGGAGCTTGAGGACCGTGCGCGCCTCCTTGCCCTCCCCTTCCTCGCGGAACCCGTCCACCAGGCACGTCAGGAGGGTGCGGTCGACGCCGGCCGACGTCTCGACGATGTACGGCACGTAGCGCTGCTTCGCCTCCTCGTCGAAGTACGACAGCTTCTTCCCCGACTTCGCCTCGTGGGCCCGCAGATCGAAGTCGGTGCGGTCGTGGATCCCCTCGATCTCCTGCCAGCCGAACGGGAACTCGTACTGGATGTCGAACGCCGCCGCCGCGTAGTGCGCGAGCTCGTCCTCGGTGTGGCGGTGGATGCGCAGCTTGGCGTCGCGGATCCCGAGCCGCCCATACCACGCGCGGCGCTCCTCGCGCCAGCGTTCGAGCCACTCGGCGCTGG
>CAZCZH010000046.1:0-14363 GCA_964502985.1 uncultured Gemmatimonadales bacterium
CGGGGGTGGGATTCGAACCCACACGGGACCGAGGTCCCCACGGATTTTAAGTCCGGTCCCCGACCCCCCGGCGCCCTCTCGACATCCGTAGAAACCCGCGCCGCGCGTAGTGATTCGCCGGATCGCCCCTCGGGACGTTTCCCGCTGAATCACACTCAGTGTGTCGTGGTCACGGCACAATCGCGGCACAGCTCAGAAGCGGGGCGCGTCCCCGAGCCATGCGATCAGCCCGGCGACGAGGCGGGCGTACGGAGCGAACAGGTGGAGCGAGGGCAGGAGGTCGTCCCGGCCACGTGCGTTGCCGGTCGGATGCCCGTCCTCGTTCCGTTGTTCCCGGATGAGGGCGCGGATGCTCCGAAAGTGCGAGTCGAACCGCTCCCGCAGCTCACGCGGCAGGTCGCTCTCGATCGGCTCCAGCTTCTCCACGATCGCCCGATACTGACCAAGGGCAAACTGCTTCTCGATCTTCCCCGAATACCACTCACGACCGGCGGTGTCATCGGAATGCGACGCGCGGATGGCCGAAGCGAGCTCGAGAAGAAGCCCCTCGGCGGCGACGCCGAGCATGACGGACGCTGCGACATAGAGACGGCGGTTGAAGGCCAGCACCGCCTCGCGCAAGTAGAGCGAGACCGTGTCCGGGAGCCCCGGGAAGGCATTGTCCACGTGCTGGAGGAACCCATCCGGATCCGACGGGACAGGCTCGCTGAGGTCCGCCGTCGCCTCGGCTTCCGTCGTGAGGCTGAGCCAAGGCCACTCCTCCCCTCCACCTCGTCCCCCGAAAGGAACGAGGACACCTGTGCTGATGAATTCCCAGATGACCTCCCGGCAGCGACGACGGTCAGGCCTGTCCAACCGCCGCTCCGTCGAGGACGGCTCCTCACCGGCCCGACGCTCAAGCCTGCGACGCACCTCGTACTCAAGGGATGTTACGTCGCGGGATTGGTCGATGAGCAGGTCCTCAGTCATGATCTCAAGGATCGCCGAGCGGATCTCTGCCTTGGTCGCCATGAAGCGCCAGACTGGTCCCGCGAGACGGCGACCGCAACGGCGACGGTGGACACCGCTCCTCCCGACAAGCTGCTGACGGAACAGCCCGGCGATGTCCGCCCCGCTGGGGCCGTCGATTGTCTCCCGTGGTGTGGTACGGCACCGATCCCCGGGGGGCGCAGGGGATTCTATATCCGGAGGGCGCCCGGAAACCCGCGCCACATAAGGTGATCCGGCGTGGTGTGCCGTGATTGTGCCGCGCGTTCAGCGCGAGTGCCCGCCACTGGACCGGCACCAGCGAGCCACCACGGGCACCACAGTGGTGCAGCACGGGAGGGCGAGCGCAGCCGTCCCCTACGGGGACGGTCCCCCGGGGCGAGAGTCAGGACGAGAGAGTGCAACCGCAGGGGGCAGGATGAGTGAACGGGAGCGGCGGTGCGCCGGGACGAACACGAGCGGCGAGCCGTGCGGGGCTCACGCGTCCTTCGTCGGGCCGGATGGCTGGTGCCCGGCCCATGCTCCGGGCGGGCGTCAGCGGCTCCGTGAGGCGGGGCAACGGGGCGCTGAGGCGAGCGCACGAGCACGACGTGCGCAGGGGCTGGACCCGGACGAGCTGCCCGAGCTACGGGCGCCGAAGGACGCGCAGCGGCTCTTGGAGCTGGTGGCCCGCGCGGTGGCGGAAGGACGCCTCGGACACCGGCAGGGCGACGCGGTAACGCGCACGGTCCGCGCGTGGCTCGTCGCACACGAACAGGGCGAGGTGCGCGAGCGGATGGAACGGCTCCGGGAGCAGGTGGACGAGCTGCGGAAGGGCGGGCTCAAGGCGGTGTGAGCGGATCGGGCTCGACGGAGCGGGACGAAGGCGCGGACGGCGGGAGTCGGCGGGATGGGAGGGCGGACGGGACCCCGGCGGGCCGGGGAATCCCCCACCCCCCCCAGATATGGGACCCGTTCCGCAGACCGCACCGCCGCCGGGGACGCCTCCACCCTCGCGGCACGAGTGCCGATTTCTGACTGATGCCGGTGGCAAAGGAGGCGCAAGGACGTGGGCGGAAACGACGGGTGGGCTTCGTGACACGGGAGGGCCAGATGTATGACGCCGAGCTGGTGGACGACCTGACGGTCGCGGTGGACGTGCCCGAGGAGAAGCTGCCGCTCAGGGGTCGATGTTTCGTCGCTGAGGACGGTGCGCCGACGCGCGTGTACGAGATCGTGGACGTAGCGGCGTCTCGCCGATCGGGAGCGCTGGTGCGGCTGGGGCTGGTCCGGTGAGCGGAGCGACGCTTCGGCGGCTGGAGACGGATCTCGGGGAGCTGGTCGCGCGGCACGAGCGCGGCCGGGATCTGAGCGAGTTCGAGCGGTGGGCATCGGACCCGATCGGCTTCATCCGCGAGGTGCTGGGCGAGACGGACCCGGGGCCGTGGGGACGGCAGGTGGCGGTGGCGGAAGCACTGCGGGACTCGCCGCTCGTCGCGGTGCGGGGGTGCAACGCATCGGGGAAGGATTGGCTCGCTGCGCGTCTCGCCCTGTGGTGGACCTACGCCCGGCGCGGGCTCGTGCTTGTGACCGGGCCGACGGAGCGTCAGGTGCGCGAGGTGGTGATGGGGGAGTTGGGCCGGGCGTTCCGACGCACGCCCGACCTGCCCGGCGAGTTGTTCGCATCCGCGCTCCGGCTCGCGGGGTCGGAAACCGCCGGGGTGCTCGCGTTCACGAGCACGGAGGCGAGCCGCTTGACGGGGTTTCACGCGCCGCGAGTGCTGGCGCTGCTCACCGAAGCGCAGGCGGTGGAGCCGTTCGCCTGGGAGGGGGTGCTAGCGTGCGCCACGGGCTCGGAGGACCGCGTTCTCGCCGTGGGGAACCCCTTGGCCCCCGCCGGGACTTTTCATGCCGTCTCGCGCGACGGGAGCGGCTGGGATGCCATGCGCATCGCGGGGTCCGACGTGCCGAACGTACGCGAGGGCCGCGTGGTAGTCCCGGGGCTCCTGACGCGGGAGGGCATCCAACGGATCCGGGCCATGTACGGAGAGCGGAGCGCCATCTACCGGCGCGTGTCGAAGGCGAGTTCCCGGACCACTCCGAAGAGGGATTGTTCGCCCGGTCCGATCTCGACGCGGCGGCCGATCGGTTCGAGTGGGAGGAGCTGGAGGGAGCCGCGCGCCGGGGCCGTGTCTACGCTGCTCTCGACGTGGCCCGGCTGGGGACGGACGCGAGCGTATTGGGCTTTCGGCAAGGGCCGATCGTGCGCGAGTTCATCGAGTGGCAGGGTCGGGCGGACGCCACCGTGCTGGTGGAGCGGGTCCGTCAGGCGCTCGCGCTCCGGGGGCTGGACGGGCCGAGGCTGTCCGCGCTGGTGGTAGATGATGTCGGGGTCGGAGGTCCGGTGGGCGACCGGCTCCGGGAGCTGGGGCTTTCAGTCCAGCGGTTCAACGGGGGGAAGCGTGCGCGCGACCCGGAGCGGTTCATCAACACCCGGTCCGAGTCGTTCTGGCGCCTCCGGACGCTGCTCGCGGAGAGGGCGATCGCCATGCCGCGCGATGAAGAGCTGTTCCGTGAGTTGCTGGCGACGGAGTGGCGGCCAACGACAAACGGTGCGGTTCAGGTGGTGCCGAAGGACGAGATCCGCGCGAAGCTCGGACGGAGTCCGGATGCGGCGGACTGCGTCGCGATGCTCTTCGCGGCGCGCGAACCTCGCACGCTTCACGTCTGGTGACACGGAGGACTGATGGCGAAGCACTGGTGGGAGCGGCTCGGCAACGAACCCGAGGACAACGGGGACGACGCGGAAGACGGCGAGCGCGAGGGCACGATCACGGCCGATGACCTTCGGGCGCTCGGTGGCGCATTCATGCCCGAGTTCGACGACTTGCATGGCGGGATACCCGGGGGCACCCGGCGCCGGCTCGGCGGGCGCTGGCGGTTGCCGTCACAGCCGCCCGAGTGGGTGGCGCCCGTTCGGGACAGCACTGATTTGCCGGTCTAGCCGGCTGTCGCGTCCTTGCCCTCCACTCCCGACTCTCCTCGACCTCGCTCCTCCGGTGTGCTACCAGCAACATCGCCCCTTGCCTCAACGCGCACCCACTCGTCAACAGACCGCCCGAGACCGTCCATCCCGGGGAAGAGGGCGGCAGCCGTGACATTGACTATTCGCAACTTCCGAAGCATTTCCAGCTTGGCGGCCGCCGGAATCACGATCCTAAGCGCGGAATCGAGCGGCACACTCATACCGAGATGATGCGCAACCGCGCCGGCGTGATCCTGTAGCGGATGACTGCAGGCGGTGAAGCGGCTTTGCTGTGCTACAATTCGCTCGCTCGGCTCCGTGCTGCGGAAGACCAGCAGCTTCAGCGGCTCGAACACATCGGGGTCGAAATCAGAATGCGAGTTCGCCACGCCAAGCGGATCGACGTCCGGGGTGTCTGGCTGGAGAGAACCCGGATGCAGCACCCAAACCACTCCGGCCGCCTCCCACTCCCCACAACACGCAAAATACAGGGCGACGAAAGGAGACGCTGTCCAGTCAAGCACACGCGTCGGTGCTCCATGGTGTCTCATCATGATCCACCACTCCAACACGTCACCCTTCGAGGGTAACTGCGCCTTTGTTAAGTGTGCGTGCGCGTCTATACGAAACAGCCTTTCGGCATGACGCTCTATGCTACGGGCGCGCTGGCAGTACTTCGCAAAATCCTCTGGACCACCGGCCGCACCGGCCTCGGGCGGCAACAGTCGCGCGAGGGTTGGTGACAGCGACCATGAATCGCTCGCTTGACCACGGAAGATATAGGCTGGCTCGGCCTGTGACCCTACGTCATATTGGCGAACAAACTCCACGTACTTCGCCCATTCGCGGACGTGGACGGTCCTCCAGTTTGTCTCGACGTAAGCGACGTGCTGCGCCACGGCAAACCATCCCGGTGCTCAAGTGCTAGTGGCCCATTCTGCATCCTGCATGCACCGTCTGCAGATCCTGGGGCTCGGGAACTATATCGCCGCGAGTGCTTGCCCCCCCACTGTGAGCGACGCTTGATGCGCGGCCACGGCTTCCTCCCGGCTCACCGCCTCCTCGCCGTAGCGTGCCGACGCGGTGCATTGAATCATGGCCAAGTCCGTTCGCGCTACCGGGGGTAGCCCGGCCCCCTCCGCGATCGTCACCAACTCGACGAGCACGTGCCTGCGCGGGAAGGTCTGACCCTTGCCCTGAATGAACGCCTTCAACAGCTTCTCCGTGGCCTGGAGTGATGCCCACTTCGATTGCCCGGCATGAGGCGGATGCTGCGTCAGACGGTCAACGGCCGTCGCCACGTCCTGCAGCGCGGCCCACACTAGTTGCTTGGAGTAGTGCGGGCGCACTTCATCAAAGAAATGCAACCCCCGCATGAGGGCATTGGTCAGATCCATACGCTCGTCGGGCGTCAGCTCGAACCTCAAGCTGTCGCTCAAAGCTTCGATCTGATCCAAGACATTCACGATGGTGCGCGAGCCGCGAACCCGGGGATCGCTCGTAAGACCGACTTCCCCATAGATGTTCGGAATCTTCATCACCCATGTATCGTGTCGGAGATCAACCGCGATCCGGTACGGAGCCAGTGTCGGCCGCAAAGCGGCGTGCCCGTAGCGGTTCTCGTACCACGCGTAGATCCGCAGGACGAGGTCATCCCCAGTGTACACGCCGTCAAGTGGTTCTCGGGGCTCCGGGACCACGTTCACGGTCAGCGAGAATCGATCCGCGATCTCGCCGATGGCATGGGCCGATCGCTGATGGCGAGCGATCCCCTTCCTCGCCAGCATCTCGTCGATCTCCCGCATTAGCGCGTCGAACTCCGCCTCCGTGCCCGGTGGCGTCGGCCCGATGCCGGAGTCCGTCACAGCCGGTCCTCGCGAAGCGGGTCCCGCAGCTGCTGCTCACTGACCACGCCACCGGTGAGCCACGAGAGCATCCCCATCGGACGAGCCCTGGCCGCCGCACCTTTACGACTGACGTCGCAGTCAAGGATCATCCCGACAACGTGCCACACGCACCGAGTATTCCCTGCGCAATATCATCGGCGTCCTGAATCGCGACCGTACGCGTTGAGCTTCCCTCCCGGATCTCCCGCTTGGCAAGTACGCGAATGGTCCGATCATCTAGGATATTGAACGTGAGGATCTTGTACGTCTCCCACCCGAATAGCCCTCCAGCGTCATCGTCACGGCTCTCCGCGATGATGAGTCCGGCATCGCGCTCTGCCGCTGTGACCGTGAATTCATGATTCGCCAGCTGACGGGTAACGCACGCGAACGGATCCCCGTCCGGGTGTGCCGTGGCCTGAAAGGACTGCGCCGACGCACATCCGAGCACAGCTACAGACAGCGAGAGGACCAGTGCTATTCTAGGCATAATCGACACTCGCCTTCCTGAAGGACAACGTCATTCATGCGGCGCCCCATGCGGACCGATGGGCTCCGACACGTCCAGACCGAGCGCCCCAGGACCCGTCACGCCTCGCCGGTCTCGATCATGACCAACGCCGAGTCGTCCGTCTGAACGCTGTACGAGCGCTGGCACTTGGCACACGTAAACTGGTCCGGCGGCGCGTTGGAGACGGAGTTCCCCCGATGGCCATCCGGGCATACCGGCATCCACTGCATGAGGCGACGTTCCTCGCTGGGACCCATCTGCTCAACCTGGTAGGCGAACGCGTAGTCCGGCTTCGTCTGGCGGAGCAGTAGATCGCGGACGGGGACGCGAACCTCCCCGGCGTCGCGGGCGATGACCACGACGGGTCCCGCCCCGCTCCGCTGGAGGTCGCCGGCCAACTCGTACCACCGGCCCAGCTCCATTCCGAACGGCAGGTTCTCCATGTACCTACGCCTGTAACAGACCCACATGAAATGTCCGTGCTCCGTGTCGCGTGAAGCGGACGACCCCCGGGACCTCACCGAGTCATGTCCGCCGGGTGCTCGCTCCTTGTAGCGGGTCGATCGGCGGTGCTCCGTCGCTCCGGTCCCCTCGGGCTCCACGAGTATTCCGAAAAACCCGAACTCGCCGACGACGAGCGATTTGTCCCGCGCGACGGCCCGGACCGCTGCTCGCTGGGCACCTGCACGATGCCGCCTTACCGCTTGTTGTCAACCCCGGAGAGTCCGCCGTCCCCGTGTGGAGACCGCCCAATGACCCGCTAACCGACGGGGGCGGGGTTGGCAATCGTCATTGGCGCTGCATTCAGCGCCCCCGGGCGCTGGCACTATGCACTGGCTAAATCCGAACGAATATCGGTTGACAGTGTGAACCGGTGGCTGACAGACGGTCGGGCTATCGCCATTGTGTGCGTGTGCGATCATCGCTCGTTCACCGCCCAGGGCGGCAAACAACGGACGGAGGGGACCGGATGGACACCGCGCAGACCACTACGCTGGCGTTCCGCGTTGAGCCGGATGTCGCTGACCGTGTCCATCGGCTCGCGGATGCACGCGGCGTCTCACGATCCGATCTGCTGCGGGAGGCGCTGGACGCGGTCCTCGACGTGGACGCCAAGCCGCCGAGCCGGCGGTGGCCGGATCCCGACCTCCTCGTCCAGAAGGATGCCGGGGACGCCGCGCCGGACGCCGTGGAGCCTCGCGGGTGATGCCTGCCGCCCGGCTCGCGGACCCGGCGCTCCCGTACGCCGAAGAGCTGGTCGCGGACTGGATCGCCGCCAGCCGCATCTCGCGGCCAGCGGCGAATCCGGCCCCGAGATGGCTGGGCGGGCTGGCCGACCTGCTCGCGCTCGCCGCCGACCGGAACCGGCTGCCCGAGGCCGACCGGCTGCTACGCGAGCTGTACGGCCCGGAGGCGGTCCAGTCTGCCCACCGGGCATGGACCGGGCAGCTCATCGCCGCGACCGGCGAGAGTAGGCCGTCCGCCACGCCGGTCGAGGATGACGTATGGGGTCTCCTCCGGCGTCTCCGACCCGCGCGTGCGGCCGGTCGGGGGGTCGGATGAGCGCCGACCCTCGGCTCGTGGCAAGCTCCTCACTCGAAGACGTCGATGCGTACCTGCGTCAGCTCCGCGACGAGTCGCATGGTCTCGACCCCCTCACGCGCGCGACGGTGCGGGAAGCCGCGCTCCGCGAGCTGCGAGGGGTCGAGGTCGTGTCGAGTCCGGCGGGTCTCGTCGATGCCGCGCTCTACGCGAAGAATGGCGGCCGGGACGACGGGGGCGGGGCCGCCCAGGGAGAGCCCGAGCAGCAGGGCGACGCACGATGCGTCGCCCCACCGTCGCGACCGATGGAGGTGGCACGGCAGCTCGTCGAGGGCCTCTACTCCCACGAGGACGGGCCGCTCCTACGTGACTGGCGCGGCGACTTCTATAGTTATGATGGGACGTGCTGGCCCGAGGTGGATGCTCGCGTGGTGCGAGCCGCCGCGTACACGTACCTGGAGCACGCGAAGTATGAGTCCCCCGATGGACTGCTCGCCGACTGGGCGCCGACGCGGCACAAGATCACCAACGTGATCGACGCGCTGCGCGCCGTTGTGATCCTCGATAGCGCCGAGCCGCCGGTATGGTCGCCTGCCGGCCGCGACGATCCGCCGGCGTGAGACGATCGCGATGGCGAACGGGCTGCTCCACGTCCCGACGCGCACACTGTACGCGCACACGCCGTGCTTCTTCGTTCACCACTCGTTGCCGTTCGCCTTCGACCCGGCCGCACCGGCGCCGGAACGGTGGCTCGCCTTCCTCGACGAGCTGTGGCCCGATGACGCGTCGTCTATCTCAGCGCTGCAAGAGGTGTTCGGCTACGTGCTGGGTGGCGACACCCGGCAACAGAAGATCCCCCTGTTCGTGGGGCCACGGCGTGGCGGGAAGGGGACGATCGGCCGCGTGCTGACGGGTCTCCTCGGGGCACACAACGTCGCCGCGCCCACGATGGCGTCACTCGGCGAAAACTTCGGTCTCCAGCCGCTGATCGGGCGACCGCTCGCGCTCGTCTCGGACGCGCGCCTCTCGGGTCGGAGCGATCGGTCCGTGGTCGTGGAGCGGCTCCTATTTATCTCGGGTGAGGACTCACTCACGATCGACCGGAAGTATCGCGAGCCGTGGACCGGCCGGCTCCCAACTCGCTTCTTGATTCTGACGAACGAGTTGCCGCAGCTCACCGACTCCTCGGGCGCGCTCGCCTCCCGGTTCCTCGTGTTCGTGCTCACGAGGAGTTGGCTCGGCCGCGAGAACCCGAAGCTCACCGACGAGCTGCTGGAGGAGGCGCCCGGGATCTTCCGGTGGGCGCTGGACGGACTCGACCGGCTGAACGCGCGTGGATACTTCGTCCCGGCCGAGTCCGGGCGGGACGCTATCCGTGAGCTGGAAGACCTGAGCTCGCCCGTCTCGGCGTTCGTGCGCGATTGCTGTCGCCTCGGGTCCGGGGAGACCGTCCCGGTCGAGGCCCTGTGGGCAGCGTGGAAGGCGTGGTGCGAGTCGGAGAACCGGCGCCCGGGGACGAAAGCGGTGTTCGGCCGAAACCTCAAGGCGACGTCGCCGAATGTCCGGAAGGCCCGACCGCGAGACGACGGCGACCGCACCCACGTCTACCAGGGCATCGCCCTCGGGAGCGGATCTACATCTACAGTGGGCGGTCACGGTGACCGCCGTGACCACGACCCCCGGTCACGGCAGCGTTCCGGGTCCGGTCACGGCAAGCGGTCACGGCAGGAGGCCCGCAGCCACGCGGCTGGTCACGGTGGTCATGGCAAGCGTGCAGCCAACGTGTGCCCGAGCTGCGGCGGCGGGATGCCAGCGGACCGCGCCCGATGCGAGACGTGCGACTCACTGGACCGGGGGCGAAGACGATGACGACGGTCGCGAACCCCACACGTACGCCCGTCGCGGCTCGGCGGCGGACCGTCTCTGGGCCGCCGCGGACGAACTGGAACGCGACCCGGGGACATGACCGGCCCGGCCCGACCGTCGAGCGGACGGCGGCCCCCCGTGTCGGAGCTGCTCGGGTCGGGCGCGGACCCGGCCGTTATCGGCGCGATCGCGGACGCGCTCGCGGACCGGCTCGTTCGCGAACAGGCGGGGATGCGATGAGGTCTACGAGGGGGTTGGCCTGTCCCGTCCGGGGCGGCTGTAATCGGACCACGAAGCGTGCCCGACACGCCAGTCTCCCGGTCGGTGCACGGCCCGCCCCCCCCACAGAAAACGCGAGCGCGAGGGCGGCGCCGTCATCGCGACCACGGGCGGCTCGCGGGACCCGCAGCCCGACGCCCCGTCGCTCGCGCACGTCGGGGGTTGGGTGTGTCATGCCCGTAAAGGCGTCGCGCCGATTCCGTCCGGCCGGCCCCTCCCCCCGGCTTCTAGCCGGTGAGGTGACCGATATGGATTCGATGCTGGAGATCCTCGCCCGCGACGGATGGAGAGAAGGCGCACAGAGACGCGCGGCGGCATGGATCGCGGATCCGAGCACCCTGCGCGCCGATAGCGCGACGTTACCCACCACGCTCGTGCGGGCGGTCCTCGCCGGGATCGAGGCGAGCGTCTGCGAACACACCTTCGGCGACGAGGCGGGGGTGGACGGAGAGGTGCGGGAATGTCTGGATGTGCTGCGGGCCGAACTGGTCTCGCGCGGAACCTTCGGTGACGAGGAGGTGGGATGAACGGGTTCAACAAGACATACATGGCCGAAGTGAAAGCCGCCGGCGATCGGCGATACAGCTTCACGATCTCGACGACAGATGTGGATCGTCACGGCGACCGAGTGCTCGGGTGGGATCTAGGACCATTCGCGCAAAACGCGGTCGTACTGTTCGCCCACGACCACACGGCCCCGATCGCGCGGGCGGAGGAGACGACCTTCGACGGCGAGCGTCTCCGGAGCACTGCCGCGTTCCCGCCCCCGGGCGTGTCGGCAACCGCCGATACGGTCGCGGGACTGCTTGACGCTGACGTGCTGCGGGCCGCGAGCGTCGGCTTCCTCCCGCGCGAGTGGCAGCGGAACGACGACACTGGCGGGTTCGACTTCACGCTCGCCGAACTTCTCGAATGGAGTATAGTGGCCGTCCCGGCGAACGACCGCGCCCTCAGCGAGCGTGCCAAGTCACTCGGCATTGATCTCGCCCCGCTCGCCGATGTGCGTGAGCGCGAGTTTCTGCGATGCCTGGCGGGCCGATGCGACCCCGTGAAGCCGTCGGACGTCGATGTGGAGCGCCTCGTCCACCAGCTCAGCCAGCCGGTGTTGGACGTCGCGTTGCGCGTCGTGGACGATCGGTTCGCGCTCCGGACCGGCCGCCTCTCCGACCGTCGCAACACCGGGTCGCGGCTGGGGGGTGCCCGATGACGGGGGCGACGAGCGCCCCCCGCGCGGCGAGCCGTACCAAACATCGCATCGTGTTCCACGACGTGGTGGGCGAGGCCACCGTCCCCGATCTGGCGGGGGTCCTCCGAACCGACGTGCCGAGCGCAGCCCAGAAAGTCGATGAGCAGCTCGACGCCCTGGCCGAGCCTGCCGCAGCGTTCGACTCGCTGGGGTTCGCCGAGACACACGGGCTCGACGGCCCGGACATCCGGCGGTGCGCGAAGGCCCTCGGTAACGTTCGGATCGAGTTGGAGCGCGCCGAACACCGGGGCGCCGTGGCGGCGAAGCGAGCGACCGAGGCCGACGCCCGGCTGGCGGCTGCCCTCGGGGATGGGGATTCGCATCGCGCCGATGAGCTACGCGAGGCGGCGGAGGACGCACACGCCGCCGCGTCGAGGGCCGCGCGCGATCTGGAACTTGTGCGCGATGGTGTGTTCGCGTGGCAAGCGAAGCTCGGTGTTGCGACCGCCGCCGCGAGCATTGCCGCCGCGCGGCGCACCGAGAAGGAAGCGCACCGCGTGCTCGCGGAACAGGCATGGGTACACCTAATCCATGCTGCCGCAGGGCTCGATCGGTTCCGGCGCCTGCTCGGCGAGGCGGGGCGGCTGCGACGGAGCGGTCCGGTCGTGGTCGCGGGACGGAGCACCGGGAGCGCGATGCAGGGAGGCGGTGCGATCGTCGCAGGTCCCGGGCTGCCGTTCTCGGATTTGAGTCTCAAGCCGCAGACGGGGGGCGAAAGCCGGATCAGCACCGCGCGCGAGTTTATTCAGCGCGAACTCGGCGTCGAGTTGTCCGACCCGGCCGAGATCATCCGGACCGAGCGCGCGGGGAGGTAGGCGGGACCCGTGGACGCTGTGGGACCGGCACGCGCGTTTGAGGCCGCGATCGCGGAAGCCGCCCGGGAGGAGCTGCCGGACATCGCCGGCGCGCTCGGACGGCTGCAGGCCCTCGTCCAGCTCCGACTCGGCGAGTCGAACGGGTCGCGCCCCGAGCCCGAGCCCCCACCCGAGGCGGACCGGCTGCTCGACGTGAACGAGGCCGCCGCACGGCTGGGGGTCGATGCGCGGTGGATCTACGACCGCAGCGGCACCCTGCCCTTCGTGAAACGGCTCGGACCCCGCACGCTCCGGTTCTCGGAGCGGGGCATCGACAGGTGGCTCAGGACACGCCGATGAGCAGCATTGCCGTTCCCTCGGTATGGCACCACATTGGTGTCATGACGGAGAAGATGGCGGAGGCGGTGCGCGCCGCGCTGGAGGACCTACCGTGCTCAGAACGGGCGCTCGCCCGTGAGGCGGGGATCCCCCACTCGACGCTCGTCCGGATCCGGTCCGGGGAGCGTGGGGCGACCCCGGCCGTGGCGCTGGCGCTGGCCAGGGCGCTCGCCCGGTGGGCGGACCGCTGCGGGGACGCCGAGCGCACCCTTCGTCAGGCGCTGGATGACACGGACACGAAGGAGGCGACGGATGAGTGACGGCGGCCGGGTGTACCGAAGGGGACGGACATGGTGGGTCGATTTCTCCGCCCGAGGGCGGCGCTATCGCGAGTCCTCGGGCTCGACCAAGAAGACGGTAGCGAAGGCGCTCTTGAAGAAGCGGCTGGGCGAGATCGGGAACGGTACCCACGCGCCTGATGCGGAGACCGTCACGTTCGAGGATCTCGCGGAGCTGATCGAGACCGACTACCGCGTGCAGGGCAACCGGAGCACGAACCGGATGCTCGCCGCGATGGAGCATGTCCGGGGCTACTTCGGGCAGGACCGGGCGCTAGACATCACCGCCGCCCGACTCGCCGCCTACGTGTCAGCCCGGCAGGAGGAAGGCGCCGCCGCGTCCACGATCCAGAAGGAGCTGGCCGCGCTCAAACGGGCGTTCAACCTCGCGATCCGACACGGGATCCTCCCCCGACGACCGGCGTTCCCGAAGATCCGCATCGACAACGTGCGCGAGGTGTGCCCCACCGCCAGCGACGTGGCCGCGATCGTCTCCGAGATCACGGAGCCCCTGAAGCCCGTCGTCCGGTTCGCGGCCCTGACCGGGTGGCGGAAGGGTGAGATCCTCGGGCTCCGCTGGCGGGACGTGGACTTCGAATCGGAGACGATCCGGCTTGAGGGCGGGCGCTCGAAGAACCGCGAGGCTCGGACGTTCCCGTTCGGCACCTACCCGCCGCTCGCCGAGCTACTCCGGGAGCAGCGAGCGCACACCGACCGCGTGGAGCGCGAGCGCGGACGGATCGTGGGTCACGTCTTCCACCGGGACGGGGACGCCATCCGGTCCATGCGCACTGCCTGGGCGGGCGCGACGGACCGTGCGGGAGTCGCAGACTACAACTTCCATGACCTGAGACGCCACGCGGTGGTGAAACATGGAGCGGGCGGGGGTCCCGCGATCGGTCGCGACCCGACTCTCGGGGCACAGAACCGAGTCAGTTTACCGCCGATACGCGATCGCCGACCTCGCCGCCATGCAGGAGGGAGTGGCGAAGCTCGCGGCGCTCCACGAGTCGGAGCCGAAGGGGCGCGACGTGATCCCGCTCGGAGCGAGTCACGGCACAACCACGGCACAATCGGAGGCCACCGGGGCGTGAAGGGCGAAGGAACGGAGAGGGGCGCAATGCGGCGAATCGCCCGCAACCGAGCGGGTTATCGCAAGTGCCGGGGGTGGGAGTCGAACCCACACGGGGCCGGAGCCCCATCGGATTTTAAGTCCGATGCGTCTGCCATTCCGCCACCCCGGCGTCGGCCTAGCGTAGCGCCGGGCGGGCCGTCGCGACACGGACCCGCCCCGCGTTGAGAGCGGGTTGATGGTGCCCGGTATCCTAAAGGGGACATGAGGTCCCCAAGAGCGAGGGAGGAACGGGATGGAGCGCGGCCCATCGGCGGCGGCGGCTCATCGACGACAGGGGAGGCGGTGCGCGCTGCGGGGATCGCGACCCGCCGCACCACGCGGGACGAGTCGGCTCGTTCAGGGACGGGCTCGGACGATTCAGCTGAATCGTCGGGTACGGGACGTTTCACGTGAGGGCATTTGACGGTTCACGGACCAGCGGGTGAGACCATCACCT
>CAZCZH010000047.1:0-2343 GCA_964502985.1 uncultured Gemmatimonadales bacterium
CCCCAACCTTCAGATCCGTAGTCTGACGCTCTATCCAGTTGAGCTAAGGGCGCACGCGGAGAGGCGTGGAATATACGCGGGGCGGACGGAGCATCAACGCGGTGACCGGCGCGACGCGGCCCGACGCGCCCGCTCAGTCCGGGCTCGGCCAGCCGCTGTACAGGTTCTTCTTTATCTGGCGCAGCGTTGCCTGGAGCTCGCGGGATCGGCGCCCGAGGCCGAACAGGACGCCGAACAGGATCGCCCACAGGACGGCATAGATCACGGCGAAGGTCGTCTCGCTCACGAGCCCACGGTACCGCCGCGCGGCCACCCGCGGCAATGCCATGTCAGAAATCCGACGGTTGGTCGGCCCGCTCGATCCCTACACTCGAAGCGGACAACGGAGCGAGGAGGTCGCGGGATGTCCAGGCCGATATTGGAGATCCGCACCGCCGTCCTCGAGGAGGACGCGGAGCTCCGCGGCGCCGTCGAGCGCGTCCTGGCGGGCGTGCACGAGATCCGGCTCGCGCCGACCCGCTCGTGTCACGAGCTGGATCTGCTTCTCGTCGGGCGCGGCCTGTCGCCGGCCTCGAGGCTGAGGGTGCTCGGCGACGCGTGGCGCGGGGTGCGAGCGCCGGATTTGCTGTTCTTCGTCCTCGAGCCGCCGGCCGAGGCACAACGCGCGCCGGACGCCGCCAACGGCCACTATCGGCTCGACGAGCGGAGCCGGAGCGAGCTCCTGCGCGCCGTTCGCAACCCCGCTGGCGTCGACCAGCCGCTCCGCCTGCGAATGGCGGCGAGCCTCGGCGAGCGACGCTGGGACGGGGCGGCCTGAGTGACATTCATCCATGGCACCCGATCGATCGGAGGAATCTGATGAGCCGAACGGTGAGCGATTATTTGATCGACCGCCTGCGTCAGTGGGGCGTCGAGCGGATCTACGGATACCCGGGCGACGGCATCAATGGGATCATGGGCGCTCTGGACCGCGCCGACGGCGATCCCGAGTTCATCCTCGCGCGCCACGAGGAGCTGGCCGCCTTCATGGCCGCGGCCCACGCCAAATGGACCGGCCAGGTCGGCGTCTGCCTGGCGACCTCGGGTCCGGGGGCGGTACACCTGCTGAACGGCCTGTACGACGCCAAGATGGACCATCAGCCGGTGCTGGCGATCGTCGGCCAGCAGGCCCGGATGTCGCTCGGCGGGAGCTACCAGCAGGAGATCGACCTGGGCTCCCTCTACAAGGACGTGGCCCACGAGTACGTGCACCTGGTCACCGTCCCCGAGCAACTGCCGGACGTCGTCGACCGGGCCGTCCGCGTGGCGCTCGACGAGCGCACCGTGACGTGCCTCATCTTCCCCAACGACCTGCAGGACGTGGACGCCGTCGCGCAGGAGGACCTGCCGCGAACCCACGGCATGGTGCCGGGCGGGCTGCACTTCGAGCGCCCGCGGATCGTCCCCCGGGACACGGAACTGCGCCGCGCTGCCAACGTCCTGAACGCCGGCCAGAAGGTGGCCATGCTGATCGGACAGGGCGCCCGCGAGGCCGCCCACGAGGTGGTCGAGGTGGCGGAGCTTCTGGGCGCCGGAGTGGCCAAGGCGCTTCTCGGCAAGGACGTCCTCCCCGACGACCTGCCATTCGTCACCGGCTCGATCGGGCTCCTCGGCACCAAGCCGTCGTGGGACCTCATGATGGACTGCGACACGCTGCTCATGGTCGGCTCGAGCTTCCCGTACAGCGAGTTCCTGCCGAAGCCGGGCCAGGCGAAGGGCGTCGAGATCGACATCGACGGCAAGATGATCGGCATGCGCTATCCGATGGAGGTAAACCTGGTCGGCGACGCCCGGGAGACCCTCTCGGCCCTGTTGCCGCTCATCGAGCGCAAGGCCGATCGCGAGTGGCGCGAGACGGTCGAGGAGGGCGTCCGTGAGTGGTGGGAGATCGTCGAGGAGCGGGCCATGGAGGAGGGCGACCCGCTCAATCCCCAGCGCGTCTTCTGGGAGCTGTCGCCACGGCTCCCCGAGCGCGTGATCGTGTCGTGCGACTCGGGGTCGTCGGCCAACTGGTACGCCCGGGACCTCAAGATCCGCGAGGGCATGCGCTGCTCCTTGAGCGGCACCTTGGCCACGATGGGGCCCGGAGTCCCGTACGCCATCGCGGCAAAGTTCACGCATCCCGACCGGCCGGCGATCGCGATGGTCGGCGACGGCGCGATGCAGATGAACGGGATCAACGGCCTGATCACGATCTCGCAGTACTGGGAGCGCTGGTCGGACCCGCGCCTGATCGTGTGCGTGCTGCACAACAACGACCTGAACCAGGTCACATGGGAGATGCGGGCGATGGAGGGGACCCCG
>CAZCZH010000047.1:2353-10648 GCA_964502985.1 uncultured Gemmatimonadales bacterium
ATCGTCGACTTCCCGTACGCGCGGTACGCGGAGCTTCTGGGCCTGGAGGGGATCCGGGTCGACGCCGACGAGGACATCGGCGGCGCGTGGGACCGGGCGCTGGCCGCCGACCGGCCGGTCGTCCTCGAGGCCATCGCCGACCCGAGCTTCCCGCCCCTGCCGCCCCACATCCGCTGGGACCAGGCCCGGGCGATGATGTCGGCGATCCTCAAGCGCGACCCCAACGCGCGGGAGATCATCAAGCGCAGCTTCAGCGGCAAGATCAAGGAGTTCCTCCCGACCTGAGGGAGGGACGCCGTGTCCGCGCCCGCCATCGAGGGCCTCGCGGTCCACGCGTTCACCGTTCCGACCGAACGGCCGGAATCGGACGGCACCCTGCGCTGGGACTCGACGACGATCGTCGTCGTCGAGGCGCGGGGTGGCGGGACGGCGGGCCTTGGCTATTCGTACACCGCCGCCGCCGCGGCGCGGCTGATCGACGACGCACTGGCCGAGGTCGTGGTCGGGCGCGACGTGCGGGAGGTTCCGGCGGCCTGGCAGGCGATGGTCCACGCGTGCCGCAACCTCGGTCGGCCGGGCCTCGTCTCGATGGCCATCGCGGCCGTCGACACGGCCCTGTGGGACCTCAAGGCGCGCGTCCTCGGGGAGTGCCTGGCGGACCTCCTGGGGCGGGCGATGGGCTCCGTCCCGATCTACGGCAGCGGCGGGTTCACGTCGTATTCGCTGGACGAGCTCGCAGACCAGCTCGGGGGCTGGGTCGCGGCCGGGATCCCGCGCGTCAAGATGAAGATCGGCCGCGACCCGGTGGCCGACCCCGAGCGCGTGGCGGCGGCCCGCGCCGCGATCGGCCCCGACGCCGAGCTGGTCGTCGACGCCAACGGGGCGCTGGACCGCAAGGCGGCCCTGGCGATGGCCGATCGGCTGGCGGCGCTCGACGTGACGTGGTTCGAGGAGCCGGTCAGCTCGGACGACCTGACCGGGCTGCGCCTCGTCCGCGATCGCGCGCCGGCCGGGATGGAGATCACGGCCGGGGAGTACGGCTGGGACCTGTTCTACTTCCGGCGCATGCTGGAGGCCGGCGCGGTGGACGTGCTGCAGGCCGACGCCACGCGCTGCGCGGGGATCACGAGCTACCTGCGGGTCGGCGCTCTGTGCCAGGCCCAGGGGCTGCCGCTCAGCGCGCACACGGCGCCGTCCGTCCACGCCCACGCCTGCGCGGCCGTGCCCGTCACGCGGCACCTGGAGTACTTCCACGACCACGTCCGCGTGGAGCGCCTGCTGTTCGACGGCGTCCTCGAGCCGCGGGACGGCGCGCTCAGCCCCGATCCGGCGCGCCCCGGTCTGGGCCTGGCCCTCAAGCGCGCCGACGCCGAGCGCTATCGTGTCTACGGGAAGGAGGCGTGACATGACCGAGGACTACCGGGCGCTGGCCGATCAGCTCGAGGCCGTCATCGAGGGCGAGGTGCGCTTCGACGCCGGGAGCCGCGGCCTGTACGCGACCGACGCCTCCAACTACCGCCAGCTCCCGATCGGGGTCGTCGTGCCCAGGACCCGCGAGGACGTCATCCGGACCGTCGAGGCGTGCCGCCTGAACGGGGCGCCGGTCCTGGCGCGGGGCGGCGGGACGAGCCTCGCCGGGCAGTGCTGCAACGTGGCCGTCGTGATGGACATGTCGAAATACTACCACCGGATCCTCGACCTCGACCCGGACGCCCGCACGGCTCGCATCCAGCCCGGGATCGTGCTCGACGACCTGAGGGGCGCGGCCGGCGAGCACGGGCTCACGTTCGGTCCCGACCCGGCGACCCACAGCCACTGCACCCTGGGCGGCATGATGGGCAACAACTCGTGCGGGATCCATTCCGTGATGGCCGGCAAGACGGTCGACAACGTGGTCTCGCTGGAGGTCCTGACGTACGACGGGACGATCCTCGAGGTCGGACCGACGGACGACGCGAAGCTGTCCCGGATCCTCGAGAGTGACGGCCGCGAGGCGGAAATCTACAGGCGATTGAGGGCGCTGCGGGACCGCCTGGCTGAGCGGATCCGCGCCGAGTATCCGGACATCCCGCGGCGCGTCTCGGGCTACAATCTGGACGACCTGTTGCCCGAGAAGGGCCTCGACCTGGCGCGCGCCCTGATCGGCAGCGAGGGCACCTGCGTCACGATCCTCGAGGCCACCGTCCGGCTGGTCGCGAACCCGCCCCGGCGGACCCTCGTCGTCCTCGGCTATCCGGACGTGTACCACGCCGCCGACCACGTGATGGAGATCCTGCGCCACGACCCGATCGGGCTCGAGGGGATCGACGGAGCGCTGGTCGGCTACATGAAGAAGAAGGGGCTCAATTTGGACGACCTGGGGATCCTGCCCGACGGCGAGGGCTGGCTCCTGGTCGAGTTCGGCGGCGAGTCGAAGGACGAGTCGGACGCTCGCGCGCGCGACATGATGGAGGACCTCCGCGGGCGGGACGACGCTCCCCACATGAAGCTGTACGACGATCCGTTCGAGGAGTCCAAGGCGTGGGAGGTCCGCGAGTCGGGCCTCGGCGCGACGGCCCGCGTGCCCGGGATGAGCGACACGTGGCCCGGCTGGGAGGACTCGGCGGTCGCGCCGGAGCGCCTCGGCGACTACCTGCGCGACCTGCGCGCGCTGTTCGACGAGTACGACTACGAAACGGCGCTGTACGGCCACTTCGGCCAGGGATGCGTGCACTGCCGGATCCCGTTCGACCTGCGGACGGCGGACGGCCTCGAGACGTACCGCTCGTTCGTCCACGAGGCGGCCGAGCTGTGCGTGTCGTACGGCGGCTCGCTGTCCGGCGAGCACGGCGACGGGGTCGCCCGGGGGCCGCTCCTCGGCATCATGTACTCGGACGAGATCCTGGACGGGTTCCGCGAGTTCAAGTCGATCTGGGATCCCGAGCACAGGATGAACCCCGGGCGCATCGTCGAGGCGGAGTCGATCGTCGATCACCTGCGTCTGGGGACGGACTACGAGCCGGCCCGCGTCGAGACGTACTTCCAGTTCCCCGACGACGACCACGACTTCTCGCGGGCCACCCTGCGCTGCGTGGGGGTCGGCAAGTGCCGCCGCAGGGAGGGCGGCACGATGTGCCCGAGCTACATGGCGACCCGCGAGGAGATGCACTCGACCCGCGGCCGGGCCCGGCTCCTGTTCGAGATGCTGAACGGGAGCGAGCTCGAGGTGTGGAAGGACGACCACGTCAAGGAGGCGCTCGACCTGTGCCTGGCGTGCAAGGGGTGCAAGAGCGACTGCCCGGTGAACGTCGACATGGCGACCTACAAGGCCGAGTTCCTGGCGCACTACTACGACGGGCGGCTGCGGCCGCCGACCGCGTACTCGATGGGCCTGTTCTACTGGTGGGCCCGGCTGGCGAGCGCCATGCCGCGGGTCGTCAACCGGGTGTCCCACGCGCCGGTCCTGGGGGATCTGCTGAAGCGCCTCGGCGGGATCGCTTCCGAGCGCGAGGTCCCGCGCTTCGCCGAGGTCTCGTTCCGCGAGTGGTTCCAGCGCCACGAGCCGGCCCGGCCCGAGGGTCGCGAGATCCTGCTGTGGCCGGACACGTTCAACAACTACCTGCATCCCGACACGGCGCGCGCCGCGGTGCGGGTCCTAGAGGACGCCGGGTGCCGCGTCCGCCTGCCCGAGCGCACGCTGTGCTGCGGCCGCCCGCTGTACGACTACGGGATGCTGGGCCTGGCCCGGCGCCAGCTCGAGCAAATCCTCGACGCGCTGCGGCCCAAGATCCGGGCCGGCGTTCCGCTGGTCGGCCTCGAGCCGAGCTGCGTGGCCGTCTTCCGCGACGAGCTGAGGGGGCTCTTCCCGGAGGACGAGGACGCCATGCGCCTCGCCGAGCAGACCTTCCTCCTGAGCGAGTTCCTCGTCGAGCGGCTCGAGCGCTACCAACCACCGAGGCTGGAGCGGAAGGCGCTGGTCCACATCCACTGCCATCACAAATCGGCCCTCGGGACGTCGGCCGAGATGGAGCTGTTGTCGCGCCTGGGGCTGGACTACGAGGTCCTCGACTCGGGCTGCTGCGGGCTGGCAGGGGCGTTCGGATTCGAGCGCGGGAAGTACGACGTCTCGATGGCCGTCGGCGAGCGCGTGCTCCTGCCGGCCGTGCGCAAGGCCGATCGCGAGACCCTGCTCGTGACCAACGGCTTCAGCTGCCGGACCCAGATCGAGCACGCCACCGGGCGCCGGGCACACCACCTGGCCGAGGTCCTGGCCCTCGCCCTGGACGCCCGCGAGACTGGCTCCTCGGCCCCGGCACGGACTTCTAGCGACGCATGATCTCGCTTGACGGAAATATCTGGTACAGCATTAGATAGACGATCACTCCCGTGACCGACACGTAGAGCCAGACGGGAAGCGTCCAGCGGGCGATCCGGCGGTGGCTGTCGAACCGCCCGCGCAGGGCGCGCCACACCGTGACCGAGGCCAGGGGCGGCACGAGCGCGGCCAGCAGGGTGTGCGTGGCGAGCAGCGCGAAGTACACGGGCCGCGGCCAGCCGCCGGCGGTGAAGCGGATCGAGCCCACGTGGGAATGGTACGTGAGGTAGCACGCCAGGAAGGCGCTCGAGGTGACGAGCGCGGCCAGCATGCACGCCTTGTGACGCCCGATCCGCCCCCGCCGGACGGAGACGTAGCCCGTCACCAGGAGGACCGTCGTCGTGGCGTTCAGGACGGCGTCGACCAGCGGCAGGTCGGCGATCTCGATCACCGCCGGGCGAGCGTCACCGCCACGCCGAACGTGACAACGGCGAACGCGATCGATACCCCCCACGCCAGGTCGGGCCGGATGGCCTCCACGCCGGGCGCGGCGTAGAGCCCCTCGCGGAACGCGGCCAGCCCGTACGTCACCGGGTCGAGGCGCATGACGTGCCGCAGGCCGGCGGCCGCGCCCTCGACCGGGAACAGGGCCCCAGACAGGAACCACATCGGCATCAGCAGCAGGTTGACGATCCCATGGAACCCCTGGATCGACTCCATGCGCCAGGCCAGGATGAATCCCAGGGACGTCAGGGCGAAGGCCATCAGGAACAGGGCCGCCACGCCGACCGCCACGCTCGTCACGCTGATCGGGATCCCGACCAGCGGAGCCAGCGGCACCAGCACGACGCCCTGCACGACGCCCATCGTCGTCCCGCCGAGCACCTTCCCCAGGACGATCGCGCTGCGTGGGACGGGGGCCACGAGCACGCCCTGCAAGAACCCCGCACGGCGGTCCTCGATCAGGCTGAACGTGCCCACGACGGCGGTCAGCAGGACGACGAACACGATCGTCCCCGGGAACAGGTACTCGACCGATCCCATGCGCTGGGCCATCCCGGCCGGCTGGAACGATCCCGCCAGCCCGAACCCGATCAGGACCCAGAACAAGAGCGCCGTGGCGAGCGACGACAGGGCCCGCGAGCGGTCGCGGTAGAAGCGCACGCACTCGCGCCACCACAAGGTGCCTGCGGCCAGGAGAAAGCGCGTCACTCCCCCGGCTCCCCGTCAGGACCAGGCCGGGGCCGGTAGAAGCGGTGCCCGGTGCGCTGGACGAACACGTCCTCGAGCGTCGGCTTGCCGACGGTGATCGAGCGGATCTCGCCGGGGAACGCCTCGGCCAGGCGCGGGACGAACGCCGCGCCGTCCGGGCGCTCGATCCTCAGCGCGCCTTCGATCCGCGCCGGCTCGACCCCGAACCGCTCGCGCACCGCGTCGGCCAGGCGCGCCGGGTCCTCGGCCTCGACGGTCACCACGTCGCCCTGGATCTCCGAGCGCAGCCCGTCCGGCGTGTCGAGGGCCACCAGCTCGCCCTGGTCGAGGATCCCGATCCGGTCGCAGCGTTCGGCTTCCTCCATCAAGTGCGTCGTTACGACGACGGCCAGCGCGTCCTCGTCGCGCAGCGCGCGGACGTGCTCCCACAGGTCGCGCCGGCCGCCCGGGTCGAGGCCCACCGTGGGCTCGTCGAGGAGCAGCACGGCCGGCCGGTGGAGGAGTCCCTTGGCCAGCTCGACCCGCCGGCGCAGCCCGCCGGACAGCGTCTTGACGCGGTCGTCGGCCCGGTCGCCGACGCCGAGCCGCTCGAGCTCGGCCCCGATCCGGCGCTCCAGCTCGGCCCCGCGCAGCCCGTACAGGTGGCCCTGGTGCCACAGGTTCTCGCGAGCCGTCAGGTACGGGTCCAGGCTGGCCGACTGGAACACGATCCCGATCCGAGCGCGGACGGCCGGCGCCTCGGCCACCACGTCGTGGCCCGATACGCGCGCCGTCCCGCCGCTCGGGCGAAGGAGCGTCGCCAGGATCTGGAGGAGGGTCGTCTTGCCGCCCCCGTTGGGTCCCAGGAGGCCGAACACCTCGCCGGGACGGACCTCGAACGACACGGCCCCGAGGGCCCGGCGATCGCCGTAACGGTGGACCAGGTCCTGGACCTCGACGACGGGCGTCGACGAAGCCACCTCAGGTGGCGGCGCGGTCGACGACGAGGAGCGCCAGGAGGAGCGGCAGGTAGGTCACCGAAGCCAGCAGGAGGCGCCGCGCCTCACGCTTCTTGTGATCCACCATGAGCCCCACGCTGAACGCGAAGAACGCCACGCCGAGGACCAGGGCGCCGAAGAAGTACACCGGCCCCGTCAGTCCGAGGATCGTGGGCACGAGGCTCACGGGGACCAGCGCCGCCGAGTACAGCGCCGCCTGGATGCCGGTCGAGGCGCCGTCCGGATCGAGCACCGGGAGCATCGGGAAGCCGCCCCGCGCGTAGTCGTCGCGGAAGATCCACGCGATGGCCAGAAAGTGCGGGAGCTGCCACAGGAACAGGATGGCGAACAGGATCCAGGCCGGCGGCTCGATCCGGCCCGTGACCGCCGTCCAGCCCATGACCGGCGGGATCGCCCCCGGAATCGCCCCGATCAGCGTGTTGAGGGCCGTGATCCGCTTGAGCGGGGTGTAGACGGCGACGTACAGAACGACCGTCGCCAGCGCCAGGGCGCCCGTCAGCGGGTTGACGCGCAGCGCCAGCCAGGCCACGCCGGCCGTGGCCAGCGTCAGCCCCACCGCGAGCCCGTGCATCGGATGCATGCGCCCGGCGGGGATCGGGCGCGACATCGTGCGCAGCATGAGCGCGTCGACGTCGCGCTCGAAGACCTGGTTGAGGGCCGCCGCGCCGCTCGCCGCGAAGCCCGTCGCGACGAGCGTCTCGACGAGCCGCTGCCAGTCGATCTCGTCGCCGGACGCGAGCAGGTACCCTGCGGCGGTCGTCACCAGGACGAGGACGGTGATCCGGATCTTGGTCAGCGCCAGGTAGTCGTTCAACCCGGCCCCCCGGCCACGACGCGCGGCTCGAGCAGGGCCCCGGCCGGCGCCGGCGCCAGGCGCACGTGGCGCCGGGCCCGGACGGCCAGGACCAGGCTCGAGGCGAAGACGAGCGCGCCGACGCCCAGGTGGAGGGTCGCGATCCAGGCCGCCTTGTGGGACACGATCGTCCACCCCCCGAGGGCGATCTGGACGACGACGAGCGCGGCCAGGGCGTAGCCCGTCCGCGCTACGCGCGGCGCTGCCCGCCTGAAGCCCCACGCCCGCAGGGCGCACCACCCGGCCGCCAGGGCCACGACGAGGGCCCCCACGCGGTGCGCGTAGTGCAGCCGCACGGGCCACGACGCGAGGGGCGGCACGAGCCGCCCGTAGGCCAGGGGGAAGGTGGGGATCGCGAGCCCCGCTCCGGCGTGGCGCACGACGGCCCCCAGGAGGATCTGGAGGTATACCACGACCGTCGTCGCCGCGGCGAGGGTCGCGAGGGCCGGCGTCCGCGCGTCCAGCGGGCGCCCTTCGCCGGCCGCCTCGAGCCATCCGCGCGAGGTCGCCAGGGCGATCGTGACCGTCACGCCGAACACGAGCTGGGCCACCCCGGCGTGGCTCACGGACACGCTCTCCGGCAGCCGCAACAGGACGGTCAGGCCACCCAGGAGCCCCTGCACGACGACGCCCGCCAGGGCGAGCCAGCCCAGTCGCCGGACCCAGGCGCGCGGCTCGACGCGGGCCAGCCACAGGGCCTCGACCACGATCAGCAGGCCGACCGCCGAGGCCACCATGCGGTGGCCGTGCTCGTACAGGACGCCGCCTTGCATGGGCGGCATGACCTGGCCGAACGACAGCGGCCAGTCGGGCACGGCCAGCCCGGAGCCCGTGCTGGTCACCATGCCTCCCGCCAGGAGCAGCCCGAACGTGCACCCGGCGACCAGCTTGGCGTAGCGCCGCAGGGCTAGGTTCCGGGCGGGGTCTGGTCGCATGCT
>CAZCZH010000047.1:10658-14165 GCA_964502985.1 uncultured Gemmatimonadales bacterium
CGAATCGCTCGACGGGGTGCGGATCGATGGTCGTGCGGACGGGATCGAATGTAGCGCGGTCAGACGACGGTGCGCACGTTCCCGCCGTCGACCGCCAGCACGGCCCCGTTGACGAACGCCGCGGCGGGGCTCGCCAGAAACGCGATCGCCGCGGCGATCTCCCCGGGCTCCCCCATGCGCCCCGCCGGGAGCCCCGCGCCGACCCGTTCGAGCACGGCCGCGCGCCCCTCGTCGTCCCCCGCCAGCCGGGCGGCGAGCCCCTCGCCGGGCGCCGTCCAGAGGCGCGTCCGCACGGGTCCCGGACAGACCGCGTTGACGGTCACGCCCGCCTCGCCGAGATCGTCGGCGAGCACCATCGTCAGGGCCTGGAGGGCGGCCTTGGTCGGGGCGTACGCCGGCCAGCGCGCCGACGGGCGCTTGCCGGCCGTCGACGACACGTTGACGATCCTCCCCCAGCCGCGGGCGCGCATGCCGGGGATCGCGCGCCTGGCGCAGCGCACGGCGCTCATCACGTTGATCTCCCAGTTCCGCGCCCACTCCGCGTCGCCGATCTCGTCGAACGACGCGATGCGGGCGATCCCCACGTTGTTGACCAGGACGTCGATCTCGACCCGCGCCTCGGCGAGGCGGTCGAACAGGCGCTCGATCTCGTCGGCGGAGCCGAAGTCGCAGCGCTCGACGCGCGGCGCGGGGCCACGCGCCGCCACGGCCCGCGCCGCCTCCTCGAGATCGGCGGGCTCGCGCGCCGTCACGACGACGGTAGCCCCGCGGGCAGCCAGCGACTCCGCCGTGGCCCGCCCGATCCCGCGACTGGAGCCCGTCACGAGGGCCACGCGACCCGCCAGCTCCAGGGGCGCGGTGCGACCGGGCTCAGTCGTGCTGCGGTCCGGTGGTGAGGACGAGCTCGGCCATCTCGGGGTCGGTCGGCAGGCCGGCGGCAATCGCCACCGGTGGGAAGACGCTGAGGAACGCGAGCACGCACAGCGAGAACAGGCCGAACATCCCGGCCGCCACGGCGACCTCGATCCAGCCGAAGGCGATGAAGTCCGGGAACACGCCGGGCGCCAGGAGCAGGAAGTGGAACAGCCACAGCCCGACCCCGCTGACGACGGCGAACAGGGTCAGGGTGGTCGGGTTCCGCTTGGGCTTGATCCCCAACAGGCCGAGGAACGGGATCAGGAACACGCACAGGAGGACGGCGATCGCGATCGGCTCGTAGGCTCCCCACAGCCGCAGCTTGACGAAATGCGTCTCCTCCGGCAGACGGCCGTACCAGATCACCAGGTACTGGCTGAAGAACAGGTACGTCCAGAAGATCGTGAACGCGAACACCATCTTTCCCATGTCGTGGAGCGCGGTTCCGTCGATCGCCTTCTCGAACGACCCGTAGCGTCGGACCCGGCACGTGACGATGGCCGTCGCACCGAGCGCGAGGAGGAAGTGCGACATGAAGATCCACGCCGCGAACAGGGTCGAGACCCACTCCGGCTCGACGGACATCAGCCAGTCCCATGCCCACACGCTCCACAGGAGCGCGTACAGGACGACCAGGGCAGGGGCCAGCCGTGACCGGGCGACCCGCGCGCGCTCGATCTCGAGGTCGATCCCCTGCCAGCCGCCGCTCAGGCGGGTGTACAGGTCGCGGCGCCAACCGCCGACCTTCTCCCGCAAGAGCCCCATGTCGGGGCGCAGCGACCAGTAGAGCTGGGCCAGCGCGAACCCGGACAGGACCAGCAGGATGACCATCTCGCGCACGATGAAGAACGGCTCGTTCAGATAGGCGCCCTTGGTCGGCAGGGCCTCCCGGGTCCACGGGTAGACGTGGTCCAGCCCGAAGAACAGCACGATCATCAGCACGAACGAGACGGGGAGGAAAGCGGCGAAGCTCTCCGCTACCCGGCGCACCGGACGCACCCACTGGCCGTTCGACGCGGTGGCCGCGGCGACGACGATCGACCCGCCGATGGCCAGCCCGCTCCAGAACGCCCAGTTCCAGACGAGCGCCGTCCAGGCCCGCGCGGGGTCCGACAGGAGTCCCGCCACGAACCCCACCACGCCGACCAGGGCCAGCGCCACGCACAGCAGATAGAACCCGCGCGGCGGGCCCTTCTCGACGTACCCGACGAGATCGTCCTGGTCTACGAGCGGGAACCGGCGCTGGCTCACGGGCTCCCCCCGGCCGTGGAATCCGGTGCTCCGCCCGCGGCGACGTCGGTCCGCAGGGACCGGAGGTAGTTCACGATGTCCCACCGCGCCGCGCGCGGGATCCGTCCGTAGTCCGGCATCAGGCCCCGGCCCTGCGACACGAGGGCGAAGATGTAGGCGTCGTCGTATCCGGCGACCTTGTCGGTGACGATCGCCGGGACGGCCGGGAACTTCTTCGACACCGGCCCGTTCCCGAGGCCCGTCGCCCCGTGGCACGGCGCGCAGAACGTCACGAAGTACGCTTCTCCGATGGCCAGCGACGCCGAGTCGGCGGGCTGCGGGTTGGGCCCCAGCACCTGGGCGGCGTCGGTCAGGTCGAACGCCGGCAGCCCGTTGATCGGAACGGCGTGCGGCGGCGGAGCGATCGGCTCGACCTCGTGGGGCTGGATCTCGGGCGTCCGGGACATGGTGTTGAACCAGTCGCAGCCGGTGGTCGCGCAGGCGACGAGCGTCAGGGCGAGGACCGCGTCAGTCCGTCGCATGCTCCACCTCCCTGCCGCCCATCTCCTCGAGGACGGAGACCGCCGTGTCGCGTCGCGTTCCTTCCCCGACGTGGACGAACACCCCGAACAGATCCTCCGAGAAGCGCGGGTGATAGCCCGGCTTGACCGTCAGCGCGGGCAACCTGCTGAACAACAGGATCGCCGCCAGAGTGAACAGCCCGCCCAGGAGCACGGTCAGCTCGAACATGATGACGACGGTCACCGGGAACGACGAGAGGGGCTTCCCGCCGACGTGCAGCGGCCAGGCGAAGAACGTCCAATAGGTCAGGGCGAACCCCGTGCACGTCCCGAGGAACCCGCCGATCAGGGTCATCTTCCGGACCGGGCTCGGCGGGCGGTCGAAATGGACCTCCACCTCGGACGTCGGGATCGGAGAGAACACGGTCATGTCCTCCGCCGTGAAGCCCTCCTGCTGGAGCGCGACGACGGCCGCCGTGGCGTCCTCCAGGGTCAGGAACGCGGCGCGCACGCCGCCGGTCTGGATTTCCACGCTCACGGGCTCGTCTCCAGCTCTTCCTTCTGCCGGCGCAGGCGCGGCGGCAGCAGCTCCTTGAGCTCGGCCACGGCGAAGGACGGCAGGATCTTGATGAACAACAGGAACCACATGAAGAACCAGGCGAACGAGCCGGCGGTGATCCCCATCTCGACCCACGACGGGGCGTAGTGATCCCACTGGTACGGCTCGAACTCGTGGGCCAGCGACTGGACGATGATCACGTAGCGCTCGAACCACATCCCGATGTTGACGAAGATCGACACGATGAACGCCCAGAACCAAGACGTCCGCACCCGCCGGAAC
>CAZCZH010000048.1:0-13840 GCA_964502985.1 uncultured Gemmatimonadales bacterium
TTGGGGACGGTCGCCTCGCAGTAGGCGTACAGGAGCTTCGCCCCGTGCTTGATGATCCCGCCCCACTCCTGCGCCGTGCCGGGCAGGAATCCCGGCACGTCGACGAGCGTCACCAGCGGCAGGTTGAACGCGTCGCAGAACCGGACGAACCGGGCACCCTTGAGGCTCGCGTCGATGTCGAGGACGCCAGCCAGGACGGCGGGCTGGTTGGCGACGATCCCCACGGCCCGTCCTCCCAGGCGGGCGAACCCGACGACGAGGTTGCCGGCGTAGCGCGCGTGCACCTCAAGGAACGAATCACGATCGACGAGCTCCTGGATGACCGCGTGTACGTCGTACGGTCGGGTCGAGCTGTCCGGTACGACCTGGCGCAGCCCTGGAACGGCGCGCTGCGGGTCGTCCTCCGGCTCGACGAGCGGCGGGGCCTCGCGGTTGTTCGCCGGAAGGTACGATAGCAGGCGCCGCATGCCGGACAGGCACGCGCCCTCGTCGGGCCAGGTGAAATGGCTGACGCCGCTCTTGGCGCCGTGGACCTCGGCTCCTCCGAGGTCGTCGAACGAGACGTTCTCGTGGGTCACCGTCTTCACGACGCCGGGACCGGTGACGAACATGTAGGAGACGCCCTCGACCATGCACACGAAGTCCGTGATCGCCGGGCTGTAGACGGCTCCACCTGCGCAGGGCCCGAGGATCGCGCTGATCTGCGGGATCACGCCGCTGGCCAGCGTGTTGCGCAGGAAGATCTCGGCGTAGCCCCCCAGCGACGCCACGCCCTCCTGGATGCGCGCGCCGCCCGAGTCGTTCAGGCCGATCAGCGGAGCCCCGACCTTGAGCGCCAGGTCGATCACCTTGCAGATCTTCTCGGCGTGCGCTTCTGAAAGCGAGCCGCCGAACACGCTGAAATCCTGGCTGAAGACATAGACCGTGCGGCCGTCGATCGTGCCCCACCCGGTGACAACGCCGTCGCCCGGGATCTTGCGCTCCTCGAGGCCGAATTCCGACGCGCGGTGGGTGACGAAGCGATCCAGCTCGACGAACGAGCCCGGATCGAGCAGAAGGTCGAGGCGCTCACGGGCCGTCAGCTTCCCCTTCTCGTGCTGCGCGCGAAGGCGCTCCTCGCCCCCGCCCTCGAGCGCCCGCGCGTCGCGTCGACGCAGCTCCTCGAGCCGGTCCGTCACGCTACCAGTCGACGGCCACGGCCTGGCCGCGCTCGATTTTGTGCACCACCACGGCGCGATGGATTCGGCCATCGGGCTCGAAGCGGAACAGGGCCGAGGCGCCGTGGTACGGTTGACTCGCGGCGGAGCCGACACTTGCCGCCCGGGCGGTCGCCGAGAGCCGCTCGACGGCGAGCCGCGCCGCGTCATAGCCCCATGCGGGAATGACGTTCGTCGGGGCCGTCCCGTACTTCGTCTGGTAGCGCTGGGCGAAGTCCTGCCATGTCGTGACGCGCGGGTCGCGGCTGAACGTGTCGGCGAAGTAGCCGCGGGCGAACCCCCGCCCCTCGCGCAGGAACGACTCGTCGTTCCAGGCGTCCGTGCCGAGTGGCGTCAGGCCCTTCAGCTCGTAGAACGCGATCTGGTTGACGACCCGCAGGGCCTCTTGCGGATTCTTGGTGGCGATGAACACGGCGTCCGCCCCCGTGCGCATAATGTCCCCCAGATCTTCCGTGAATTGGGTCGTGCCCTCAGGATAGTCGCGACGCAGCGTGATGCGCCCGCCCGCCGACTGGACGGCGGCCTCGAAAGCGCTGGCCTGGACCCGACCGTACGCGTTGTCCACGGCTAGGATCGCGGGCCGGCGGAGCCCCAGGTTGCGGACCGCGTAGTTGCCCATCGTGTGCCCGATCGCGCCGTCGAGCGCGTTGACGGTATAGACGCCCGGCCCGACGTCCAGGATGCGGGCGTCCGTCGCGGTGGGGCTGACCATCGGGATCCCCTCCTCGCTGGCCGTGCGCGCTGCGGGCAGGGCGAACTCGCTGGTCAGTGGTCCGAGGATCGCCTCGACTCTCTCGCCGCGCGCCAGCTCTCGGATCACGCCGATCGTCGAGTCGGGGTCGCTGAGCGTGGACCGGGACACGAGCTCGAGGGGTTTGCCGCGAGTGCGGTCGATGTCCGCGAGGGCGATCTCGATGCCGCGCTTGATCTCCTCGGCGACGGCCGCGAACCGGCCCTCGCTGGGCGCGATGTAGCCCAGCCGGTCCGCGCTCGCTGGCCGGGTCGTGCCGCCAGCGAGACCCTGGGCCTCCGAGCGCAACGCCGACGGCAGCTCGGCGAAGCGTGTCATGCGCTCGGCCATCGCGCTCGCCGCGCGGGCATCCCCCGCGGCGCGAGCCCAGCGCGCCGCTTGCAGATAGAACGGAGCCAGGTAGGCTCGCGGTGGTTCGCGCGCGGCGGTCGACTCGACCACCGGACGGGGAAGGTGGGCCATGAGGTCGCGCGACAGCGACAGGAATTCATCGAGATCGCGGGTCGGTTGCCCCTCGACCATCAGCTCGGCGTCCAGCGCGCCTTGGAAATCCCCCAGCCCGTAGCGCGCGTTCGCCAGGACGAGGAGCGCGGGGTCGCGCTCGGGCACGTTTCGCGACAGGGCCAGGTAGCGCTGCATCGTGCGCGCGGCCGCGCTGTCGCTACCGGTCTGGTACTGGGTGCGCCCCTGCCAGTACAGCGCCTGCCCCGAAAAGCGGCTCGCGGGATAGCGTTCGACGACCTCGCGGAAGCGCTGGAGGGCGTCGGCGTCACGCCCGAGCTGAACCAGGTCGAGCCCCTCGCGGAAGGTGGCCTCCGCGGCCTCTTCGTCGGCCCGCGAGATGGAACGATCGCTGAGTGGTGGGGGCAGAACCTCGCGCGAGGCGCAGCCCGCGCAAAAGACGAGCACTACCAGGAGCGCGCGGGCAAGAGCTCTCCGGGGGAAGGGCGGGATCATGCGCCGACGTGGACGCGGCGCCTACTCGCCGCCGTCTTCCTCGCTCGATTCCTCGCCGACGATTTCGGACTTGACCTCGGCCAGCGCGTCGGCCATGGTGCCGGACGGCTCCGGCGTGGGGCGACGCGGCGGGGCGTGCTCGGCGGCCACAGGCTCACCCTCCTCCTCGAGCCGATCGCGATGGCTCGGGATGTCGATCACCGACAGGACGATGCGCCGGTTATCAGGATCGGACTCGATGACCTTGAGGACCAGCAGGTCGCCTTCGTGGAACTTGTCGGCCGGGTTCTCCAGGTTGCGGTAGCCGAGCTGGGAGATCGGCACGAACCCCTCGACCTCGTCGTCGAGCTCCACCACGACCCCCTTGTCGAGGAGCCGCACGACCTTGCCCTCGGTCTCGATGCCGACCCCGTACTTCTCCCCCAGCCGAGCCCACGGGTTCTCCTCGAGATCCTTGATGGACAGCGAGATGCGCTTGTTCTCCGTATCGATGTTGAGGACCTGCACCTTGACCGTCTCGCCCTTGCGCACCACCTCGCTGGGATGGTGGATGCGCCGGGTCCACGACATGTCGCTGATGTGGACCAGCCCGTCGATTCCCTCCTCGATCTCGACGAACGCGCCGAAGGAGGTCAGGTTGCGGACCTTGCCGGCGATCACCGTTCCCGGCGGGTACTTCTCGGCCAGCCCGTTCCACGGGTCGTCCTCGATCTGCTTCATCCCGAGGGAGATCTTCTCTTCCTCTTCGTTCACGTTGAGCACGACGGCGTCGATCATGTCACCGATGGAGACGACCTTCGAAGGATGCTTGATGTGCCGGGTCCAGGACATCTCCGAGATGTGGACCAGGCCCTCGACGCCCTTCTCCAGCTCGACGAACGCGCCGTAGTTCGTGATCGAGACGACCTTGCCCTTGACCCGTGAACCGACCGGGTACTTGCTCGACACGTTCTCCCAGGGATACGGCTGGAGCTGCTTGAGGCCCAGCGAGATGCGGTTGTTCTCGAGGTCCAGGTCCAGGATCTTGACCTCCAGCTCGTCCCCGATCGAGACCAGCTCGGAGGGGTGACCGACTCGACCCCAGGACATGTCGGTGATGTGCAGCAGCCCGTCGGCGCCGCCCAGGTCGATGAACGCGCCGAAGTCGGTGATGTTCTTGACGACTCCCTTGCGCACCTGCTCGACGGCGATCTCCTCGAGAAGCTTCCCGCGCTTCTGCTCGCGGATCTGCTCGAGGATCATGCGCCGGCTCACGACGATGTTCCGGCGGCGCTTGTTGAGCTTGATGATCTTGAACTCCATCGTCTGACCGATCAGGGCGTCGATGTCCGGGACGCGGCGCAACGCGATCTGCGAGCCCGGCAGGAAAGCGTCGACGCCGAACAGGTCGACGATGACCCCGCCCTTGATCTTGCGCGCCAGCCGACCCTGGACGATCTCGCCGGTATCGTAGGCCTGCCGGATCTTGTCCCATACCTTGAAGAAGTCGGCCTTCTTCTTGGACAGGACGACGCGCCCCTCCTGGTCCTCGAGGTTCTCGAGGAATACATCGACCTCGGCCCCGACTTCCAGCGAGTCGGTCGGCTTGAACTCGTCGAGGGGGACGGCCCCTTCGCTCTTGAAGCCCACGTCGAGCACGACGACGTTGTCGTCCACGCGGAGTATGTGGCCGGTGACGATCTGCCCTTCGCGGATGTCCTGGATGGACTCCTCGTACATGCCGAGGAGCTCCTCGTACTCGTCCAACGAGTACTCGTCCTCGTCGAACAGGTCGGCACGGATGTTCACGGCCTGGCTGGCGCGCTCGATCTCGGCGTCGAGCAGTTCGTCCGCCGGTTTGTGGTCGATCGCCAGCGACTCGTCGTCAGAGGGGGTCCGCGGGGGGATTTCGGGGCGCTGGGAGTCCACCGCTACGGGAGAAGCCGGTTCATCCGCCGAGGCGGTGTCGTTCGTCGAGGTCATCAGGGCGAAAGTCCAGACGTTGGAAGTCACAAGATACCCCCCACGCACGCGACCCGCGCGCGACGGCAGGGTCCCAAATCGTTGAGAATCCTGAATGTATCCGACCGAAAAGGGCAGTGTCAAGCGGTTCCGGCGTGGCCCGTGCCCTTCGTGTGGGCCTCCCGACGGCTGCGCTTGACGTGGCGCTCCCGGTGGAACTCGAAGCGGCCCAGGCTCCTGCTCGCCCCGCCGAGGCCGATCGCGTAGCCCGCCATCTCCCCCACCGCGCTCGTCGCCAGTCCGATCACCAGGATCGGGTAAACGGACTTCGGCAACGTCGAGGCCTGTCGGCGACGCGCGATCTGCTTCAGCACGTAGCGCAGGCGAAGAGCCGGAATCAACGGAGACCCGACGGCATACACGAGGCGCTTCAGCGGCGACCAGCCTCGAGCCCTCACCGAGGCGAACACGCGACCGGCATGGAACTGGACCTGAATCAACGAGGAAAGGAGCTCGAAATTCATGTGATCGACTCGAGCGTCGGAGGCGATGTAGAGCTGGTGACCGCGTGCACAAAGATCCCAATGCAGGACGATCTCGGCCTTCAGCAGCGTCTCGAGCTCCGCATCGTACTCCATCAGCAGGTCCCGCCGGTAGCTGGCGTTGTGCGTCGGCAGGTGATCGGTGGGGCCACCGGGTGTGGGGTCCCACCATGTTCCGAAGCCCAGAAGGAAATCGGCCCAGCTTACTGCGCTACCGGGATTCGGATTTCCCATCACGGGACCGACCACGGCCCACGGTTCGCGGTGCGCCCTGAGAATCGCCTCCGCCCAGCCGGGATGCGGCCGCGAGTGGTCCTCGAGAAGGGCCACAAAGGGGGCCGTGGCTTCCCGCACCCCGACCGCGTTGCCGACGCCGAGCGATTCGACCGGCCCCATCTCTACAACCCGCACCCGGCAGAATGGCTCGAGCTCACCTGCGTCGAGGTCGAGATCTTCGCGCGAGGGGGCAACGAGCACGATCTCCAGGCGCTCGCGGAACGGCTGAGCTCGCAGACAGCGAACGGTCGTACGGATCGTGTCGTAACGATCCGGTGTCACGATGACCACCGACAGAGCGGGAGCCACTGGATCGGTCCTGTCCTCAGCCATGCCGCACCTCCATGGTTCAGTTCCTCTCGTCGATGCCGTGAAAACGGGCCACGCAGTGCCGGTAGAAGCTCGCATTCAGGGGCGCCAGCCGCTGGATCGAGAACGCCTCCTCGACTCGATGTCTACCAGCCCGTCCCAGTCGATGGCGGAGGGCCGGGTCGGAGAGCAGGCGACTGATCGTCGAAGCGATGTCGCGAGGATCCTCGGGGTCGACGAGCAATCCATCGCGTTCGTGAGCAATGACTTCCGGGCCGCTGGTACGATTGCCGACCACGGTCGGACAAGCGTTGGCCATTGCTTCCAGCGGGGCCAGCGCGAAGGCCTCTGCACGCGACGGAAACACGGCCAGTGCGGCTCGCTGGAACGCGACCGCGAGCGCCTCCCGGCTCACCGCCCCATGGAAGATCACACGTCCCGCAGGACCCTCCGGGAGCAGCGAGCGCAGGTGCTGCCGCATCGATCCCATCGTCGCCGTCAGGCCATCCCGGCCGTACACGTGGAGCTCGGCAGCCGGATGATCCCGGGCCACCAGTCGCCAGGCGAGAATCAGCGAGACGACCCCCTTCTTCCCCGTCAGGGTACCTGCGAAGACGACCTGCGCCACTGCGCGCTCGGCCCCTGGCCGGAGTGGCGGCACGTCGATCGCGTTGTGCAGAACGAGGGGTGGCGCGCCAGGCAGTTGAAACAGCTCCTGTGTCCGACGGGCGACGTAGTGGCTCGCGGCGCAGCGGAAGTCGGCCCGCCGAATCGCTGCGCGCTCGAGCCAGCTCGTCGGGAACGGTGCCCGCTCTCCCGTCTCGGCAGCGAAGTACACAGCGGATCCGTTGAGTCGCACGACGACGGGAATGGGGAGTCTCGGCCAGCCGGCGACCCAGCCCTCCCAGTCGGGGGCCTCGACGAGGTCGATCTCGCCACTCCGGCTCCAGCCCGTGACCGTGCGCAGTAGACGCCAGCGGGACATCAGCCGGCCCGGGCGGTGGGAGGCGCCCTCCAGACGCCAGATGCGCACTCCACGATCGACCTCGAACGAGGGCCCGCGTTGAGCCCGGGAATAGACGCCGATCACCCGCACCTGGTGCCCGGCACGCGTCAGGGCGCGCCCCAGGACCTGGGTCATGGTCCCCAGACCCCCGTGCGATCCGGGGGGATACTCGTTGCACAGGAAGCACACGCAAAGCGCCCTGTCGGCGCCGAGGGTCGCGGCAGGGCTCACAACCGGTCGAGGATCGCCTTGTCTCGCAGGCCCGGGGCAACGAGCAACATCAGTCGGCCGTGGACGCGCAGCGCCAGTCGGATACCCCAGGACGTCAATCCAGGCGGCAGCAGGGCCACGAAGATGCACGCCCATAGAAGTCCTCTCGCTTTGCGACCCAGCAGGATGCGCGGATACAGACGGACGGATTCCACGAGTCGGATCGCGGCGGCCCGACGATCCGGTCGTCGTGCCCGCGCGAGATGGAGAAAGGATGCGTACTGTTTGAGGTTCGCCTGACTCTCCGCACGCAGTCGCCGGTCGCCCGCGGACACTTTCGCCAATGCGCGGTCCAGCACGGTCCAGCTATCCGCCTCGATCGTCCTCACGTCGGAGGACATGGAGTTTACAGAGAACCGATACAACACGTGATACCGTGGGACGACGACGAATGGCCAACGCTCGGAGGCGCGCAGCCAGTAGTCCCAGTCCTCGGCGGACGCGAGGCCCGCGTCGAACCAGCCGACGTCCTCCACACAGCGCCGGCTCATCAGGACATTCGATCCGCTGGCGATGAAGCAGCCGCGCAACAGATCGCGATGGACGTCGCCTTCGAAGTGCAGCCGCTCCTTGGCGAAAAGGAACCGGCCCCCCTGGTCGATGAAGACGGTCCAGCTGTAGGCCACGCCCGCTTCCGGATGATCAAGCAGAGCGTCGAGCTGGAATTCGAGCTTCTCGGGCGTCCACAGGTCGTCGGCATCGATGAACGAGATGAACTCGCCCCGGGCCTGCTCGATTCCGCGGTTCCGAGCTGCGGCCAGCCCACCCCTGCGATACGAGACCACTCGCATACGCGGCTCCTCGATCTCCCCGAGACGGGCCAGGGTGCCGTCCGTCGATTCGTCGTCGATGACCACGATCTCGAAATCGGAGAACGTCTGACATCGGATGGACTCGATCGTCTCCAGGATCGTCGCCGCGGCGTTGTGCGCGGGTACGATCACTGAGATCAACGCCGCGCCTTTCGGCCGGACGGGCCGGGTCAAGAAGCCGAATCCATGCGCTCGCGCGCGAGGTGCACGACGCGCGCGACCTGGGTCTCGACGTCCAGCTCGCTGGTGTCGATCCGGACGGCGTCGGGGGCGATCACCAGGGCTCCCGTCGAGCGGGCCCGGTCGGCCCGGTCGCGCTGAGCCAGGCTCTGGGCGTAGCTCGCCAGGACGCCCGGATCGGCGGCGCGCTCCGGCGGCTCGACCTCGCGCGCCCGCCGGCGGGCTCGCTCCTCGACGCTGGCCTCGAGGTACACCTTGAGGAGGGCGTCCGGAAAGACGACCGAGCCGATGTCCCGGCCATCGACGACCGCCGGCCCCTCCCCCACCGTTTCCCGCAACGCCTCGTTGACGAAGGCCCGCAGGGCCGGGTCGTCGGCCACGCGGGACACGATTCGCGTCACGGCGGCGGAGCGGATCGCCGCGCTGACGTCCTTCCCGTCGAGCCGGGCGTGGAGCGTTCCCCCCGTCACGCGCAGGTCGATGGTCGCCTCGCCCAGGGCCCGGCGCAGCGCGGTCCGGCCCGCCGGATCATCCAGGTCGTGCTCCTCGCGCAGCGCGAGGAGGGCCGCCAGCCGGTACAGGGCCCCGCTGTCCAGGTAACGCCAGCCGAGGCGGCGGGCGACCTCGCGGGCCGTCGTCGACTTGCCGCTGCCTGCCGGTCCGTCGATGGCCACGACGCGCCGCGTCGGCTCGGTCCGGGGCTCCGCGGCGCTCACGGCGCGGGCAACAGGAGGAGCGCGTTCAACAGAGCCCGCGAGGTGGCGCGCGTGATTCCGCGGAACGCCGGGTCGTCGCCGAACAGCACGACGTGCCCTGCGCCGCGCTCGGCGACGAGCGCCCACGGAGTCCCAGGGAGACGCTCGCGGGCCCCGGCCGGCAGATACCCGGCCAGCGGCTCGCGGTCCATGTACAGCCATGCATCGCCTCGCGGCGCGAGCCGGAACTCGACGGGATCGCGGATCAGGACCGCGACCTGGCCGGTAGCGAAGCCGTACCCCAGGGGCGAGGTCGTGTCGGCGCGCGCGGCGACCAGGGTCCCGGGGATCCGGGCCCGCATCTCGTCGGTCTCGCGTTGGGCCACGGGCGTCCGCCGCTGGTCGTCGCCGGGCTCTGCCGGGGGAAGCATCTCGAACGAGGTCAGGCCCGATACCCCGGACGTGAGCCAGCCGGCACCGGCCCCGATCCCGACCAGCACGCCACCCGCGTCGACCCACCGCCCGAGTCGCGCGGCTCCCGTCTCGCCGAGCGCCGCAGCGTACGCCTCGGGACCCGGGCCGTCCGGCAGAATGACGGCGTCGAAGCCGTCCAGCGCGAGCGGTGCGCTCTCGCGTCCGGCGAGGGCCGTCTCGTCGTCACCGGGGGCGGCGGCCAGGTCCTCGAGACGCACGAGTTCGACGTCGACGCCGGCTTCGAGCAGGAGCGTCCAGCTCGCCCCGAGGGAGGTCGGCTCGACTGCCGACCCGGCGGCGAGGGCCACCCGCGGATCACGGACCGGTCGCACGCGTGACGATCCGAGGTCGATACCGTCCGTCGTGCGGAAGCTGGTCAGGGGCACGGGCCGCGCGCCGGCGGCCTCGATGGCGCGCTGGAGCGCGGCCCCGCTCGCCAGCGAGTCCGGCTGACCGTCGACGGGAACGAGGAACGCTCCGGTCCGGAAGCGCCGATCCCGCACCCGGAACGGGCGATCGGCGACTCGCACCCGGATACCCCCCGCCACGAGTCGCGCCGCGGCCACGACGTCGGCCGTCGTGCGGTAGTCCCACGCGAGGAGCAGCGTGCCCGGGGGCGGAGGAGGCGCCTGTGGTGGCGGCCTTGGCGTCCAGCGACCCGTAGCGCCAGGGATCCCGTCGGCGCGCCACGCGGCAACCCCGAACAGGTATGGCAGGGACCATCCGGTGATGTCGTAGAACAGGGACGAATCGGGGAGCGCCGTCTGGGGCGCCATGAGGGCCGCCACGTAGCGCCCCAGTGGCTGGTCGCCGGGCACCGAGAACGTGCCCGCGGGCAGGCTGTCGTCGACCGCCGGGGCGCCGAAGAACGGGGTCAGCCCGCCCCCCGCGAGGGGCGCGGCCAACGTGTCGACTTCGATCCCCTGCGCGCTGAGGAGCCCCGCCAGGCGCTCGGCGTCGTCACCCGTGCGGGCCACCACATACGCCGCGGATGCGCCGGCGGGGCGGCGGTTCCCGGGACCCCAGAACGCCTCGAAGTCGGCGAGTCGGCCGGCGCGGTTCTCGACGGCCGTGTCGACCGTCGTCAGGGCTGCAACGAGGTGGTGCTCGACCCGGTCGGCGAGAGTCAGGATGGGTCCCCGGTCGCGGCGCAGCGTGATCCCCGCCGTTCCGCCACCAGCCTGTTCGTAGGTCATGCCCGTGGCGCCGTAGAAGCTCGGCCAGGAATCGCCGTAGCCGGGATAGAACAGATCGTAGTCCTCGCCGGTGAAGTACGGCCAGCCGCGGGCGTCGAACGCCGCCGCGTTGGCCGCCCCGAACACGCTCCCCCACTCCCCCGTCGAGGCCGGGAGGAAGGCGTTGACCGGCGGCGCGGGGGGAAAGAAGAAGTACGTCTTGTCGGCACCCATCTCGTGGAAATCGACGTGCACCTCGGGCAGCGCCCGCAGATACACCGCGCGCCGCGCCCGCGTTTCGGGCTGGACGCCCCACGCCCAGTCGCGGTTCAGGTCGTAGTAGTAGTGGTTCGTGCGCCCGGATGGCCACGGCGGCCGGTGCTCCCGAGCCGCCGGGTCGGGGTCCGGGACGGGCCCCGCGACGGCACGGTACCACGTTACGTAGCGTTCATGCCCGTCGGGATTCAGCAGCGGGTCGACGATGACGACCGCGCGCTCCAGCCAGCGTTCGACCGTGGCGTCCCGGCTCGCCGCGAGCTGGTACACGAGCTCCAGCGCCGCCTCGCTGGGCGAGGCTTCGTCGCCGTGCACGCCGAACGACAGCCACACGAGGATCGGCTGGTCGGGCGGCAAACCGGATCGCCGGCCGGACGCGACGTCGCGCTGGGCTGCGAGGATCGACTCCAGCCGGGCGAGGTTGGCGGGCGACGAGATCCAGACCAGCCGCAGCGGGCGGCCCTCGACCGAGGCGCCGTACGTCTCGAGGCGAACCCGCGGGCTGGCCGCCGCGATCCCCTCCAGGACGCGCTCGACGTCACGATACGTCGACATGCCGGTTCCGGTGTCGAAGCCACGCAATCCCGAGACGGTGGGGACGGTGGGGTCGTACGGGCCCGGCCCCGCGGGAAACAGGGTCTGGGCGGTGGCGGGAAGGGCGGAAGCGAGAGCGAGGGCGGCGCCGAGGGCGGCCTGGACCCGGCGCGTCCTCCTCAGAGCCATCCCCGTCGGCGGAAAAACCACAGCATCCCCGCCGCGATGACCAGCATCACTCCCCACACGACGTAGTATCCGTACGGCGAATGGAGCTCCGGCATGTGGTCGAAGTTCATCCCGTAGACCCCGACGATGAACGTCAGGGGCAGCAGCACCGTGGCGAAGATGGTGAGCACCTTCATGACGTCGTTGGTGCGCTGGCTCACGACCGAAAGATACGCCTCGAGCGAGGACGAAAGAAGATCGCGGTACGAGTCGGCGACCTCCGTCAGGCGATACGTGGAATCGTACAGATCGCGGTAAAAGGTCACCGACTGGGGGCTGATCTCCTCGAACTCGTTGCGCGAGATGCGCCCGAATACCTCGCGGTGCGGGGCCAGCGTGCGCTTGATCTCGAGCACTCGCCGCTTGGTCGCGAGGATCCCGTCCAGTACGTGCGGACCGGGATCGCTGAACAAACCTTCCTCCAGCGCGTCTATCCGGTCCTCTATCGCTTCGAGGACCGGGAAATAGTGCTCGACCATGTGGTCCAGGATCTCGTACAGCAGGTAGTCCGCTCCGCGACACGGCGGCGAGGCTTCGTTGGCGTACTTGTCGAGCACGGACTGGACGCTGCGCATCGGTCGGCGGTGGTACGTCACCAGGTAATCGGGGCCGAGGAAGGCGGCCAGCTTCAGCGTCTGGAACTCGTCGATCGGGGGGTTGAAGTCGATGCCCCGGAAGATCAGGAAGGTGTATGGCCCGAAGTCCTCGATCTTGGGCTGGTGCTCGGGCGTGAGGCAGTCCTCGATGGCCATCGGGTGGAAATGGAAGGGGTCGCTGAGGAACTCGAGCTCGCGATCGGTCGGCGACTCGAGGTCGATCCAGGCGAATCCGTCGGCCCCCGGCTTCCAGTCGACGTCGTCCAGCGCGGTATGGACTCGCGCGGGCTCTCCGGGTCGGAATCGCACGATGGACAGCATGGGACGCGCCGCTCAGGGCGTGCAGTTCACGCAGCGAAACGCGGTGGGAAGCTCCTCCAGCCTGGTTCGCGGGATGACCCGCCCGCAGACTTGACAGGTGCCGTACTCGCGGGCGTCGATCAGGCTCAGGGCGGCCTGGATACGGCGCAGCTCCTCCGTCTCGCGCTCCTCGAGGCGAATCAGGATGTCGCGGTCCTTCTCCTCCTGGGCCCACTCCTCGAGCTCGCGCGGCGTCTCCTCGATGCCGCTGAGCTCCTCGCGCAGCTCGTCGAGCCGGCGCGTGATCTGGGCGCGCTGATCGAGCAGCTTCTGGCGGAAGTGCTCGTAGAACGCCTTGCCGCGAGATCCGCGCTTTCGCCCGGAGCCGCGGGAGGCCTTCTTGCGTGCGCCCGAGGTGGCCCGCCGGGTGGACTTCCTGGACTGCGATGCCTTCCTGGGCCGTGAGGACTTCTTGGACCGCTTGGCCTTCTTCCCGGCGACCTTGCTGCGCGCGGCCTTCTTCTTCCCCCGCTTGGCGGACGAGGACTTGCCGCCGGTCTTCTTCCGAGCCGTCGCCTTGGTCTTCTTCCCTGCGCTCTTCTTGCCGGTCTTCTTGGGCGTCTTCTTGGCCATGGCACCTCTCCGGGGGATGGGCGTCGGGGGGCGAGAAACTATCGAGGCCCGACGGTCAACGCCAGATGCCCTCGATGCGCTCCAACCAGCGCCGCCAGACGGGCGGCGCGTCGGCCGGGCGGCGCGTCGGGGGAGGCGCCAGGCGCTGGAAGTCCCGCCCCACGATGACCGTCACGTCCAGCAGCAGCGTCGAATCCGGCTGGCTGACCACGGGCGCCCCGTGGAGGGCGGCGGCGACCTCACGCGCCTCGGACGGTTGCCCGCCCCGGTCGATGACGATGGTGCGTGCGTGGTCGAACCGCTCGGCGTTGCCGAAATCCACCACGTCGAACCCCTCCCGGCGAAGGAGCTCCGTCAGGTGCCCCGCGGCCCCGGCCCTGCCCGAGCCGTTGCGCACCTCGACGCGGATCGTCGAGCGCTCGAGGGGCGGCGTGCGCGGTCCGAGGGAATCCTCGTCGGTGGTGGTGGGTGGCGGAGTCGGGGCGAGGTCGACGTGGCGCAGAACGGTCGACGCGGTGAAGGCGCCCAACAGGAGCGCGAAGACGGCCAGGGCGGCCGTCTCGAGGCAGCCCAGTCCGCGGGACTTCACCTGTCCACCGAGAGCCAGGCGTTCCAGGCCTCCACGCTGATGGGATGGATCGGACGCCGGCGGGCAGCGAGGTGCTCCA
>CAZCZH010000049.1:0-13771 GCA_964502985.1 uncultured Gemmatimonadales bacterium
GCCGAGGAAGGCCGTGACCCACATCCAGAACAGGGCCCCCGGCCCACCGAAATGGATGGCGATCGCCACGCCGGCGATGTTGCCGATGCCGACCGTCGCCGAGAGCGCCGTCGTCAGGGCCTGGAAGTGCGACACGTCGCCCGGCTCGTCGGGATCGTCGTACTTGCCGCTGGTCACCGCGAAACCGTGCCCCAGGTGCCGGAGCTGGACGAACCCCAGGTACACGGTCAGCCACAGGCCGGTCCCGATGAGCGCGATGACGACGAACGGCAGCTTCTCGCCGCTGATCGTGAAGCCGCTCTGCCAGACGATTCCGTCCAGGAAGTCGACGATCCGCTCGAAGGTCTCCATCCCCTCTCCCTAGTGGAGTTCGGCGAGCATGCACCGCGCGCTTCCGCCGCCGTGCGTCTCGATCGTGGCCAGGTCGACGTGCAGGATCGCGGCGTGGCGCCGGAGCGCTTCCAACTGGTCGGAGCGGAATGCGCCGTGGGCGCGGTCGCTCATGACGACGATCCGCTCCCCACGGTCGTTCTCCACCTCCAGGACGTTGCCGCAGAAGTCGTGCATCTGGTCCAGCGTGATCTCGATCGTCTCGTGATCCGTCTCCTGGAGCGCGTCGCGGACCTCGGCCTGCTGGCCATCGTCCGCGATGGCCTCCGCCGTCAAGACGGCCCAGGCGGTGCCGACGCTCATCGCGACGTTGGTATGGTAGACGGGGCGCCCGTCGCGATCGCGCGCGGCGAAGATAATCGGAGTGTGATCGAAGCGCTCCGCCCACGCCTCGACCAGGTCCGGATCGGTGCGCTCGGAGAGGCTCGCGTACACCAGGCCGTGGGGATCGTCGATGACCAGGCTTCCCGTCCCTTCCAGGAACCGGCCGTCCTCCTCCGCGGGCGACAGGTCGACGATGTCCGGATAGTCGCGTCGTAGCCACTCGACGAACGCCGCGCGACGCTCGGCGCGGCGGCTCGGCGCGCGCATCGGATACAGGACGAGGGTGCCGTCGGGGCGCGTCGAGAACCAGTTGTTGGGAAAAACGGCGTCGGGAGTCGGCGGGTTGGCCTGCGGTATCAGCGTCTCGACCTCGACGCCCCGCGCGCGGAGAGCCGCGACGAGCGCCTCGAACTCCGCGCGGGCGGCCCGCTCGACCCGCGAATCGGGCGAAGCGGCGCCGCGCTGGAACGCGTTGTCGGTGGCCGTCTCGGGGTTGGCGCGAAAGCCGACCGGCTCGACCATCAGGACGTGGCGGGTGGGCATCAGGCGGGCGCGTCGCCCACGGCGGGAGGGGCCTCGGGAAGCGGCAGCCCGAGACCCCGATCCGGCAGCAGGAACACGCGCCGCGCGAGGTCCGAGTCGAGCGTCTCCGGCCGGTAGTAGCGCTCCAGCAGCCGGCGGCCGTCCTCGACCAGGTCGCGGTTCGCGGCGGCGAACGCTTCCCAGCGCTCTTCCGCCGCCTCGCGCGCCATCCGCTCGTGGATCAGGAACGTGTACGCGCAGGTCACCGTCTCGTGATACCGCTCGCCGCGCTCGAAGTGCTCGGCGTAGCGCCGCAATCCGACGCGAAGGCGTTCGAGCGCGGCGACGACGTCCATCTCGCGCAGGTAGCGCCAGGTCAGCTCGACGTGCTCGCGGTGGTGCATGTCCCCGGGCGGCAGCTCGAACGTCTCGAAGCGCCGCACCAGGTCCGCCGTCACAACTCGCGCGCGCCGCGCCGCGTCAGGCCGGGGCGCCGCCCTCCTTGTAGATCCACGCCCCGACAAGCGTCGCGATGGGGACCTGGAAGAAGCCCCATATCGCTCCCGTCGTCATGAGGTGGCCCGGAAAGAGCGGCAGGGCGGCGTTGTACGCCCATGGGAAGACGAACACCAGGAACCAGCCGAAGAGCCCGGCCAGGATGGCGGTCCGCGGACCGGCGCCGTAGCGCGGCCGGATGGCGGCGTACAGCCAGACCAGGAGCAGTCCCAGGACGAAGTCCATCACGACGAAGACCGCGATCTGCGATCCGCCCGTCGGAGACAGCCCGAGGGCGCGCACCGCCGCGTCCCAATCCTGCTTCAGGATGACCCCGTTCAGCAGCCAGTCGCCGATGTTGAGCACGATCCCGGCGACCACTCCGCCGGCAATCACGCGTCCTACGTTGACCCTGGTCATGGCGGCCTCCTTCGCTGACCATGTTGGTGGTGACACCGCATGGTACAGCCGATCGGGCCGTCGGATCAACCTTCGGTCTCACGCCTCCGGCTCGATCGTCGCGCGGCGGATCCAGTCCAGCTCGGGAAACTCCCGCTCGAGATACGGGTTGCCCTCGAGGTGGATCCGCTGCTGGTCGGGTCCCTCGCCGCGCGGCGCGCCCTCGCCGTACTCCGCGTAAAGGCTTTCGACGACGTCCAGCCCCTCGACGACCTCGCCGAGCGGGGCGAACCCCATCTGGTCCAGCGCGGCGTTGTCGCCGGTATTGACGAACAGCTGGGTCGTGCGGGTGTCCGGACCCGAGGTGGCGAACGTCACCCGCCCACGCGTGTTGGACGCCACGACCGGGTCGTCGGGGATCGTCCGCCGGCGCCACGCGGCCGCGACCTCCGGGTCCCCCGGGATGCCGAACTGCGCCACGAATCCCTCCAGGACGCGGAAAAAGCGCGTCCCGTCGAGCACGCCACCGACGACCAGCTCGTGGAGCCTTTCCGCCCCGCGCGGCGCCCAGTCTGGGTGAACCGCGATGACGAACTCGCCGCGCGTCGTCTCGAACCGGGCGCGAAACGCACGCGTCGGTACTCCCGCGTCCTCCGCTTCCATCCGCCTCCTTCTACCAGTGCTCCGTTCCGGGGGCCCCTTTGAAGGGGCCCGTGACAAGCGACGTGATCCAACCGCCGTAATACTCCCCGGGCTGCGCCACGACCCGCTCGGAACCCACCCAGCAGGCGTCGACGCGACGCGGGTAGAACGCGAGTCGTCCGGCCAGCGCCTCGTAGCCGGCTCGAGGATCGGGATAGCCCCAGGCGACATCCGGCGTCGTCCGGTCGGCGTCGCGCGCGTTCCAGTGACGCGCCGCGCCCTTCCACTCGCAGATCGTGGTCCGATGGCTCGGCTCGAGGAGGTCCGTGCGGACGTCCTCGAGGGGAAAGTAGTAGGTCGGCGGGCTGGCCGTCTCGAGGACCCGCAGCCCGCGGCTCGTCTCGGCCAGGACGCGCCCCGCCCACTCGACCTTCAGCACGCGGCGCACGGGCTCGATCCGCGGCGGCCGCGGATAGTCCCACGCGGACTCCTGACCGGCGCCCGGCGGCACCCGTGGCGGGCGGCGGCTCACTCGGCGCGCTCGACCCGGAGCACGGCCGTCGACGGGCCGGCTTCCGCGCCGGCCTCCGTCGAGGGGTGCGGCTCCACTTCGAGGAGCAGGACGTCGTGCCCCTGGACGGCGGCTCGCTTGGGCGGCCGGTCCGTGTTGAGGATCAAGGTGGCGCGCCCCCCGCTCGACCCCAGGACGCCAAGCTCGACGGCCGCGTTGCCGGCCTGGATGCAGGCCGCGCCGCGCGGGCAGCGCGAATCCTCGACGACGCGCCGGAACGCGATCCCCAGGCCGCCGTCGGCGGTCTGCACGGAGTCCCCCGCGGGGAGACGGAACGGGGCCGACAACGGGACGACTCGCGGCGTCGCCGGCCCGTCGTCGCCCTGCCGGCAGGCGGCGAAGGCCGTCAGGCCCGCGATCAGGATCGCGGCGCGGCGCCTCATTCGTCGACCGGCGCGCGGACGAAGCGCGCCACCTCGTGGCGCACCGGCGGGACCGTCCGCAGGAAGGCGTAGATCGCGCCCAGGTCTTCGGCCGTCATGCCCGAGTACGCGACCCACGGCATCGGCGACACGGGCTGGTCCGCCGGCCGATCCTCACGGCTCGCCGCGTAGCGCGCCATCGACTCGAAGCGCGCCACGAAGCGCTCCCGCGACCAGTCGCCGATCCCCGTCGCCGAGTCCGGGGTCACGTTGGCCGAGCGCGCGATCCACGGCCCCATCTCGAACGCCACCCCGCCGGCGAACAGGCTGTCCTCGCGGAGCCGTCCCATGCCGGCCTGTGGCGTGTGGCAGAAGGCGCAGCCGGCGACGCTCACCAGGTACCGGCCGTGAGCCACCGGGTCGCCGGCGGCCGGCGGCGATTGCGCGCGCTCGGCCGGCCGGGCCGAGATCCGCGCGATCAGGCTGTACGGCAGCCCGAGCGGCCGGCGCGGATGCTCCACGGGCCGCGGCGGGAGGGTCCGCACGAAGGCGATGATCGCCTCCAGGTCGGACCGCGACAGGTTGCGGTACGTCGAGTACGGCATGGCCGGAAAGAGCGCCCCGCCGTCCTTCCGGATCCCCTCGGTGACGGCGCGCGCGATCTCGCCGTCGCTCCAGTCGCCGAGCGCGGCCGGCGTGATGTTGGGCGGGAAGAAGCCTTCGGTCCACTCCTCCGGGTTGGCCTGACCCAGCGTTCCCGGACGAATCGGCCGGCCGACCAGGGACCGGTCGTGGCGCGCATGGCAGTCGGCGCACGCCGTGACGTGGCGGAACAGGTACTCGCCGCGGGCCACCCGCTCGGGCGTCGACGCCACGTGGAGATCCGGCGCCGGCTCGGACCGGGGGAACGCCACGGCGAGGACGACGACCCCCGCCAGGACCACCAGCAGCAGGGCGGTCACGCCCCACAGGACGATCCGGACGAGTCGGCGCACGCGGCCCTCCTAGAAGTGGATCGCCGCGCCGTGCACGGCGTGAGCCGCCTCGTGGACCGACTCGGACAGGGTGGGATGGGCGTGGATCGTGTGGATCAGCTCCTCGACCGTGCCCTCGAGCCGCAGGACGGCGCCGGCCTCGGCGATCAGCTCGGTCGCCTTGTAGCCCACGATGTGGACGCCCAGGACCTCGTCGTAGCGCGCTCCGGCGACGATCTTGACGAACCCCTGCGTGTGGCCGGCGATCTTGGCGCGGCCGCTGGCGAGGAACGGGAACTTGCCCGTGCGCACCTCGTGGCCCGCCTCGCGGGCGCGGCGCTCGGTCAGGCCGACGCTGGCCACCTCGGGCGCGCAGTACGTGCAGTTCGGGGTCTCGTCGTACGGCACCGGATGGACCTCCCGCCCGGCGATCCGCTCGACGACCATGACCCCCTCCATCGACGCCACGTGGGCCAGCCACGGTGTCGGGTTGACATCGCCGATCGCGTACACGCCGGGCTCGGCCGTCTCGCACCACTCGTCGACCTGCAGGTAGCCGTCGGCGACCTCGACGGCAGTCGTCTCGAGCCCGATTCCGGCCGATACGGGGGCCCGCCCGACGGCCACCAGCAGGTACTCGGCCTCGACCGTCCCAGCGCGCTCTCCCTCGAGCGCGACCCGGACTCCCTCCGACGACCGCTCGGCACTTGATATCCTGGTCGAGGTTCGGACATCGATCCCCTTCTTCTCGAATGCCTTGCGCAGGGCCGCGGCGACCTCCTCGTCCTCGATCGGGAGGAGCTGGGGGAGGGCCTCGACGAGGGTCACCTCCGCGCCGAAGTCACGGTAGATCGAGGCGAACTCGACGCCCACGGCGCCGGCCCCGACGACGACCAGCGAACCCGGCCGCCGGCCGAGCTCGAGGACGTGGTCGCTGGACAGGATCCGCTGGCCGTCGAACTCGACGTGCGGCAGGGCGCGCGGCACGGAGCCCGTGGCCACGACCACGCTGGCCGCCTCGAGGCGCCGCTCGACGGACCCGTCGGAGTCGCCCGCGTGAACGGCCACCGCCCGCGGGCCGTCCAGTCGGCCCCACCCCTGGACCACCTCCACCCCGTACCGCTTCAACAGCCCCGTGACGCCTTTCGACAGCTGCCCCACGACGCCCCGCTTGCGCTCCTGGACCCGGTCCCAGTCGATCTCCGGATCGCCGACCTGGAGGCCGAACTCGCCGGCGTGCAGCAGGTCCTGGTAGCGCGCGGCGTTCTCCAGCAGCGCCTTGGTCGGGATGCAGCCGCGATGCAGGCAGGTCCCGCCCTGGAAGGGGTCCTTCTCGACGAGCGCCGTCCGCAGGCCCAGCTGGCCGGCGCGGATCGCGGCCACGTAGCCCCCCGGACCGCTGCCCACGATGACGACGTCGTACGGGGCCGGGCTCACTCCTCTTCGGCCGCCCGGTCGAACTCGAGCGCCGCCGAGTTGATGCAGAAGCGCTGTCCGGTGGGCTCGGGGCCGTCCGGGAAGACGTGGCCCAGGTGGGACTCACACCGCGCGCACAGGACCTCCGTCCGGCGCATGCCGAGCGACGCGTCGTCGGCCGTCTCGACGGCCTCGGCGTCGGCCGGGCGGATGAAGCTCGGCCAGCCGCTGCCCGAATGGTACTTGTCGTCAGAACGGAACAGCGGCGCGCCGCACGCCGCGCAGCGATACGTGCCGTGCCCTTCCTCGTCGACGAGCTCGCCGGTGAACGCCGGCTCGGTCCCCTTCTGGCGCAGGACGCGGTAGCGCTCCGGCGGCAGCTCGCGACGCCACTCGTCTTCGGTCTTGCGAACCTTGTCGACCATGCTCGCCTCCCTCTGGGGACGCCCTCGAATCTAACCTCACCCGCTGGCTACCGGCCTGCCGGAGCGCATCCACGCGCCGAACCCTCCGTCCATCGACCACACGTTCGCGTAGCCCATACGCTGGAGCGCGTCGGCCGCCAGGGCCGACCGGGCGCCGCCGCCGCAATACAGCACGATCTCCGCCACATGGTCGGGCACGGCGCGCTCGATGTCGCGCTCGATCACTCCCTTGCCGAGATGGTTCGCGGCCGGCAGGTGCCCGCGCATCCATTCGTGGTCCTCGCGCACGTCGATCAGGTAGAAGTCCTCGCCGCGCTCGATCTTGGCGGCTACGGTCTCGACGTCGGTTTCGCGGATCCGCGATTTCGCCTCCCGCACGAGCTCCGCGAAGCCGGTGTTCGACTGGGTCATGATCCTCCCCGTTTCGAGTCATCCGAGCGTCGCCCGCCGCCTCCTCCCCGATGATAGCACGACCGGCGGCCGGATCAACAGCGTCAGGACGGCTCCGGCTCGACGTCGTCGAACAGCGTCGGGCCGGCGGCGGCGTCGGGCCCGCCGCCCGGGCGGGCCGGCGGCACGGGTCGCTCCTCGTCGGGCCGCACCGACTCCGGCCTCGAGCCCGCGTCGCGTCGGAACAGCGAGCGGCCGAGCGAGCGCACGTACCCCGTCCGGCCGCCGCTCTCGATCCCGTCGAGGTGCGGCCGAGCGGTCCCGACCTTGGAGTCGAGGTTGTCGAGGAAGTGCAGGACGATCGCCTCCAGCGTCTGCGGCTGGACCGGGCTGCCCCACTCCAGCTCGCCCTGGTGGCTCAGCACTAGGTGCCCCAGGTCGGTGGCGCGGTGCTCCGGAAATCCCTCGATGCGCGCGACCCGCTCGCGGAGCATGGCGAAGCCCAGCGGGATGTGGCCCAGAAGCGCCCCCCGCTCGGTGTACGGGAAGCCAGGCCGGACCGCCAGCTCGATCGTCTTGCCGACGTCGTGGCAGAACGCGCCGGCCAGGAGCAGGTCGCGGTCGACGCCGGCGTAGTGCTCGGCGGCGGCCGCGCACAGCTCCATCACCGAGCGCGTGTGCTCGACCAGGCCGCCGACGTAGGCGTGATGGTTGACCTTGGCGGCGGGCGCCTCGGCGAACGACCGCGCGAAGTCGGGATCGTCGAGGAACGAGCGCACCAGGCGGACGAGCCACGGGTCGGCCATCGAGTCCACCAGCCCGCGGATCGCGGCCAGCGAGACCGCGGCCGGGACCGGTCCCGTAGCCAGGTATTCCGCGGCCTCGACCAGCTCGGGGGCCGGCTCGGCCCCGCGGACCTGGATCTGCGGCTCGCCGCGGAACTCCGTGATCGTGCCCGCGACCCGGGCCAGCTCGCCCTCCACGAGCACCTCGAGGAGGCGCTCGACGTCGTCCCATGCGACCCCCGGCAAGCGCCCCGATCGGTCGGTGAACTCGAGGGTCAGGAACGGCCCATTCTTCCCCGCCCGGCGTTCGACCCGCGTCACGCAGAACACCTCGTGGACGTCGTCGTGGATCGCCAGGTCCGCGCAGAACACGGCCTTGCGGTACGGGGCGGGGCTCACGCGGCGGCCTCGAACACGATCTCGCCGCCGACCATCGTGAGCCACGGCCGGCCCGTAAGCCGACGTCCCGCGAACGGCGTGTTCCGGCTCCGGGAGCGGAAGCCCGTCGGATCGACGGTCCACTCGGTGACGAGATCGAACACGGCCAGGTCGGCGGGCGAGCCCGGGGAGAGGCGTCCCGCCGGCAGGCCGAACGCCTCGGCCGGCTGGACCGTCAGGCGCCGCACGAGCTCGGCCAGCGGGAGTCGGCCCGCCAGGACGAGGCCCGTATACAAGAGCCCGAACGCGGTCTCGAGCCCGACCACGCCGAACGGCGCCCGCGCGAGCCCAACCGCCTTCTCGGCCCGGGTGTGGGGCGCGTGGTCGGTGGCCACGCAATCGATCGTCCCGTCGACCAGGGCGGCGACGACGGCCTCGCGGTCGGATTCCCTCGCCAGGGGCGGGTTCATCTTGGCCGCGGCGCCGAGCTCGGCCACCGACCGAGAGGTCAGCAGGAGGTGGTGCGGCGTGACCTCCGCCGTGACCGGCAGGCCGGCGGCCTTCGCCTCGCGGAGGAGGTCCACCGAGCGCGCCGTCGACAGGTGGCACAGGTGGAGTCGCCCGCCGGCGCGCGCCAGGACGTCGAGGTCGCGCGCCACGGCGTCGCTCTCGGCCTCGGGCGGAATCCCGGCCACGCCGAGGCGTCGGGCGACGGGGCCGGCGAAGACGGCTCCGCCGAGGGACAGCTCGCGCCGCTCGCAGTGGTCGGCGACGGGCAGCCCGGCCTCGCCGGCTCCGGCCAGGATGCGCTCCAGGAGCTCGGCGGAGGCGATCGGCAGCCCGTCGTCGGAGAGCGCCACGGCGCCCGCCGCGGCCAGCGCCCGGGCGTCGGTCGGCTCCGTGCCTGCCGAGCCGACGCTCGCCGCCGCGATCGGCAGGACGCGCGCCCCACGCGCGGCACGGGCCCGCTCGAGGAGCTCCGCGACCCGCTCCGGCCGATCGATGACGGGATCCGTGTTGGGCATAGCGCAGACCGTCGTGAATCCTCCCGCCGCGGCCGCCGCGGCGCCGCTGGCGATCGTCTCCTTCTCCTCCTGCCCGGGCTCGCGCAGGTGGACGTGGAGGTCCACCAGCCCCGGCGTCACCAGGCGCCCGGCGACGTCGATCGTGCGGGTCTCGGGGTTGGCGGCGCCGGCCGCCAGACCGGGCCCCACGGCCACCACGCGCCCGTCCTCGACGAGCACGTCGGCCGCCCCGTCCAGACTCCCGGTCGGGTCGAGCACCCGGCCTCCGGCGATGAGGACCCGTCGCGCCACCCGCTCAGTCGTCGGGCAGCGGGGATTCGGCGAGGGCCAGGAGCAGGGCCATCCGTACGGCGACCGCCGCCGCCACCTGGGCGAACACGACCGACCGCGGTCCGTCCATCACCTCGCCGTCCATCTCGACGCCGCGGTTGACCGGGCCCGGGTGGAGGATGGGCACGTCCGGCCGGAGCCGCTCGGCGCGCTCGGCCGTCAGGCCGAACCGGCGGCGGTACGCCTCGGCGTCGGGCAGGCTCTCGTCGGCGGCGAAGCGCTCGCGCTGGATGCGCAGCGCCATCACGGCGTCGGCCCCGTCCAGCGCGGCCTCCAGGTCGTCGGTCAGCTCGGCCCCTCCCGGCGGGTCGTCCGGCAACAGCCCGCGCGGGCCGCACAGGACCGCCTTCGCGCCGAGGGCGGCCAGCCCGAACGCGTTGGACCGCGCGACCCGACTGTGCTCGATGTCGCCCACGATCACGACCCGGCGACCGTCCAGGCTGCCCCATCGCCGGCGCAGGACGAACAGGTCGACCAGCCCCTGGGTGGGATGCTCGTGGACCCCGTCCCCCGCGTTCACCACGTGGACGGAAAGCAAGGCGTGGGCCACGGCCGCCGGGGCGCCTTCCTCGGGGTGTCGCAGGATCACCGTATTGACCCTGATCGCCTCGAGAACGCGCACGGTGTCGTGCAGCGTCTCACCCTTGGCCAAGGACAGCGGCTCGCCGCCGATCGTCAGCCGCTCGACACCGAGCCGGGCCTCGGCCAGCTCGAACGAACAGCGCGTCCGAGTGGAAGGCTCGAGGAACAGGTTGACGACACTCAGCCGCCGGGCGGCGTTCGCCGAGGCGTCGTCGATCGGGGCCGCGCGGGTGGCCACCGGCCACAGCGCCTCGGCGCGGTCCAGCAAACTCTCCAGCTCGCCGCGCTCCAGCCCTTCCAGCCCGACGAGGTCCTTGCGCCGGAAAGTCACTCGACGGTCGACTCCTCCCCGCGCCGCGAGAGCTCGACCTCGAGCGACCCGTCGATCTCCTCGACCCGGACCTTGATCTGCTGCTCGAGGGACGTGGGCACGTTCTTTCCGACGAAGTCGGCGCGGATCGGGATCTCGCGATGACCGCGGTCGACGAGCACGGCCAGCAGGATCCGCTTCGGCCGGCCGAAGTCCACGATCTCGTTCAGCGCGGCGCGGACCGTTCGACCAGTGTACAGGACGTCGTCGACGAGGACGATCGTCTTGCCCTCGACGTCGAACGGGATGTCCGTCTTCTCGACGACGGCGTGATCGGAGATCGTCTGCAGGTCGTCGCGATACAGGGTGATGTCCAGCGCCCCCAGCTGTGGGCCGCGCCCCTCGGTCCTCTCGATCTCCACGGCGATCCGACGCGCCAGCTGCACGCCGCGCCGGTGGATGCCGACGAGCGCCAGACCGTCGACGTCGCGGGTCTCCTCGACGATCTCGTGCGCGATACGCGCCAGAGCGCGATCGATGGCCGCGGCGTCCATGATGACCGTTGTCACGCTTCCTCCGAACTGGTGCGGGCTCGGCAGGCAAAAAAAAGCCCCTCCGTCGATCGCTCAGAGGGGTGGATCGCTCGGGCTTCCGGAACCTATTCCTGCGGCCCGTAAGGTGTCAAGAAATGGAGCGTGTTAGCTTACGGCGACCGCTCGCCGACGCTGACCCCATCGGAGGAGATCGCGTGCGTTCGCGGATCCCGTCCCTGGCCCTGGTCGCCCTCTCCGTTCCGCTCCTCCATGGCGTCGCGCGTGCCCAGCCGGCCGACGCCGACACGGTCCCTCGATTCGAGCTCCACGCGCCGCGCATCGCCATGCGCGGAGTCCCGTTCGACGCGTGGGTCGTGGCGTCGGGCGTCGCCCCGGGGGACAGCGCGACGTACGAGCTCCAGCTCCCGGGCCGCCCGGCGGCGAACGCGGGCGCGGCCTTCACGGGTCGCGTTGCGGGCGGCGACTCGGTCCTCGTCGAGGGGTTGCGGCTGGAGGGGGGCGGGCGCCAGACGATCGCGCTGGCCGCCGGCACGGGGCCCGCGACGCGCGCCACGACGCGCGTCTTCCCGGGATGGATCTCGATCCTTCCGCCGCTCGTGGCGATCGCCTTCGCGCTCCTCCTGCGCGAGGTCGTGATCTCGCTGCTGGCCGGCATCTGGCTCGGCGCGCTCATGCTCTACGACTGGAATCCGCTGACCGCCCTGTGGCGCGTCCTCGACCACTACATAGTCGGCGCCGTCGTCGACCCCGGCCACGCGATGATCCTCGTGTTCACCCTGCTGCTCGGCGGGATGGTCGGGATCATCAGCCGAAACGGCGGCACGTACGGGGTCGTCGACTCGATCACGCGCTACGCGAACGGGCCGATCCGCGGCCAGCTCGTGGCGTACGTCATGGGGATCATCATCTTCTTCGACGACTACTCGAACTCGCTCATCGTCGGCAGCACCATGCGGCCCGTCACCGACCGGCTGAAGATCAGCCGCGAGAAACTGTCCTACATCGTCGACTCGACGGCCGCTCCGGTGGCCTCGATCGCCCTCATCTCGGGCTGGATCGGCGTCGAGGTGGGCCTGATCGGCGACTCCGTCAAGACGCTCGGGCTGGACGCCTCGCCATACGTCCTGTTCGTGCAGAGCATCCCGTACCGCTTCTATCCCATCCTGGCACTGGTGTTCGTCCTGTGGGTGATCCTCACCGATCGCGACTTCGGCCCCATGCTGAAGGCCGAGCTGCGGGCCCGCCGGGAAGGCAAGGTGATCCGCGACGGTGCACGGCCCGCGAGCGACTTCGACGCCGAGATCCTGAATCCGATCGAGGGGCGGCCACGGCGCTGGATCAACGCGATCGTGCCGATCTGCGTCGTCGTGGGGGTGACGATCGTGGGCATGTGGTGGACCGGTCGCCAGACGCTGATCTCGGCCGGTGACTCCGATCTCGGCCTGCAGAACGTGTTCGCCAACGGGGACTCGTACCGGGGACTGTTGTGGGGCTCGTTCTCGGCGTGCGCGGTGGCCGCGCTGATGTCCATCGGCCAGCGCATCCTGAGCCTCCAGGAGACGATGGCCGCGTGGACCGCCGGGATCAAGGCGATGCTCTTCGCGTGCGTTATCCTGACCCTGGCGTGGTCGCTCGGCACGATGACGGGGGACGTCCACACGGCGAGCTATCTCGTGAATCTGCTGACGGGGACTCTCGCTCCGCACTGGCTCCCGGTGATCGTGTTCCTGTTGTCGGCGGCGATCTCCTTCGCCACCGGCACGTCGTGGGGGACGATGGCCATCATGATGCCCATCGTCATGCCGCTGGCGATGGCCCTGTCGACGAACGCCGGACTGGATCCGGCCGCGACCCACACGATCCTCGTGGGGGCCATCTCGTCGGTCCTGGCGGGGTCAGTGTGGGGCGACCACTGCTCGCCGATCTCCGACACGACGATCCTCTCCAGCATGGCCTCCTCGTCCGATCACATCGACCACGTGCGGACCCAGATCCCGTACGCGCTGACGGTGGGCGTCGTCGGAATGCTGGTCGGCGACATCCCGACGGCGTTCGGGATGAGCCCGTGGATCTCGCTGGTGGTGGGCTCGCTGGTCCTGCTCGGGATCCTGTACGTGTTCGGCGAGCGCGAGGACCCGCCCGTGATCCGCCCGAAGCGGCGCGAGACCGCCACCGGGCGCTAGCGCTCGGGGCCCGGGACGGGCGTCGGGGCGGCCTTCCCCTCCAGGACGGCGAGCAGGTTGTCGGCCACGAGCGCGGCCATCGCGTCGCGCGCCTCTCGCGTGGCCGATCCGAGGTGCGGGAGGAGCACCGTGCGCTCGGACGCCACGAGAGCGGGATGGATCCGCGGCTCGTCGGCGTACACGTCGAGGCCCGCCCCCCACAGCCGGCCCGCCGCAAGAGCGTCCGCCAGGGCGGCCTCGTCGACGATCCTCCCGCGCGCCGTGTTGACCAGGATCGCGCCCGGCTTCAATCTCGCCAGGCGCTCCGCGCCGAGGAGCCCGTCGGTGGCCTCGGTCAGGGGGAGGTGGACCGAGAGGACGTCGGCGTGCCCCAGGAGGGCGTCGAGGTCGAACGGCTCGAGGCCCAGATCGCGCTCCAGCTCCGGGCGCCGGCTCCGGCTCCACGCGGCTACGCGCATGCCGAAGCCCGGCGCGCGCCGCGCGACGGCGGAGCCGATCCGCCCCAGGCCGAGGATCCCCAGGGTCCGTCCCTGGAGCGCGGCTCCGCGGAGCTGACGCGGATCCCAGCCCTCCCACCTCCCGCTTCGCGCCAGGCGATCGGCCTGCGGGACGCGGCGCGCCACGGCCAGGATCAGGGCCCACGTCAGGTCGGCCGTGGCCTCCGTCAGGACGTCCGGCGTGTGGGTCACGACGATCCCGCGTCCGGCGGCCGCC
>CAZCZH010000050.1:0-13728 GCA_964502985.1 uncultured Gemmatimonadales bacterium
GAATGTCCCCTATTTGAATCATATCACCACGTTCTGCCCCACGCCAATCCGGGCATCCGCCCCACGCCGCCTCCGGCGCCGGACGGCGAACGAGATCGCCCCCTACGCTTCGGCGTTTTCGACGAACTGGGTGCGAAAGGCCAGCGCGATGCACGCCACGGCGCCGAAGTGGAGCGCCTCGGCCGCCGGGCGCTGGGGAGCGTACGCCACGACGAGATCGCGCAGCGCGTCGACCGCGCCGCCGAGCCGGAGCGGGCCCCAGTCGGGGAGCTCCGAACGCGCCTCGAACACGGGCACCAGCCCGACCCTCAGGACGGCCAGGAGCGCCACCACGATCGCCGCCGCCGTGAGCGCTCCGTGAGCGTCCCGTCGGCTGGCCACGACTCCCGCGGCGAGCGCCACCCCGAGCGCCAGGCCGACCTGCAGCAGCCCCGGCGGTGGCAGCAGGACGCGGAACGCCGTGGCCGTCCCCGCCACCCAGTACGCCACGGCCAGCACCCCGAGCCAGCCCGCGGGCACGCGGATCGCTCCGCGGACCGAGAGCGCGTACACGTAGAGGATCCCGAGGAGCCCCGCGACGAGGCCGAACGGGGCGAAGCGGAACGCCTCGAAGCCGCGTGCCGGCAGGTCGAGCCCGCCCAGCAGGACGGCCGCCGCGAGCCACAGGCTGGTGGCCAGGACCTGTCGCCGCGCCGCGCCGCGCGCCGCCACGTCCCCCCGTGGCCCGGCGTCGTCCGGCGTCACAGGATCGGCCACGGCGTGATCGCGCGGTGGATCTTCTTGCGCAACGCTTCCAGCCGCACGCGCTGGCCCCCGGTGATCGCCGGCAGCGCCAGCGCCTCGTCGACCAGATCCTGGGCGCGCTCGAGCGTGGCCTCGTCGTTGCCCCGGTACCACGGTCGGGTGGCGTCCTTCAGGAGCTCGCGGGCCCACACGTAGAGCGCGTTGCCGATCCCGATCTGGGCGCGCTGGTCCTCGCCCCAGTTCTCGGCGTGCTCGCGGGCCTGGCGGAACCGCTCGACGGCCTGCCCCAGGGCCTCGTAGGCTCGGGTCCGCTGGCGCGGATCCTCGGGGGCCGTCCGAAGCGCCGCCGCGGCCCCGCTGTAGAGCCGGTTCCCCTCGGCCATCGCCGCCGCGTAGCGGTCGACGCCCGCGGCGAGCCGGATCTCGTTCAGGATCTCGCCGGGGCCCGTCGGCCGAAGGAGCGCGAGGAGGAGGGTCGTCGCAGTGAGGACCGCCAGAAGCCCCCAGCCGGCCCACTCGAGGGCCGGAACGCGGCCCGCGGAGCCTTCCGTCACCGGCCGCGCGCCGGCGCCGCCTCGCCGGATGCGGCGCGCGCGACGAGCCACTCGCCGACCTGCGCCGTCGAGCCCGCGCCGCCGACGTCCGGCGTCCCGATCCCCTCGGCGAGGGCCGCCTGGACCGCCGCCTCGAGACGCCGCGCGACGGCGAGCGACCCCGTCCGCTCGGCGAGCAGCGCGGCCGTCAGCACGGCCGCCATCGGGTTCGCCTGGCCCGTCCCCGCCAGGTCGGGCGCCGAGCCGTGCACGGGCTCGAACAGCCCGACCCGCCCGGGGTGCAGGTTGGCCGAGGCGGCGACGCCCAGGCCTCCGACCAGCGCCGCCGCGAGGTCGCTCAGGATGTCGCCGAACAGGTTGCTGGTGACGATCACCGCGTAGTGCTCGGGGTGCCGCACGAGCTTCATCGCCAGCGCGTCGACGTACTCGACCTCGGTCCTGACGAACGGGAACTCGCGGGCCACCTCGGCGAACACGCGCCGCCACAGGCCGTGGGCGTAGGTCAGGGCGTTGGCCTTGTCGCACATCGTCACGCGGTGCCGGCCGGCCTCGACGGCGTGCTCGAACGCCGCCCGCACGATGCGCTTGACCCCGCGGTACGTGTTGAGGTCCTCGTTGATCGCCACCTCGTCCGCCGTGCCGCGCTTGAAGTTCCCCCCGATCCCGACGTAGGCCCCCTCGGTATTCTCGCGGAACACGACCAGGTCGATCTTCCGTTCGGCGCCGTCGGGCCGCGGCCTGAGCGGGCACAGGGCGGGGTGCAGGAGCCGCACCGGGCGCAGATTGACGTACAGGTCGAGGCGGAAGCGAAGCCCCAGGAGGATGTCGCGGGCATGCTCGTTGCCCGGCACGCGCGGGTCGCCGACGGCGCCCAGCAGGATCGCGTCGAACTCGTGCCGTAACCGCTCGAACGCGTGGTCGGGGAGGGTCTCGCCGGTCGCCAGGTAGTGGTCGGCAGAGAATGGGAACGCCTCGAACTCGTAGCCCGCGCCCTCTGCCGCGCCGGCCGCCTCGAGCGCCTCACGGGCCACGGCGATGACCTCCGGCCCGACTCCGTCGCCGGGGATCAGCGCGACCCGCGTCACCCGGCCCCCGGCTCGCCGGGCCGACGATTGAGCCGGGCCAGGATCTCCTCGAGGGCGGCCACCAGCCGCTCGTTGCCGAGCCGGTCCCACACCGTCACCCGGGCCCGCGTCTCGATCCCCGGCGCCGACATCGGGCGCACGACGATGCCGCGCTCGAGGAGCGCCCGGTTGACGTCGGCGGCGCGCGGTCCGAGGTCGACGAACAGGAAGTTGGTCTTCGACGTCACGGGATCGAGGCCCAACCGCCCGAGCTCGCCGGCCAGCCAGTCGCGCTCGACGTCGATCAGGGCCACCGTCCGCGCCACGTGATCGTCGTCGTCCAGCGCGGCCCGCGCCGCGGCCTGGGCCAGACTCGAGGTGTTGAACGCCTCGCGTACCCGGTTCAGCGCCCGCGCGTGCTCGACACGCGCCAGCGCGTAGCCCACGCGCAGGCCGGCCAGGCCGTAGGCCTTGGAGAACGTCCGCAGGACGACCAGGTTGGTGCCGGCCCGGATCCGCTCGAGGTCGTCCTCGAACCGCTCGTCGGGCGCGACGTACTCGTAATACGCCCGGTCGAGCACGACCAGGACCCGCGGCGGCAAGGCGTCGAGGAACGCCCCCAGCGCGCCCGGCCCGACGTGGGTCCCCGTCGGATTGCACGGGTTGTCGAGGAACACGACCCGCGTGCGGTCGGTCACCGACGCGACGAGCCCGTCGAGGTCCGCCTTCCAGTCGACGTGCGGCGCGACGCGGGCCCGCGCGCCGACGAGCTGGGTAGCGATCTGGAACCGCGGAAACGACGGGAACCCGACAACCATCTCGTCGCCCGGCCGCAGGAAGGCCCGCGCCACGAGGTCGATGCATTCCACCGATCCGTTCCCCACGACCACGTGCTCGGGGGTCAGATCAAGCCGCTCGGCCAGCGCCCGGCGCAGGTCGCGGGCCTGGGAATCGGGGTAGAAATGAAGATCGCCGAGCGCGGCCGTCATCGCCTCGACGGCGCGCGGCGACGGCCCCAGCGGGTTCTCGTTGGAGGCCAGCTTGCGGACGTCGGAGACTCCGAACTCGCGCTCGATCTCGCCCCGGTGGCGGCCCGGCACGTAGGGCCAGATCGCGTCCAGGTCGGCGCGCGGCGGCGTCGGCTCGGCCGGTCGGGGTCGCACGCTCGGACGGGTCTCCTCGGGCATGGCTCGCCTCCGTCGGGTTCGGACCGGCGAGCCCGGAGCCGGCTCGGGCCTACGCCTCCCAGTCCTTCAGGAAGTTGTGGATGTATTCGAGGTACTCGGCGAGGCCCTCGGCGCTCTCGGTGAGGCGCTCGAACGCCCCGTCGGCCCCCACGTCGGCCTCCCAGCCGGACTCCTCGCCGTGGTCGGCGGCGTACTCGGCGAGCCCGGTCAGGGAGACCGCCAGACGACCCGGGATGACGTCCTCCTCGGCCAGGATCTCGATCGCGTCGAGATTGTCCTCGGGCTCGCCCCACTCGGCCTCCTCGACGAGCGACCATGCCGAGTCGACGACGTGGCGCATGGCCAGCTCGAGGTGCCGCAGGGCGGCCTGCTTGGCCGTAGGCGCCGCCTCGAACGTCTCCTCTCCCTCGTCCACCGACACGCGGATCGCCTCGAGCTCGGACTCGAGCGCGTCGAGCTCTCCCTGGACGCCGGCGAAGTCGGCCTCGGTCATACCCCGTAGGATAGACGCGGCGGGCGACAAGTCAACACACCCCGGACAGCTACGTCACGCGGGCGAAGAGCCAGCCCAGGACGGCCATGACGATCGCCCCGAGCAGGGCCGACAGGAACCCGTCGACCCGGAACCCGGGCACGATCACGGCCGCCAGCCAGAACAGCAGCGCGTTCAGGACGAGCAGGAACAGCCCCAGCGTGAGGATCGTGATGGGCAGGGTCAGGACGACCAGGACCGGCTTGACGATCGCGTTGAGGAGCCCGACGACGAGCGCCGCGACGAGGAGCGCCACCGGACCGCTGACGCGGATCCCCGGGACGAGCCACGCGGTGAGCGCCAGGGCGACGGCATTCAGCAACCAGCGGAGCAGGAGTCCCATGGGACGAATATGCCGGGCCCGGAGGAGCCCTCGCCACCCGCCGTGACTCGCACCCCGCTATGCCTTAGGTTTGCCCGTTCATGCGCGCCCCCATCCGGCACGCGGCGCCCCTGGCGGCGCTCTGCGCGCTCGTCGCGCTCCTCCTCGTCCCCGGCCCGGCCCGCGCCCAGCCGGCTGCCGATCCGTACGTCGACTACGCGGCCGTCCTGGCGCGCTACGTCTCGGACGGCGCTGTAGACTACGCCCGCCTCAAGGCCGACAACCCGCCGGAGTGGCGTCGCTTCCTGGCGTGGCTCGCGGCCGCGGATCCGGCGCGCATGTCGCTCGCCGACCAGCGGGCGTTCTGGATCAACGCCTACAACGCCCGGGTGATCGCCGGGGTCGTCGAGCGCTACCCGATCGACTCGGTGCGCGACGTGGGATTCCTCGGAGGTCGGATCCACGGCTTCTTCGGTCTCCACGAGCATCCCGTCGCCGGCCACCGCCGCTCGCTCGACGACATCGAGAAGGGGATCCTGCTGGGGAACCCCCTGTGGGACGACCGCGTCCACTGGGCCCTGACGTGCGCCTCGCGCGGCTGTCCCGACCTGCGCCCCGAGCCGTACCGCGGGGCGGACCTCGACATGCAGCTCGACTTCCAGGCGCGCACGTACCTGAACGGCCCGCGCGGCAGCCGCCTCGACCGCGATTCGAAGACCCTCTACCTGACCCGAATCTTCGACTGGTATCGGGCGGACTTCGTGCGCGCAGCGGGCTCGATCCGCGACTACGCGGCGCGCTACCTGACGGGCCTGCCGAGCCGGGCGGCGCGCGACTCGGACTACTCGATCGAGTGGATCGAGTACGACTGGGCGCTCAACGACGCGCGGTGATCGCGGGGTCGAGCTGGACGGGCGTCTGCTGCATCTCCCGAACGAGCCACCGCAGGCGGCGTTGGCGGTCGAAGCCGAGCTCCGTGGCCATGATCGGGGCGCGGCAGCCGGCGTCCGAAACGCGCGGCGCAGGGTTGCGCGGCTCGGAGCGGCTGTAGACCCAGCGCTCGCCGGTCGTCGCGCGCAGCGCCGCCCGAACGGCGGCCGAGTCCGGCGCGCGCACGTCGAGGTGGTCGACGGCCGGGACGGTGCAGATCCAGTTGGGATCGCCCAGGATCGCGCGCACGCTGTCGGACGGCATCTCCCAGCGCAGCGCGTCGAGCCCGGCGCGGAACGACCCGACGGGGACGCAGATCGTGCGCAGGGTGGCGACCGCCACCCCGACCCCGAGCATCAGGAGGACGAGCCGCGACCCGCTCCGCACGTCACTCCCGCCCGGTCGTGAGGCGCTGGACGGCGCGCGCCACGGCGTCGTCGAGCTCGGGCGCCCGCACCAGCCCTTTCCCGCGCCAACGGTAGGCCGCGGTGCGCCAGCGGATGCGCGGGCCGATCGGGTCGTTGGACGGTTCGCCGACGGCGCTCACCGCCTCCAGCGACCCGTCGCCGTCGAGATCCAGCAGCCCGAACTGGGTCGTCCCGGCGGGAGTCGACCCGTCGAAGAACACGGCCGGGCCCGTCTCCTGGCCGGTATCGACCCGCACCGGCTCCAGCCGGCCACCGCGCGTCGGCTGGAACAGGGCGATCGCGTCGTAGCCGCGGTCGGGCGGCGCCAGCGCGACGAGCAGCGTCGGCCGCCCCCCGAGCTCGGCGAGCTGATACAGGACGGGCGACCGCTGGGCCTGCTTCCATTTCTCGTAGCCCAGGGCACCCGGGGGCAGGAGGGGATCCGTGACGACGGAGCGCACGCCCGCCCCGCGGTCCTCCAGGAGGACGGCGCCCGGCGAGCCGTCGCCGGCCACGAACAGGGCCACCGTCTCGGGGGCCGGCCCGTCCACCAGATCGAGCGAGACGACGCCACCCCGCACCAGCGAGCCGCCGGCCGGGACGTCCCGCGCCACGGCCTCGACGTGGCTCTCGAGGACGAAATCGCCGCGCTCGATGTCCCACAGGTGGGACCAGCCGCCCGTCGGCGCGGCGCCGGGCGACACGAGGACCCGCAGGCGGTGGTCGTCGAGCCAGCTCTCGGGGCGCACGCTCCGGCCGTGGCGCGCGAGCCACGCCGGGCCAGGGCCGATCGTGGCTCGGCCGAGTCGGGTGTCGTACACGCCGACCTTGGCCACGCCCGCCGAGTCGCGTGCGCTCCACGACAGGAAACGCCCGCCGGGAGCCCATTCCAGCGAGTCGACCGCGCCGCCGACAAGCGCCGTCCCGACGCTCGCCACCTGGTCGGCGCGCGACCACACGCCGGCGGCGGGCACCGCCCCGCGCGTCACGAAGGCCACCGCGGACGAGTCGGGCGACAGTGCGACTTCGCGGAAGGCGCGCGCCGCGAGTTCCGTCCCGCCCGGCCCGCGGGTCGGCAGCCGCTCGACGGTGAGGATCGTGTCGCCGTTCAGAACGACGGCCGTCGAGTCGGCCGTCAGCCCGAAGCCGGTCGGCGCCTCGGCGGCCCCCTCGGCGGAGGTCGAGTCGTGTCCGGTCAGGGGGAGGATCGAGACGAACGCCTTGCGGTCCTTCTCGCTGCACGCGGCGAGGACGACCAGCGCCAGCGCTACCAGGCACGGGCCGAGCCCGCGCGCCGCCCACCGCCGCGCCACCCGGCCCATCGCCTCAGTAGCCGCCGTTCTTGAGGATGTCCCGGGCGATCACCACGCGCTGGATTTCGTTCGTGCCCTCGAAGATCCGGTTGATCCGGGCGTCCCGGTAGAACCGCTCGGGCCACATCTCGGCCGAGTAGCCCATCCCGCCGTGGAGCTGGACGGCCCGGTCGACGATCCGGTCCAGCGCCTCGGAGCAGAAATACTTGCAGATCGCCGCCTCGCGCGAGAAGCGCATCCCCTGGTCGCACATCCACGCCGTGCGGTAGACCATGTTCTCGATGGCGTACGTGTCGGCGGCCATCTCGGCCAGCATGAACTGGATCGCCTGGAAGTCGCGGATCGGGCGGCCGAAGGCGACCCGCTGGCCGGCGTACTCGACGCAGCGGTCGATGGCGTCCTTGGCCGCGCCGAGTGTCGCCGCGGCGAGACCCAGGCGACCCACGTCGAGGACGCCGAACGCGATGTGCGCACCGTCGCCCACCTTTCCGATCAGGTTGGCGGCCGGGACGCGCATGTCCTCGAACACGAGCTCGACCGTGTTCGAGCCGCGGATCCCCATCTTCTCCTCGACCTTCCCGACCCGGAAGCCGGGGAACGCCTTCTCGACGATCAAGGCGGCCGGACCGGAGTTCTCGTCGGAGTCGCCCCGCACGTTGACGAAGGTCGCCACGACGTCGGCCAACCCGCCGTTCGTGATCCAGATCTTGGTGCCGTCGACGACGAACTCGTCGCCGTCCCGCACGGCGGTCGTCTTCATGCCCATCGCGTCGGAGCCCGACTCGGGCTCGGTCAGGGCGTAGGCCCCGATCAACTCGCCGCGGGCCATCGGCGCCAGGTACTTCTCCTTCTGCGCCTCGCTTCCGAACTTGTGGATCGTCATCGCGCCGATCGACTGGTGGGCGCCGATGAACGTGGCCGTCGAGGCGCACGCCCGGCTGATCTCCTCCTGCAGGATGACGTATCCCGTCTCGCCCATCCCTGCGCCGTCGTACTCCGGTGGGAACACGAGGCCCAGAAACCCCAGCTCGGCCATCATGTCGATCAGCCGCCGCGGCACCTCGTGGTTCTTGTCGATCTGGTCGGCCACCGGCCGCAGCTCCTCGTCCACGAACCGCTTGACGGTTCGCCGCAGCTCCTTCTGCTCGTCGGTGAACGACCACTCCATGCGCGCCTCCCGGGCTGATGTCGCGTCCGCCGAACATAGCGCGTCCGGCAAAACGCGGCAGACGGAACGGCGGCTGGTCGGATCGACCTCCCGGCCGGTGGGGGTTAGGTTCCCCAGTGTGGTTCGCGATGCCGTGCCCGAGGAGGAACCGGTTCCCGACCCACGCCTCATCTCGGTCGTCATCCCATGTCACGACCACGCACGCTTCCTCGCCTCGGCGCTGGAGAGCGTCCTCGGGCAGGACGATCCGTCGTTCGAGGTCGTCGTCGTCGACGACGGCTCGACGGACGACAGCGCCACCGTGGCCGGGCGATACCCCCGCGTGCGGACGATCCGCCAGTCGCAGCAGGGGCTCGGCGCGGCCCGGAACCGGGGGCTCCGTGAAAGCCGCGGCGAGTACCTCATCTTCCTCGACGCCGACGACCGACTCCTCCCCGGGGCGCTGGCGCACGGGCGGCGGTGGCTCGAGGCGTACCCCGGGCGGGCTTTCGTCGCGGGTCATTTCCGGGTCATCGACGAGGACGGCGAGCCGACGCTGGAGCCCCCCCAGTCCCGGCTTCGCGAGGACGCCTATCTCCAGTTTCTGCGCACCAACCACGTCCGCATGCACGGTGCGGTCATGTTCCGCCGCGCGGCGCTGGAATCCGTGGGCGGATACGACCCCGCCCTGCGGGCGTGCGAGGATTACGACCTGTACCTGCGGATCGCCCGCTCCTGGCCCGTAGCGCAGCATCCCGAGCTGGTGGCCGAGTACCGTCGACACGCGAGCAACATGTCCCGCGATCCCGCGCGGATGCTGCGCACGACCCTCGAGGTGCTGGCTCGCCAGCGGCCGCACGTCACGGGCAACACCGCTGCACGCGCCGCGCTCCGCCAGGGGCGCTGGGCGTTTCGCTGGCACTACGCGTCGCAGGCTCTGTCCGACACGCGCGAGCTGGTAGCCCGCGGGCGGTGGCGTCCGGCGCTCGCGGGGTTGGCGCGCCTGGTCCGTGCAGGCGGCTGGCCGATCGTCCCCATGCTGTTCCGCGAGGACGGGACCGGGGTCCTGCCGAAGCGCTGGACCGATTCACGACTCGGTCGCCGCTGGCGTCGCTGGCGGCACCGCCGCGAGCCGCCGGCGCCGGGCCAGGTGCGGTTCGGGGATCTGCGGCGCGTGTGGCCGATGGACAACTGCTTCGGGTACTACCGCGGCCTCCCCGTCGATCGGCACTACATCGAAGGCTTCCTCGCGCGGAACGCGCCCGACGTCCGGGGGCGCGTCCTCGAGGTGGGGGACGACGCCTACACGCGGCGGTTCGGCGGGGACCGGGTCGAGCGCGTCGACATCCTGCACGTCGACTCCTCCAACCCGCGCGCCACGCTGATCGCCGACCTGGGCGATGCCGATCACCTGCCCGGCGCGGCATTCGACTGCGTGATCTGCACCCAGACGCTGCAGCTGGTCTACGACGTGCGCGCCGCCTTGGTGGCGTTGCACCGGATCCTGGCCCCGGGCGGCGTCCTGCTGCTGACCGTGCCCGGCATCAGCCAGACCAGCGATCCGACGTTCCACGACCGCTGGTACTGGGCGTTCACTCCGGCTTCGGTAGAGCGGCTGCTCGGGGACGCCTTTCCAGGAGCGACGATCGAGGTCGTCGGGCACGGGAACGTCCTGGCGGCGACCGCCTTCCTGTACGGCCTGGCGACCGAGGAGCTCCGGCCGGACGAGCTCGCCGCCTTCGACGACAGCTATCCCCTCCTGATCACCGCTCGCGCGGCCAAGCCGAGCGCCTGGAGGCAGGAGTGAGCCGATCAGGCGCCGGCCTGGTCCTCATGTACCACGCGATCTCCGACGCGAGCCCGGACCCGTGGGCGCTGCACGTGGCGCCGGATCGGTTCGCCGATCACCTCGAGGTCCTCTGTCGAAGGTTCGCGCCGACGACCCTGGCCCGCATCCAGAGTCCCTCCCGTGGTCGGCGACCGGCCGTCGCCGTAACGTTCGACGACGGCTACGCGAACAACCTCCACCAGGCCGCGCCCCTTCTGGAGAGAGCTGGAGTCCCGGCCACCGTGTTCGTCGCGAGCGGCTTCGTCGGGCGCGAGGACGAGAGTTGGTGGGACGCGCTCGAGCGGGCCCTGCTGGACCCCGTTGCGTCGCTTCCCGGGGAGATCGTCGTCCCACTGGGCGAGCGCCTCGAGTCATGGCCGCTGGACCGGGCCGGCCGGCCGGGCGACGAGGCGCCGGGCGCCGACACCTGGAAAGCCTGGACCGACCCACCGGAGCCCCGACAGGCGGCCTACCGCGAGCTCTGGGAGCGGCTGCTGCCTCTCCCCGAGGACGCGCGCCGGGCCGCGGTCGAGGCGGTCCTCGAGCAGACCCGGACCCCGCGCGCGGCCCGCTCCACGCACCGGCTCCTGTCGCGGGTCGAGCTCCGGCGCCTGGCTCGCCTCGAGGGCGTCGAGATCGGCGCTCACTCCGTCACGCATCCCGTGCTCGCCGGGCTGTCTCCCCAAAGGCAGCGGGAGGAGATCCGCCGCAGTCGGGAGAGCCTCGAGGAGTGGACCGGCCATCGCGTCGAGAGCTTCGCCTACCCGTTCGGGCAGCCCTCCCACCTGACGGCCGCGACGACCGCGCTCGTTCGCGATTCGGGGTTCGCCCGGGCGTGCATCGGCACGCCGGGCGTCGTGACCGCCGGCACGGACCCCCTGCTGCTCCCGCGACTGCATGTCGAGAACTGCGACGGTGACGAGTTCGAGAGCCGTCTGCGCGAGTGGATCCGCTCCTGACCGAATCGTCTCCCTGTCCGACGCGATTGCACAGAACTGAATGACTTCCTAAGTTGGGCTCCTTGAGAGCGAACCCCTCCCGAGCAGCGGCCGTCGCCGCCGAGGACCCGCTCACCCGGATCCGCGCCCCCACGGGATGGACTGTTCCCGATCTGGCCGAGCTCTGGCGCTACCGCGAGCTGGTCTACTTCCTGATCTGGCGAGACCTCAAGGTCCGCTACAAGCAGACCCTTCTCGGCGCGGCATGGGCCATCCTCCAGCCTCTCGCCACGATGGTCGTGTTCAGTGTGTTCTTCGGCCGGCTGGCGAAGATCCCCTCGGAGGGCCTGCCGTATCCGCTGTTCGCCTATGCCGCGCTCGTCCCGTGGTCGTTCTTCGCGAGCGGGCTCGGCCGGTCAACGACGAGCCTGGTCGGCAGCCAGAACCTGATCACCAAGGTGTACTTCCCCCGGCTGGTCATCCCCCTGGCCGCCGTTCTCTCGGGGCTGGTCGACTTCGCCCTGGCGTTCGTCGTCCTGATCGGACTGATGATCGCCTATGCCGCAGTTCCGGGGCCGGCGGCATTGATGATCGTGCCCCTCCTCGCGCTGGCCCTCGTCACCTGCCTCGGCGTCGGCCTGTGGCTGTCGGCCCTCAACGTCAAGTACAGGGACGTCGGACACGCCGTGCCCCTCCTCATCCAGCTGTGGCTCTTCGCCACCCCGATCGCGTACCCGAGCAGCCTTCTGGCGGAGCCCTGGCGCACGCTCTACGCGATCAATCCCATGGTCGGCGTGGTGGAGGGGTTCCGGTGGGCTTTGCTGGGCGCCGAGGTCGTCCACCCGGGGATGTTCGTGGTGTCCGCCCTGGTGGCGCTGGCCCTGCTGGCGAGCGGCGTGCTGGGATTCCTCCGCATGGAACGCGACTTCGCGGACGTCGTCTGAGGGCCATGGGAGAGTACGCCATCCGCGCCGAGAACCTCGGCAAGAAGTACCGCATCGGCCGTTCGGGGTCGCAGCCGAGGACCCTCCGCGAGGCGCTGGCCGGCTTCCCCAGGGCGATGATCCGACGGCCGTGGTCCGATCCGCACGCTGGGCCTTCGAGCCGTGAGATCTGGGTTCTGCGCGACGTCTCGTTCGAAATCGAGCGGGGAGATTCGGTCGGGATCATCGGGCCGAACGGAGCCGGGAAGAGCACGTTGCTCAAGATCCTGTCACGGATCACGCAGCCCACCGAAGGGGAGGCATCGGTTCGCGGGCGCGTGGGCTCGCTGCTCGAGGTCGGTACCGGGTTCCATTGGGAGCTGACCGGCCGCGAGAACGTCTACCTGAACGGCGCCATTCTGGGGATGAAGCGCAAGGAGATCGATCGCAAGCTCGACGAGATCGTGGCGTTCGCCGAGGTCGAGCCGTTCATCGACACGCCGGTCAAGTACTACTCCAGCGGCATGTACTTGCGGCTCGCCTTCGCCGTCGCGGCACACCTCGAGCCGGAGATCCTCATCGTGGACGAGGTCCTGTCGGTGGGGGACGTCGCGTTCCAGCGCAAGTGCCTGCGCAAGATCGACGGTGTCATCCACCAGGGCCGGACGGTCCTCTTCGTGAGCCACAACATGGACGCCGTCCAGCGACTCTGCCCTCGCTGTCTGTTGCTCGAGGAGGGGCGCCTCACGGCCACCGGGGGAAGCCGGAGCGTCATCTCGCAGTACCTCTCCCGCTACGTCGAGCGGTACGGTCCCGACACGTGGATCGACCTGTCGGACGTCGAGCGCATCGGCTCGGGGGATGTGCGCTTCGCGGCGATCCGCTACGCCGCGCCCGGCGAGGCAGCGGGGCACGCTGTCTCGGGCGGCGCGCTGCGCATCGATCTCGTGGTGGACTCCGGAGACGACCGGCATATTGACTCCATGGCGGTCAGCCTGCGCACGCAGGGCGGGACGATCCTGGTGGATGCCGACCTCCAGTCGAGGAATGAATCCTTCGACGTGAAACGGGGGTCCACCGGAATCTCCCTGCAGCTCGAGGAGCTACCACTCGCACCGGGGATCTACCTGGTCGGCTTGTGGATCGGGAAGGCTCCCGACTCGGCCTTCGACTATGTCGAGTCGGCGTTCGAGGTCGAGGTTCTGCCCAATCCGACGCGGGGAATCGAGTGGATGGCGGGACCGAGCGGCCTTGTGCCGTGTCGATTCGCGGTCCTCGACGTGCGACCGGACCTGCAGCCGCCCCGAACGATCGGGGCCGAGGCCCTGGATCGGACGTCATGAGGGCGTGGATCGCCCGCGGGGTGCTCGACATGGCTCGCCGCTGGGTCGAACGCCTGCCCAGCCCCGGCTCGCTCGTCTTCGTCACGGAACAGCACGTGCGGCCGTGGCTGCGCCTGCACCACCGCGTGCGTCACGTGACCGGCCCGCTCCCCGTCCGGCAGGCCCCTCGCGACGTCGTTGCGGTCTGCATCGTGCGCAACGGCGCCCTTCACGTCAGGCCGTTCGTCGAGCACCACCTTCAGCTCGGCGTCCGGCACATCGTCTTCCTCGACAACGACTCGACCGACGACACGGTGGCCATCGCCCGGGACCTGGATCGAGTGACGGTTCTTTCGACCTCGGTTTCGTATGCCCGGCACGAGAACGAGATGAAACGCTACCTCGCGCGACGCTTCTCGCGCGGACACTGGAACCTGTGCGTCGACATCGACGAACGCTTCGATTATCCCGGTTCCGTCGCCCTCCGGCTGCCCGAGCTGGTCCGTTATCTCGACGA
>CAZCZH010000051.1:0-13685 GCA_964502985.1 uncultured Gemmatimonadales bacterium
TGGTCGGGCCGGCCGGGCGGCCCGGCAGGGTGGCGGGAACGTGTGGGAATCGAACCCACCTCGGACACGTCGGGCGCGCCCGATGACGGTTTTGAAGACCGCAGGGGCCACCAGACCCCATCCGCTCCCGGATCCGGACCGCGGAACGGCGACCCGCGGGGTCGCTCAGTGTAGGTCGCCCACCGGGGTCCTGGCCATGCCCGCGCACGGTCCGCGGCGGTTGTTGCCGACCGCCGGCTCCCCTAGCTTGAGCCTCGATGAGCGATCTGATCGGAGAAGACCAGCTCTACTATCGCAAGGGCCTTGGCCTCAAGGGCGAGGTGGCCGACGAGCTGTCCACGGCGTACCACTCGGACCTGGTGGACCGCGTGGTGGAGGCCGGCTTCGAGCTGCGCGAGAGGGACCTGACGATCCGCCTGGCGCGCGAGTTCGGCAACTGCTACGGCGTCGACCGGGCCGTGCAGTACGCTTACGAGGCGCGGCGTCGCTTTCCCGAACGGCGCATCTTCCTGACCGGCGAGCTGATCCACAACCCGCACGTCAACCGCGAGATGCTGGCCATGGGGATCGGCTTCCTGACGGGACGCTACGCGGAGGACGTGTCGTTCGACGAGCTGCGGCCCGAGGACGTCGTCCTGTTGCCGGCGTTCGGCGCGCCGACGGCCGTCATGCGACGGCTCAAGGAGACCGGCTGCGTCCTGGTCGACACGACCTGCGGGTCGGTGCTCCTGGTGTGGAAGACCGTCGAGCGCTTCTCCCGCGAAGGGTTCACCGCCATCATCCACGGCAAGTACTACCACGAGGAGACCCGCGCCACCGCCTCGCGCGCGATGGAGTCGCCCGGCGGGGCGTACCTCGTCGTCCGGGACCTCGACGAAACCGCCCTCGTGACCGACTTCATCCGCCACGGCGGGGACGCGGCCGCGCTGGCCGAGCGCTTCCGCCAGGCCACCAGCCCGGGCTTCGACTTCACGCGTCACCTGACGCGGGTCGGCGTGGCCAACCAGACGACGATGCTGATGCGCGAGACGGAGGCCGTGGCCGAGGAGTTCCGCCGGGCGATGGTCGAGCGCTACGGTCCCGACCACCTCGACGAGCACGTGCGGACGCTGGACACGATCTGCTCGGCCACCCAGGAGCGCCAGGACGCGGTCGAGGAGCTGCTCCGGGACCCGCCCCACCTGATGATCGTCCTCGGCGGCTACAACTCCAGCAACACCAACAACCTGGCCCGGATCTGCGAGAGGGTGTGCCCGACCTTCCACATCGACGACCCGAAGTGTGTCGAGGGACCCGACCGGATCCGGCACAAGCCGCTCGGCGCGGAGGACGAGGTCGAGACCCGCGGCTGGCTGCCAGAGGGCCCCGTCGAGATCGGTCTCACCTCCGGCGCCTCGACGCCCAACAACAAGACCGGACAGACGATCGAGCGTCTCCTGGCGTGCCGCGGGATCGCCGTCCCGGCCTGACCGGGCGGCACGAAGAGAGACCGTGCTGGGACCCGCCATCCGCGCCTGGGAGCGGCGCCAGGCCGCGCGTGACCTCCGGGTCCGCGTCCATCCGTTCGCTTGGGGGCTCGAGTACCTCGGCCTGAGCTCCGAGGTCGACGACCCGCGTCGAACCTTGACCGAGCACGCCCGGACGGCGCTCGCCGACTCCGGCCGCTTCTATCCCGATCCCGGCGCTCCCGTCGCGGTCCGCCACCTGGCCGGCGACGTCGTCGCGTTCGACAGCGCGCTGACGGCGCCCGAGTCGGAGACGGGACGCGCGCGGATCAGGTTGTTCTCCCCTTCCCGTCCGACGCGTCGCGCGATCGTCGTCCTGCCGCAGTGGAACGCCGATCGGGGGAGCCACGTCGGCGTATGCCGCTGGCTCGCGCGGCGGGGAATCCTGGCCGCGCGACTGACCCTGCCGTACCACGAGGAACGCCGACCGCCGGGCGAGCCGCGCGGCGATCTGGCCGTCAGCGCGAACCTGGGGCGCACGCTGTTCGCCGTGCGCCAGGCGGTGAGCGACGCGCGGCGCGCCCGGGCCTGGCTGGCCTCGGAAGGCTACGAACGGATCGGCATTTTGGGGACGAGCTGGGGTTCGTGCGTGGCGTTTCTCGCGCTGGCCCACGAGCCGCGCTTCGCGGCGGCCGTCCTGCATCACGTGTCGAGTCGCTTCGACCGGGTGGTGTGGCGCGGGATCTCGACGCGCCACGTGCGTGGAGAGCTGGCGCGCCAGATTGCGCCGGACGAGCTGGAACGCTTCTGGGCGCCGATCAGCCCGATCCACTTCATCGATCGGCTGTCGCCGACGGCGGAGCCGCTGCTCCTCGTCGGGCGCTACGACCTGACCTTTCCGTACGATCTCTCGCGCGCCTTCGCCGACGCCTTCCGGCGCCACGACAAATCGCACCGCCTGCGGGTCCTGCCGTGGGGACACTACACGAGCGCTTTCCCGCCGTTCAGCGCCTATCTCCTGTGGCGGGTCCTGGCGTATCTCGACGAGCGTCTGTAAAGGCCGGCGGAAGGATCGCGGCGGAACCGACGCGATCCAGGCGGGAGGACTTCCTACGCCCGCTTGGCGGCGTGGCTCGGCTGGAACGGGTACACGAGCTCGTCGTTCGGAACCTCGATCGATTCGCCCGACTCGAGGTGCCGGACCGTCGTGTCATCGACCTTCTCGTACACCTGACTGACGCTCGTGCGCGTCATGATCTCGCTCGCCAGCATGAGCGTGTCGCCAGGCTCCATCTCCTTCAACCGCTTCGGTTCCATGCTTCGTCCTCCGTCGAGTGGTCCACGTATGGGGTGATCGCGGAGGAGAAGCTACGCCCACCACGTGGACTGGACAACCGGAGGCGGCACGATCGATGCATACCGCTGGCTGCGGGGACCTAGGCGGCCGCGCGCTTTCCGCCAGCCGGGCCGGCCCCCTCCCTGGCCAGGCCCTACATGCATTCCGCGCGCGGCGCGCCTGTTCCCCATCCCCGCCGCCCGGCCGCTCCGCTCCCACGGGGTTCGGGCGACGGTTCGTTCCGTCGGAAAGCAACCTTCGGGCCGGGTTCCGCCACGGCCTCGCGGAGCAAGCGCAACGCATTGTGACGTAATGACCTATGTATTCAAAGCGGACGCGAGAGTGGTGCTCGGTCGTCGCCGCCCGTGACGGAATCGTCAGTCTTCCGACGCGCCCACGACCGTCCCGCCGGCGAGCTCGGGCAGCCACTGCTTGGGGAACGTCCAGCCGGCGAGCCGCGTGTCGTGCGTGAAGAGCAGGATCTGGTGGGTCCGGCCGAGTCGCTCGAGCGTCTCCTCCACGCGCGCCAGGCGCTGGCGATCGAAGTGCAGGAACGGGTCGTCGAGGACGAGCGGCAGGGCGCGCTCGCCGGCCAGCTCCTCGAGCAGCGCCACGCGCAGGGCGAAGTACAGCTGATCGCGCGTGCCGCGGGACAGGCTCTCGGCCGGGACGTCGCGCTTCTCCACGCCGTGTACCGCCAGCTCGAGCGAGATGGGATCGATCTCGACCGCCTGGTAGCGCCCGTCGGTCATCTCCTCGAACACGGAGCCGATCCGCCGCTGCAGGCGCTGGGTCATGACGCGCACGAACTCGTTCTTGCAGTCGGTCAGCGTGCTCCATGCCAGGCGGACGGCGTCGCGTTCCAGCGAGCCGCGCTCGATCCAGGCGTCCAGGCGGGCGACCTCGGCCTCCAGCCGGAGCGGATCGTCCTCCGTCGCCGGCAGGTCGGCCAGCGCTCCGCGTCGCAGGTACTCCTCGGCCCGCAACCGCTCCAGGTCGGCTTCGACGCGCTTCTGCTCGTCGGCGAAGCGCCGTTCGTAATCCGGCCCCAGCTCGAGATACGGATGCTTCTCGACCAGCCGGCGCTGCTCGAGCCGCAGGACGTCCAGAGACTCCTCCTTGATCGCCGTGCGCTCACGCTCGAGGGCCTGCCGGTCGCCCAGCGCGGCATGCGCCTCCTGCATCCCGTCGAGTTCCGAGCGCAGCCGATGGGCCCGCTCGAAGCGCTCGATCTCGGCCTCCAGATCGACCCCTTCGGCGTCGGGGTCGAACGGCAGGGGCTCGGCGAGGGCCGCTCGCTCGCGACCGAGCCGCGCCGCTTCGGCCTCGAGCGACGTCCAGCGGACGGCGAGCGACTTTCGCGCGAGGCGCCGGGAGCGCCACCGGGCGAGGCCCCACGCGAGCCCCACGAGCCCTGCACCGGCGACGGCCCACCCGCCCCACGGCTCGATCGGCGAGACGAGCCCCACGCGATCCGCCATGGCGAGCGCCGCCCCGGCAGCCCCCGTGGCCAGCCCGAGCCCGGCCAGGACCAGGGCCCACCGGCCATGCGGCGCCGCCGCGCGGGCGGCGTGAAGATCGCGAGCCTCGCTCGTCGCCCGGTCGCGCTCGTCAGCCAGGCGCTGGATCCGGCGCACGCGCTCGGGGAAATCCCGCGGCAGGCGCAGGGCGCGCACGATCGGCTCGAGCTGGGTCGTCCGCTCGCGCACCCGGCGCTCCCATTCCACGAACCGCGCGATGTCGGCCTCGACGGTGGCGCGTCGCGCCTCCGCGTGATCGATCTCGCGCCTGAGGGCAGCGTGGCGATCGAGCGCCTCGCGGGCCGCGGCCCTGTCGGCCATGCGCTCGCCGAGCGCCGTCAGCCGAGCACGCGTGTCGGCCAGGGCCTCCTCGGCGGCGCGGCGCTCGGCACGGGTCGCGCGCGCGCGCTCGAGGCGGGCCTCGAGGTCGGCCCGCCGGGCGGCGGCCTCCTCGAGCCGGCGCGGCTTGTGCTTCAGCGTCCGCGCGGGGTCGTGCAGGTCGCGCTGGGTCAAGTCGTACCAGCCGGCCTCGAACTCGGCAAGCGCGGTCCGGAAGTCGGCCCGCTCGCTTCCCGACAACAGCCGCAGGAGCTCGGACGCCAGGGGCCGCGTGCCGGGGTCGACCGGCCCGACGAACGCCGTCTGGCGGAAGATGTCCGGCGACACGAACCCCAGCAGCCGGCGAAGCTCCTCCTCGTAGCGCTCGCGGTCGCTGGATCTGCCGCGCGGGTTCGGCTCGCCCTCCCAGCGCCGGTCCAGCGCGCCGTCGATGCGCCACTCGACCGTCACCCGCTGGGAATCGAAATCGCGGGCGATGGTGCACGTCGTGTCCTCGCCCAGGCTCCACTCCAGCTCGACGCAGAACGGCGCGCCGGTCCATGGCCGGCGCAGCTCCTCGCGCCCCTTGTCGCCGAATCCGAACAGGCCGCGGAACACGGCCGAGGCGAGGGTCGTCTTGCCGGCCTCGTTGGGGGCCACGATGAGGGCCCCCGGCTCGCGGGCCGGAGCGAACGTGAAGTCGATCAACCGGCCGTACCCCGCCGCGTGGAGCCGCACCAGCCGCAGATCGCTCGGCGGGATCACCCGAACACCTTGAGCCCGAGCTTGAGGGCCCGCTCGGCGACCTCCCGCTCGCGCTGCCCGCCGGCTCGCTCGCGGGCCGCCACGAGGCGCCGGAAGAACTCCCCACGGACGGTCTCTTCCTCGACACGGTCGGCCAACACGTGACTCGCTACGAGCGTCGTCTCGTCGGTCACGTGGACGTGGCCGTAGCTCGCCGCCAGGGTCGCCGCCAGGGCATGGGGGCGGGGAACGATCTCGGGCTCCCCGGTCAGCGTCACGCGCCACAGGCTCTGCGGATCGCAGGCCTCCTCGATGGCCTCTATCAGCGCCGCCTCGTCGAGGGCTCCCGACACGTCGAGCTCGACGCTTTCCAGGAGCCGCGACTGGAGGGGGACGGGGCGCAGGGTGGGCGAAGATCCCTTGCCCCACTGCACGACGAGCGCGTGGCGCGGGCCCGTCTCCGTCCAGTCGCGGCCTTCCAGCGAGCCGCTGTACGCCGCCAGTACGCGCTTTCCGTGCTTGAACACCCGCGTGTTGTGGTAGTGACCGAGCGCGATGTAGTCCATGTCCATGCCCGGCAGGTCCGCCTCCTCGAACGGCAGGTCCTCGGGACCCACCGGCCAGGCCGGGCTGAAGCGGCACGCGGCATGGACCAGGGCGACATGGATCCCGTCCCCCGGGCCGCGGCGCAAGGTCTCCCAGCCGGCGCCGCGATCGGGGTCATAGGCGATGCCGTAGATCGTGACCCGCGTGCCTTCGATCTCCAGCGTGCTGGGATGCTCGAAGGTCGGCTCGGTGAACAGCCGGTCGAAGGGCAGCGCCTCGCGCCGATAGACGCACTCGGCCCAGGCCATGCTGTCGTGCGTCCCGGGGACGCCGAACACCTTGATTCCCGCCTCGCGGAGCCGGCCCAGCTCGCGCCGCGCGAGGTTGACCGCTTCGGCCTCGGGACGGAACGTATCGAACAGGTCGCCCGCCACGAGCACGACGTGGACACGCTCATCGAGGGCCATCTGGATGGCGCGACGGAACGCGGCCTCGTGCTCCGTGCGTCGCGCGCGGGCGTAGTCGCCGAAGTTCCCCAGCGGCGCCCCGAGGTGGGCGTCGGCCACGTGCAGCATGCGGACGCTCATCGTTCCTCCCCCAGTCGATAGCGGGCCAGCGGCGTGTGCCGCGCTCCGCCCGCCCCCAGCCGACTGGCGAACAGAGTCAGCGTGTCGACCTTCTCGCGGCCCGAGTCGGGCTCCCAGCCTCGCACGGCGGCGATCACGCGCCGCACGCCGCGCGGCCCGCGCACCCGCCCCAGCGTGAGGTGCGGCGAGAACGGCCGCTTTGCCGGCACGAACCCAGCCTCGCGGGCCACCCGCTCGATGCCCTCGGCGAGCCGCGCCACGGGCTCCGGCCGGTCGAGTCCCAACCACACGACGCGCGGCCGGCGCCAGCCCGGGAACGCACCCGTCGGGCCCGGGATCCAGGGCACCGGCCGGGCCTCCCGGGCGATCCGCGCCAGGCCGCCCGCCAGGCGCCGCAAGGCGTCCGGCGCGGCGTCCCCCAGAAAGCGCAGCGTCAGGTGCAGCCCGGCCGGGTCCGCCCAGCGGACGTCGGCGTCGAGCGCCCGCCACGCCGCGATGGCGGCGCGGGCCTCCGCCCGCAGCCGGGGCGGGCAGGGCAGGGCGACGAAGCTCCGCGTCGGGCCGTCGAGCCCCTCCAGCGCAAGATAAGGCCCGCGCCCCGTCCTCTCATCCCCCATCCGCGTCCGCCTCCGGCGGCTGACGGCCGGCGGCGACCGGGACGGCCCGCTCGGCGCACCATTCGCAGATCCGTCGGTATGCCGACACCCGACCAAGGTCGTTGAGCACCTCGTGGAGCGCGCCGGGGACCTGCTCGACGGTGACGTCGTCCGATGCCACGCGCGCGGCGTATTCGGCCGTCGCCGCGGGGCTGGCGATCCGGTCGTCCTGCGGCACGAGGAACAGCAGCGGGCACGTGACCCGCTCGGCCTCGGCTCGCGCCAGGCGCATGGCGGCCTCGATCTCGACCATCGCCCGCGGCGTGATCCGGCGGTGGAACAGCGGATCCTCGGCGAACCACGCCTTGCGCTCGGGATCGCGCGTCAGACGCTCGGGGTCCGTGCCGCGCGGCAGCGGGAACCAGGGCGCGACCCGCGCCAGGGCGTGGAGCGCGAGCCGCTTCCAGGCCGGCACGTCCCGCGCCAGGGCGAGGGGCGCCCCGCTCAGGGCCAGACCGGCCAGCGGGTCCGGTCTCTCCCCCGCCGCGTAGCGCAGCGCGACGAGCGCCCCCAGGCTGTGCGCCACGACGAATACCGGGACCCCCGGATAGCGATCCGCCGACACCGCCAGGGCGCGCCCCAGGTCGCTCACCAGATCGGCGAAATGGAAGTCCCCGCGTCGACCCGGCGTCCGCCCGTGGCCGCGCTGGTCGTAGGCCGTCATGTGCCAGCCGTGGGCCAGCCCGAACTCGCGCCATTCGGCGTACTTGCCGAGGTGCTCGCCGAGGCCGTGCACGGTCAACAGGACGCCGTGCGCCTCCTCGCCGTCGTCGCGCGCGTCGAAGTGGACCAGCGCTCCGTCCCCGGCGCGGAACCAGACCGTCTCGGCGCGGAGGCTCACGGCTCGGGCTCCCCGCGCGCGGCCCGCAGGAGCATCCCCAAGGCCCACAACGCCGAGCGCCGACGGACGGCCTCGCGCGAGCCCGGCGCGGCCAGCTTCCGCGTCCGGGCGCCGTCCGGCGTCTCGACGCCGAGCCACACCAGACCGACGGGCTTCTCCGGCGTCCCGCCACCCGGGCCGGCGATCCCCGTCACGGCGCACCCGACGTCGGCCTCGAGCCGCTCGCGGGCGCCGCGCGCCATGGCGCGGCACGTCTCCTCGCTGACGGCTCCGTAGCAAGCGACGGTCTCCGCGGGGACCCCCAGCAGCGAGACCTTGATCCGATCAGCGTACGCCACGACGCCGCCCACGAACCACGCGCTCGACCCGGGCTCGGACGTGATCTCGGCGGCCAGCCCGCCGGCCGTGCACGACTCGGCCACGGCGAGGGACCAGCCGCGCCGCTGGAGCTCAGTTCCGAGGGCGCCCGCCAGAGTCGTCCCGTCCACCCCCCAGGCCCACGGCCCGGCGCGCTCGGTCATGGCGCGTGCCACCCGCTCCAACAGGCGATCGGCCTCGGCGGCCGGTACGCCGGCCACCGTCAGGCGCAGGTCGACCTGGCCCGTGTGGGGCAGGAACGCGACCTCGACCGGCGCCGCGGCGGCGACCAGATCGTCGACCCGCTCGGCGAGGGCCGACTCGCCGATCCCCACCGTGTGCACGACCCGCGAGCGGACGACCAGCGCGCCGTCTCCCGCCGCCCGGGCGAGCTCCGGCAGGACGGCCTCCTCGAACAGGGCCTTCATCTCGGCCGGGACGCCGGGCAGGACGAAGAGCGTGAAGCCGTCCTCGTCGAGGACGAGGGCCGGCGCCGTGCCGTGGGGATTGGGGATCACCCGGGCCCCCTCCGGCACCTCGGCCTGGGAGCGGTTGTAGGCCGGCATCTCGGCGTAGCCGAAGCGGCGGAACTTCTCCTCGACGATGGCCAGCTGGTCCGGATCGACGCGCAGGGGACGGCCCAACACCTCGGCCACGACCTCGCGCGTCAGGTCGTCCCGCGTCGGGCCGAGCCCGCCCATCGTGATCACCCACCGCGAACGCCCGCGGACCTCGCGTAGCGCCGCAGCCAGGCGCGGGGGGTCGTCGCCGACCACCGTAATGCGCCTGAGCCGGGCCCCGATGTCGGCCAGCCGGCGTCCGATGTGGGCGCTGTTCGAATCGACCGTCTCGCCGAGCAGGAGCTCGTTTCCGATGGCCACGATCTCGACGTCCACCGCTAGCTCCTCGACCCCACCACGCTCAACCTCCGATCCGCGACGCGAGGACGAACGCGAGCCCTGTCGTCCCCGCCGCCAGACCCCCCGCCACGACGTCGTCCAGCACGACCCCCCAGCCACGAGGGGCGCGCTCGGCGAGACCCACGGGCGGCGGCTTGACGATGTCGAACAGGCGGAACAGGGCGCACGCCACGGCCGCCCCGCCCCATCCGGCCGGTGCGCCCAGCAGGGCGACCAGCATCCCGGCCGCCTCGTCGACCACGATCCGCCCGTCGTCGGGTCCCAGCGCGCGCTCGGCCGCCGCCGACAACGGTACGCCGACCAGGGCCACCGCGGCGGCCAGGACGCCGGTCGCGACCGGGCCCGGGGGCCATGCGGCCCACGCCACGGCGACCGCGATCGAGGCCAGTGTGCCGGGGCCCCACGGCCACCAGCCGACCGGGCCCAGCGTGGCGCCCCACATGGCCGGCCGGCTCACGCCGTCGCCGCGCCCCACAGGCGCCGATGCCGGACCAGGTAGTCGACCAGCGAGACGACCGTCAGGCCGGCCACGAACCACAGCGCGACCTGGATCTCGGCACGGGTGTAGCCCGTCCAGCGCGCCCACCCCGCGCCCCCTGTGGCCGGCACCAGCGCCTGGTTGATGCGCAGGACGAGGAGCGATCCGATGTACCAGTTCTGGACCAGGGCCTTGCTCTTGCCCCATCGGCTGGCGGCGATCAGCCGGCCGCGCCGGAGCGCGTAACGCCGGAACACCGTGATCACGACCTCGCGGGCCAACACGAGCACCACCAGCCACATCGGCAACAGCCCGATCCCGTACAGCGGGATGAACGTCACCAGGACCAGCAGCTTGTCGGCGATCGGGTCGAGCAGCTGACCGAAGCGCGTCACCTCCTCGCGGTCCCTGGCCAGCCGTCCGTCCACCAGGTCGCTGACCGCGACGGCGACGAACGCCACGAAGGCGAACACGCGATCCCACGGACCGTCCTGGTAGATCAGCCACGCCAGGAAGGGCGTCGCGACGATGCGCGCGACGGTGATCTTGTTGGGGGTGTTCAAGGCCGGCGGCCGGAAACCGCGCTCAGAGCTCCCGGCGGCCCGCCAGGGCCTCTCCGACCGTGAGCTCGTCGAGGAATTCCAGGTTGCCGCCCATCGGTATGCCGCGCGCGATGCGCGTCACGCGCACGTCGAACGGCTCCAGCGCACGGCGCAGGAACAGCGCCGTCGCTTCGCCCTCGACGTCGGGGTTGGTGGCCAGGATGACCTCGCGCACGGCTCCCTCGTCGATCCGCTCCAGCAGGCGATCGACGGTCAGCGCCTCGGGACCCACCCCGTCGAGCGGCGAGAGGCGCCCATGGAGCACGTGGTACAACCCGTGGAAGCCGCCGCTCCTCTCGAGGACCTGGATGTCCATCGGCTCCTCGACCACGCAGATCGTCGTCGCGTCGCGTCGCGGATCCCGGCAGAAGGCGCACAGCGGCCCCTCGGCGATGTTCCCGCACGTCTCGCAGAACACGATCCGGTCCTTCACATCCTGGATCGCCTCCGACAGCCGGTAGGCCGACTCGCGAGACTGCTTGAGGAGGTGGAACGCCAGCCGGCTGGCCGTCTTCCGCCCGATCCCGGGGAGCCGCGACAGCTCCTCGATCAGCCGCTCCACCGCGTCCGTCATCGCGCGCGCTGGAAGGCCGGACTCACATCAGCCCCGGCAGCGGCAGGCCTCCCGTCAGCTTCTTCATCTCCGCCTGGGCCACCTCGCCTGCCCGCGCGAGGGCCTCCGACACGGCGGCCACGACGAGATCCTCGAGCATCTCGACGTCGTCGGGATCGACCACCTGGGGATCGATGCGCACCTCGACCAGCTCCTGGCGGCCATTGGCCACCGCGGTCACCATTCCTCCGCCGGCCGTCGCCTCGATGCGCCGCTCGCCGAGCTGGGCCTGGATCTCGGACACCTGCGACTGAATCTTCTGCGCCTGCTTGAGCAGGCTCTGGATGTTGTTCATATCGGGAATCGTCGAAATCTCCTTTCGTTCACGGCGCTCCGGGAGCCGACCGGAGGATCCGGACGACCCGGGCGTCGAACAGGTCCACGGCCTGGCGCAGGAGCGGGTCGGCCTTGAGCCGCGCGTCCATGTGCTCGGCCTCGATCTCGCGTCCCGCCGGCCGCGCCGGGCGTTCGGGATGCTCCTCGGCAGTCGACTCGTCGGCCACCACACGGACGCGACCGTCGAAGGACCACCGCTCGGCGAGGACGTCTCGCAACGGATCGAGCGTGCCCCGCGCCGACAGCTGCTCGCGGCGGAACCCGGCGTCGGCCGGCACGGCGAGCGTCACGAGCGCCGGCGTGCATTCCGCCGGGCGGGCCCCCGTCAGGGCCGCGGCGACCGTCGGGCGGACGACGTGGACCGCGGCCACGACCTCGTCCCATGCGGCGCGCAGGGCGTCCAGCGAGAGCGGCCCCCCGGCCGCGGCGTCGCTGGCGCGGGCCGCGGGGCTCGCGCCGGGCGAGCCGCCCGAGGACTCGCCGGATCCCCGGCTCCGCGCGGCGCGGCGCGCCGTCGGCTGCCGGGCCCGGGCCGCCCCTCCGTCCCCGGAGGCACCCGATTCGAGCGCTCCCAGCAGCCGATCCACGTCGACGGCGCGGTCCAGCAGCGCCAGGCGCACGATCAGGACCTCCAGGACGAGCCCCTGCTGGCTCGAGCGGCGGAACACCGGCTCCTCGTCGGTGGCCAGGGTCAGCATGCGCAGCAGGTCCTCGACGCCGAGGACCTCGGCCGCCGCGCGATACGCCTCGTGGTAGCGCTCGGGGACTTCGGCCAGATCGTCGCCGTCGCCGAGCGCGAACAGGAGGCAGTTCCGCAGGTGCTCGAGGAACCCGCCGTAGAACGCTTCCAGGTCGTAGCCCGCCGAGCGTACCTCGCGGACCACGCCCAATGCGCGCGCCGCATCCCCCGCGGCCAGGACCTCGGTCAGCTCCAGATAGCGCTCCTCGTCGGGCATGCCGATCAGCCGGCGCAGGGTCGCCAGGTCGATGGCGTCGCCGCCGAACGCGACCACCTGGTCGAGCAGCGACAGCGCGTCGCGCAGGCTCCCATCGGCCCGCTTGGCGATGGCGAACTCGGCGCTCTCGCCGAGATCGAACCCCTCCAGAGCGGCGATCTCCCTCAGCCGTCCGCGGATCGCCTCCAGCGGGATCGGCCGGTAGTCGAAGCGCTGGCAGCGCGACAGGATCGTGGCCAGGATCTTGTGCGGCTCGGTCGTGGCCAGGACGAATACGACGTTCCGCGGCGGCTCCTCGAGCGTCTTCAGGAAAGCGTTGAACGCGTCCTTCGAGAGCTGATGCACCTCGTCGACGATGTACACCTTATAGCGCCCCTGGGCGGCGGCGTACTTGACCGTCTCGCGCAGCTCCTTGATGTCGTCGATGCCGCGGTTCGAGGCGGCGTCGATCTCGATGACGTCGAGCGATCGGCCGGCGGCGATCGAGACGCAGTTGGCGCACTCGCCGCACGGCTCGCCGCTGATCCCGCGCTCGCAGTTGAGCGCCCTGGCCAGGAGCCGCGCGGTCGTCGTCTTGCCGCTCCCCCGCGGGCCGGCGAACAGGTATGCCTGCGCGATCCGCCCCCGGTCGAGGGCGTTCCTCAAGGTCCGCGTGACGTGATCCTGGGCGATGACCTCGTCGAACGAGGCCGGGCGGTATTTCAGGGCCAGCGGTTGATGCGACATCGGGCGGCGGTCGGCTCCATGGACGGGGCGGTCTGGGGAACGAACCGGCTGGAAAATGCCCCAGGCCGACCACAGCGACCCGGATCTCTACGTACCGCTGCTACCTTCCGGTCCTGACGGGGTTGGTAGGTCCGCGTCCTGCGAGCCTGGGGCGAGGCACAAGCTAGAGTGCCCCCGGGGAGGCGTCAACGTGCCCCGCACCCGTTCGCGGAAGCCCCGGAACGGCTAGCGGGTGATCGCGGCCTCGGCCTGAGCCGGGCCCAGTCGCAGCAGGTCGCACGGCGTCGGCTGGGGCTCGCCCTCGCACGACAGCCCGTCGACGGAGACCATCAGCTGCCACTTCCCGTTCTCGATGAACGACCCATGCAACCCGGTGCGCGGCTGACACTTGGGGAGCGTCGGCTTGGAGAGGTGGGAGGGCAGCGGCTCGAGCTCGAGGACGCGCACGGGCGGCGGTGGCACGAACCGCTCGCGCTCGACGACGGCCACGATGCTCGGCGCGTCGACCATCCCGCTCTGGAGCGTGAAGTCGACCACGTTCCGTTGCCCGGGGTGGACTTCGTAATCACGCGCGGCGCTGCGGTATCCGAGGTACTCGGAGACGATCCGCTGGACCCCCGCCGGGACCCCGCGCACGACGTACGAGCCATCGTCCGCGGTGACCCCGCCCAGGTCGGTGCCCTCGACGTGGACCTGCCCGCCGA
>CAZCZH010000052.1:0-13589 GCA_964502985.1 uncultured Gemmatimonadales bacterium
TGCGTCGTGGACGCCGAGCTTCCGGCGGAGCCCGACCTGCACCTGGCCCACCTGGTCGACGGCGTGGTGACCCTCGCCGAGGACGCCGACGCCCCGGCCGACATCGACTGCTCGGACCTCCAGGGCGAAGCGTGGCTGTCGCCCGACGCGAGCCCGTTCGCGCGGTCGTTCCACGCCGTCGTGAGCCCGGCCCTGCGGCTGGTCACGCCGGACAAGCTGTACGCAAACCCCGGCAAGCTGGGCGGCTCGATCTCGTCGTTCAGCCCGTTCGGTGCCGTCGACTGCAACACGTCGGACGTCGAGGGCTGCGAGGGCGGGCCGCCGCCTCCGCCACCCCCGGGCACGGACATCATCGTGTTCAACGACATCAACGTTCTCGACGGGACCGGGCTGCAGAATCCGAACAACGTGCTGCTTGTGCAGAACCTGATCGGCTTCACGGCCGGCAAGCAGCGCGACTCGGGGACGGAGGTCCTGCTCGACTGCCGGACGCCGGTGGATCCCGGTTGCGGCATGGCCGCCGCGCTGGAGGGGGTCATCGCGGACAATGGCATGACCTCGACCCACGTGACGAGCGGGTCGATGGCCGACGCGATCACGGCGAACACCAAGGTCGTCTTCCTGTGGGTCCCGACCCAGTCCTACACGGTGGCCGAGATCAACGCCTTCAAGCAGTTCGCGTCGGAGGGCGGCCGGATCGTCTTCTTCGGGGAGAACGGCGGGTACTACGGGCCGTACTTCGATCTGGAGAACTCGTTCATGGAGGACATGGGCGCGGTCCTGCGCAACAGCGCGGGGCTGTTCGACTGCGGCTACGTGACGCTGCCCGCGTCGTCGCTGCGGTCGCACCAGATCACGACCGGGCTGACGGACCTGACCGTCGCCTGCTCGTCCGAGATCACGCTCGGGCCGAACGACTTCCCGCTGTACTACGACACGACGAACACGCACGTCCTGTCCGGCGTGGCGACGATCGACACGACGCCGCTTCCGGTGGACGAGGTGCCGCTGGCGAACCGCGGTCTGACTGGTGCGGGCGGCTGGCATCCGCCGTTGTCGGTCAGCTGGCGCGGCCACTGAGCTAGAACAGCGAGGGCCGCGGGGCGATCCCGGCAGGACGGGGGTCGCCCCTTGCCCTCCCTCCCTCCCTTCGGCGGATGTCGCAGCGACCCCGGGGTGCGCGTGCCGGATGGCCCTTCCGCCTCGATGATCGGGCGCTAGTCCTGCCGTCCCGATCCGGTATACTTGGGTTCCCACGCACGAGTCCCGATCCCCGGAGGAAGTCGTCTCGACCCATGCGCTGGATGCGACCGTGATCGCGGCGAGGGGAGCGACCGCGACGCGATCGCCCCTGATCGTCTGGCTGGCGCTCGCCGGCCTGGCCGCGGGCGCGGCGCTCCTCCGCGCCTGGCACATGGTCGAGTGGCCGCTTCACGTTGACGAGGCGATCACCTGGGCGACGTCACACGCCGATCTGTTTCGGCTCGTGACGTGGCGCGCCCACCGCGATCACCCGCCGCTCAGCTTCCTGGTCGTGCGCTGGACGACGGGGCTCCTGCAGACGGACGCCGAGTGGGCGCTCAGGCTCCCCTCGGTCCTGCTCGGCATCATGTGCGTGCCGGCGGCGTTCCTCCTCGGGCGGCGGCTGTTCGGGCTCCAGACCGCGGGCCTGGCCCTGGCGGCCCTCGTCGCGGTCGATCCCGCTCTGGTCGAGCAGGCGCGTCGGGCGCGGATGTACTCGCAGCTCGTTTTCCTGACGATCGTCGCGCTGATCGTCCTCGACGTCCTGCTCGAGCGACGCGAGACGCGACGGGCGCCGTGGATCGGCCTGGCGGCGATCCTGGCGACCGCCTGCTGGACCCACTTCCTGGCCTACCTTCTCCTGCCGTCGGTCCTCGCCGGCGCGTGGTCTGCGGACCGCGAGGCCGGGGAGCCGGGGCGGACGCTCCGGCCGGCGGCGCTGTGCGTCGGCCTGGCGGGGCTCGCCTCGTGCCTCGGAGTGGCGCGCTTCGCCCTCAGCCTGGAGCACACCTGGAACCAGGTGGCCGTCGTGGCCCCCGGAGCCACGGCGGAGGCCCTGCGCGCGGCGCTCCACGCGGTCCCGTTGGCGTTCCTCGGGCCGGCGCTCGTCGCCGCCGGGCTGGTCGGGCTCGCGGTCTCGCGGGCGCGCCGGGGGACGCGCGTCGCGCTGGGCGTCCTGGCGGGCCTCACGCTGGTCGCCGCGCTGGCCGCCGCCGGAGGGCGGCCGTTCGCCGTGGAGCGCTTCCTCCTGCCGTTCCGCCTGGCGATCCACGTCGGGCTGGTGGGGCTCGCCGCCCGCTCGACATCGCGCGCCGCGCGGGCCGGCGGAACGGCGGCGATCGCGGTCCTCGCCCTGGCCCTCGTCCCGCCGTCGATCGTTCCCGACCTCCCGCGCAACCGGTGGGCCGGGGCCGCGGCGCGGGCCATGGGGGCGCGGGCCGGACCGACTGACCGGGCGATCTACTTTCCCCCGTTCTTCGACCGGCTGGGCGGGTACTACGGCGTGCCCGGGACTCCTCGGAGAAGCCTCACGGACGGCGGCCGGACCTGGCTGTTCCTGGACGACTTTTCGGTTCCGATCTATCTGGACGACCGGCGCGTTCCATTCGACGAGGGCCTGGCCCGCGCGCTGGACGCGTTCGAGGCGACCGGACCGGCAGGTGCCTCACGCGTCGACCGCGACGCCGTCTACCTGGAGCTGATCCGCTCCCACGCGGTCGCCCTGCGCCACGTCGCGGGGGGCGTCGAGATCGTGACGCCGGCCGACGACCCGGGGCCCGGGAAGGCGCGACCGTGATCGAGGATCAGACCCGGCTCCTGACCGTCCTGTTCGCCGACCTCTCGGGCTCGGTCGCCGCGACTCTCGACCTGGATCCAGAGGAGGCCGTCGAGAAGGTCAACCAGGCGCTCGAGGTGATGGCCGCGGCGGTGGCCCGCCACGGCGGGCGAATCGACCGCTACCTGGGCGACGGCGTGCTGGCCTTCTTCGGCGTCCCGCAAGCCCACGAGGACGACCCGCTGCGCGCGATCCGCGCCGCGCTGGACATCACCGCGGGCGCCGCCGAGCGTGGCTTCCAGGCCACCGCGGGGATCGACACCGGACGGGTCTACGTGGGGCAGGTGGGCGGCGCCGGGCACCACGAGCGGACGGCCATGGGGCCGGTCCTGAACCTGGCCTCGCGCTTCCAGTCGAGCGCCGCCCCGGGTGAGGTCGTCGTCGGCGAGGCCACCTGGCGGCTGGCCCGCGGGGCGTTCGAGTTCGAGCCCCGGACCCTGACGATCAAGGGCGTTCCGCGGCCCGTCCCGGCGTACGTCGCGCTGCGCCCGCTGGCCCGGCCGCGCGCCGCGCGCGGGCTCGAAGGCCGGCGGACCGCGCTGGTCGGCCGCGCCGACGAGCTGGCGCGGCTCGTTCGGGCGCTGGACCGCGCGCGTGCCGGCGAAGGGGGGATCGCGACCATCGTCGGGGAGGCCGGAGTCGGCAAGTCGCGCCTCGTCGAGGAGCTCAGGATGCGTGCCGCGGAGCCGGCGCCGGGCGGCACCGAGGACCTCCTGTGGCTCGAGGGGCGCTGCCTGGAGTCGACCACCTCCACCTCGTACGCCCCGTTCGTCGACCTGCTGCGCGAGACGCTCGCCGGCGGGCGCGAGGAATCGCCAGTCGATCGGGGCGCCGCCGTCGCGGACGCCGTCCAGGCGCTGGCCGAAGCGGGCGACATGCAGGCGGAGCGCGCCGAGGAGGTGACGCTCCTCCTGGGAAACCTGCTGTCCGTCGCCGATCCCGCCGCCGAGGCCGCCCTCGCGTCCGCCGCGCCGCGCGAGATCCGCGCCCGGACCTTCGCCGCCGTCCGCGACTACCTGACGGCCCTGTCCGCGCGGCGACCGCTCGTCGTGGCGCTCGAGGACCTGCACTGGGCCGACAGCCTGTCGCTCGAGCTGATCGACTTCCTGATCGAGCCCGTGACCGAGGGCTCGGCGCTCCTGGTCTGCGACCAGCGGCCGGCCCAGGAGCATCCCTCGCGAGACCTTCCGGACCTCGCCGCGCGGAAGGCGGGCGCGCGCCACGTCGCGATCGACCTTCGGCCGCTCGACGCCGAGGACGTGCGACGGCTCCTCGGCGCGCTACTCGGCGGCGGATCGCTCCCCGAGAACCTCCTGGCGACGATCCTCGACAAGTCGGAGGGGAATCCGCTGTTCCTCGAGGAGGTGCTGCGGTCGCTGATCGACTCGGGCCGGATCGAGCGCCAGAACGGGGGGTGGCAGGTCACGCCGGGGGTCGCGATCGACGTCCCGGCGACCGTCCAGAGCATCGTGCTGACGCGAATCGACCGGCTGGACGACGAGCCGCGCCAGGTCCTCCAGGTGGCGTCCGTGATCGGGCGCCTGTTCGGCACGGAGCTCTTGCGGGCGGTCGCGGCCGACGCCGACGTCGAGCGCGCCCTGTGGCTGCTCGAGCAGCACGACCTCGTCTACCTGGACCGCGTGCTCCCCGAGGAGCAGTACTCGTTCGAGCACGTGTTCACCCGCGACACGGTCTACGACAGCCTGCTGAAGGGCCGCCGCGCCGCGCTCCACGGCGACGTAGCCCGGGCCCTCGAGGCGCTCTGGCCGGGAGCCGGCGACGAGCGCGTCGAGGAGCTGGCCTACCACTGGGAGCGCTCCGACGATCCCGGACGCGCCCTCGAGTACTCGATCCGGGCCGGCGAGAAGGCGCGCCGGGCGTTCCTCAACGACGCGGCCGTGGCGGCGTTCTCGCGCGCGCTCGAGCGGCTGGACGTCGACGGCGAGCCAGATCCCGCGGCGCGCGCCCGGCGGGCCCGGGTGCGGGAGTCGATGGCCGACGTGCTGGAGCTCGTCGGGCGCCACGACGAGGCCGCCCAGGAGTACGGCCGGGCGCTCGACGACCGCCCGCCGGACGAGCCGGTCGCGCGCGCCCGGCTCCTGCGCAAGGCGGGCGGGGTCCTCCGCGTCCAGCGGCGCCGCGACGACTCCCTGCGGGCCTACGACCGGGCCGAAGCCGAGCTCGGCGAGCCCCCCGCCGAGAAATCCGAGGCATGGTGGCAGGAGCGGACCGCCGTCGAGCTGGGCCGGGTCATGCTCGACTACTTCCTGTCCGACACCGACGAGCTGGCGCAGAGGCTGTCTGGATCGCGGCCCCTGATCGAGGCCCACGGCACCCCGCTTCAGCGCGGGCGGCTGTTCGCCACCCTGGCCCTGTTGGGATTCCGGCGCGAGCGCTACGCGCCGTCCGACGAGACCGTCGCGGTCGCCCGCCGCGCGTGGGAGGCGGTGAACGAGTCCGACGACCTCGCGGAGAGGGTCGACATCCAGTTCTGCTACGGCTTCGCGCTGCTGTGGGCCGGGAGATACGCCGAGGCCGAGGGCCGACTGACGGAGGTGCTGACGCTGGCCGAACGGATCGGAGACACGACGACCCGCGCGCGCTGCGTGGCGTATCTGGCGCTTCTCGAGCGGCGCCGGGGTCGGGTCGACGCGGCGCGCGAGTGGGCCGAGCGCGCCATGGCCGTGGCCGCCGAAGGCGGGATGCTCGAGTACACCGCCGCCGCCCACGCCCATCTGGCGTGGTGCGATCTCAGGGACGGCGACCTCGACGCGGCCGAGGACCACGCCCGGGAATCCCGCGCCCTGTGGGAAAAGCTGGGCGGGCCTTATCGGCTTCTGGCGTGGATCCCGGCCTGGCCCGCGCTGGGCGTCGCGGTGGCCCGCGGGCGTCGTGCCGACGCGCTCGATCTGGCGCGCTTCCTGCTCGATCCCGAGCGCCAGCCGATGCCCGAGGGGATCGCCGCCGAACTGCGCGAGGGACGCCTGAAGGCCGCGCTCGAGCGAGCCCGCGCCACGGGATACGCCTAGACCGTCACGCCCGGGTCGCCGTGCTCTTCCTCCCGCGCCTCGTCGGCGATCTCTCCGCGGCGCCCATCCAGGAACCATAGCTGCATCACCCCGTGGCCCTTGATCTCGATCGAGCCGCCCGAGGTGAACACGTAGCGCTCGGCGAGGCGCCGCTTGACCCACTCGGTGACCTGGATGCGCCCGGGCTGCCCGAGCGACTCCATCCGACTGGCCAGCGTTACGGCATCGCCCCACAGATCGTAGATGAACTTCGACTCCCCGATCACGCCGGCCATGACAGGGCCCACGGCGATGCCGATCCGCAGCTCGAGCCGTGGCGAACTATGAATCCCGCCGATCCGGTCGAGCATGTCGAGTGCGGCATCGGCCACCCGCTCGAGGTGGTCCTCGCGACGCACGGGGAGGCCGGCTGCCGCCATGTACGCGTCGCCGATCGTCTTGATCTTCTCCAGTCCGTGCTCGGTGGCGATGTGATCGAACTCGGTGAACACGCGATTCAGCAACCGTAGCAGGTCCTCGACTTCGATCCGCGACGACAGCTCGGTGAACCCGACGATGTCCGCGAACAGGACGGACGCGTCGTCGAAGCTCTCGGCGATCGGCCCCTGCTCGCGCTTGAGCCGCTCGGCGATCGACGCCGGCAGGATGTTGAGCAGCAGAGCGTCGCTCCTGCGCTGTTCCTCGGCCAGGATCAGGCCGCGCCGGAACCCGATCCGGGCGAACTTCTCGAGCGCGTAGCTGGCGAAGGCCGCGATGAGGGCGGCAGCCAGGAGGAAGAAGTTGCTGTCGAGGACGATCCACAGTGGCTCGCGCAGGAGCAGCAGCTCGACCTGCCAGGCGAGGATGATTCCCGCCGCGACGATCGTCGCGTAGAGGAACCGCAGGCGGAAGAACGCGTACACTCCCATCACGGCCAGGATCAGCCCGACGTAGTACAGGGACGCGATCTGGTCGCTGCCGACGACGACCATGGTCATGATCCCGGCGGACGCCAGGGCCATCAGCGTACACAGGATGAGCTCGCGATGGCGGTCGAAGAAGCGGGTGTAGCTCAGACCGAAGACGGCCGTCGCCAGGGCGCACTCCACGATCCGAATCCAGCCCAGCGTCCGGGCGATGGCCGGCACGAGCATGTGGTCGAGGACGGTGAAGATGGCGAACAAGACTACGATCAAGCCCAGGGCGGCCCGCACCTGGCGCCGCGACGAGCCGAAGTACTCGTCGAGGAACTCGCGCTCCAGCGACTCGTCCTCGAACATCAGGGTGACCGGGTGGAACGGCGCGCTCCGTGGGGCCGGGACGGGCCGAGGCGGGGACAGGGCGTCCATCGAGCGAAGATAAGCGCTCCCGGCCCGGCTGGCGGGGAGGCGTCCGGTCCGTGCGGTCAGCCGAGGACGATCCGCACCCGGTGCTCGCGCCGGTCGTCGGCGAGGCCGATCTCCACGATCGCCGGGAGGCCTTCGCGCTCGATCCGGGCCACCGCCTCGCCGTCGACCTCCGCGCGGGCCACCCCGCGCGTCGCTCCGTGCGGGTTCTCGACCTCGATCCGGTAGCGCGCCGAGTGGTAGCGGAAGCGCATCTCGTATCCCTCCCAGTGGCGGGGGATGCACGGCTCGAGACGGAGCGTCGTCCCGTGCAGCCGGAACCCCAGGATCCACTCGATCCCCGCGCGGTACATCCAGCCGGCCGAGCCGGTGTACCACGTCCAGCCGCCGCGTCCCGTGTGCGACGGCGAGGCGTAGACGTCGGCCACGGCGACGTACGGCTCGACCTTGTAGCGCTGGACGCCGGCCCGCGTGCTGGCCTGGTTGATCGGGTTGAGGATCGAGAACAGGGCCGCCGCGGCGTCCCCCTCGCCGAGGATCGCCTTGGCGATCACGGTCCAGATCGCGGCGTGGGTGTACTGGCCGCCGTTCTCGCGGACCCCCGGCGGGTAGCCGCGGATGTACCCGGGGTCGAGCGGGCCGGCGTCGAACGGCGGGGTGAACAGGAGGACCAGGCCGTCGCCCTCACGGACCAGGTACTGCTCGACGGCCTTCATCGACTGGACGGCACGCTCCATGCGCGCCGCCTCCGACATCACGGCCCACGACTGGGCGATCGAGTCGATGCGGCACTCCGCGTTGGCCGACGACCCGAGCGGGGATCCGTCGTCGAAGTACGCCCGCCGGTACCACGCCCCGTCCCAGCCGGCCTCCTCCAGCGCCGTCCGCAAGGTCCCCAGCGCGCCGCGCCAGCGCCTGGCCCGGTCCTCCTCCCCGCGCTCCTCGGCGAGGGGAATCATGCGACCCAGGACCGCGCACAGGAACCATCCCAGCCACACGCTCTCTCCGCGCCCCCCACGCCCGACCCGGTTCATTCCGTCGTTCCAGTCCCCGGTCCCCATCAGCGGGAGCCCGTGCTCGCCCGTTCCGAGGCTCGCGTCGACGGCCCGCGCGCAGTGCTCGAACAAGGTCCCCCGCGCCTCCGACGGGTGCGGCTCCAGGTAGGCCTCCATCTCCTCGGGCCCCAGGGACGCGCCCTCGATGAACGGCACCTCCTCGTCGAGCAGCGCCCGGTCGCCGGTGACGTCCAGGTAGTGGCCGAGCGCGTACGGCAGCCACAGGCGATCGTCCTGGATCCGCGTCCGGACGCCGCGACCCGAGGGCGGGTGCCACCAGTGCAGCACGTCGCCCTCGGGGAACTGGCGGGCGGCGGCGCGGAGGAGGTGCTCGCGGGCGATCTCGCGCCGGGCGACGGTCAGCGCCATGACGTCCTGCAGCTGGTCGCGGAACCCGTACGCGCCACCGGACTGGTAGAACGCCGAGCGGGCCCACACCCGGCAGGCCAGCGCCTGGTACAGGAGCCAGCGGTTGAGGAGGATCGACATGGCCGACTCGGGCACGCGCACCTCGAGCGTCCCGAGGACATCGTCCCACCACGTCGTCACTCGCTCGAGCTCGGCGTCGAGGTCCGCCTCGCGCCAGCGCACGACGAGCTCGCGGGCTTCCTCGGCGTCGGCGCCCTGCCCCAGCAGGAACACGACCTCGACCGTTTCGCCTTGCACCATCTCGAAGCGCCGGCGCAGGGCGGCGCACGGATCGAGTCCCCCCCCGACGGCCCCCGAAAGCTCGACCTCCGGACCGAGCGCGGCGGGTCGACCCGGTGCCCCCCCGCGGCCGAGGAACTCCGTGCGGTCGCACGTCCAGGACGTCTGGCGGCCGGCCAGGTCGGCGAACGCGACCCGCGTCGCGAACTCGTCGTTCCAGCGGCTCCGAGCCAGGAGCGCTCCGGTGGACGCGTCGCGCTCGGTCACGACGTGCGGCGCGGACATCTCGCGAAACGCGCCCAGGACCCACTCGGCGTACGCCGTCACGCTGAGGCTCCGCCGATGACGCGACTCGTTGCGGATCTTGAGGCGCGCGACACGCACCGGATCCTCCAGCGGGACGAACACCAGGAGCTCCAGGGCGATCCCCGCGCAGCGGTGCTCGAAGCGGCTGTACCCCGCTCCGTGCCGGCAGACGTACGGATCGGGGCCACGCAATGGGAGCGCGGTCGGCGTCCACACCTCGCCCGTCTCCTCGTCGCGCACGTAGAGCGTCTCCCCGGGCGGATCCTGCACCGGGTCGTTCGACCACGGCGTGAGCCGGTTCTCGCGGCTGTTGACGGCCCACGTGTAGCCCGCGCCCGACTCCGACACGACGCTCCCGAACCCCGGGTTGGCGATCACGTTGACCCACGGCGCCGGCGTCCACAGGCCCTCGCCGAGGACGATCACGTACTCGCGGCCCGCCTCGGCGAAGCCCCCCAGACCGTTGAAGAAATCGAGCTGCAGCCGCGGCGGCGCGACCCTTCCGGGCCGCGGGCGGACGATCGGCGCGGCCGGCGGCGGCTGGCCGGCGACCTCGCGCGAGTCGAGCTGCTCGACCAGCTTGCCGCGCGAGGCGGCGAGGACGACCCGCGCCGAGGCGCGCAACAGGTCCCGCTCCTCGCGCGACAGTCGGTCGGCGCGCAGCAGGAACACGTCGCCGTGGGAGCGGTGGGCCTCGTGGCTCGAGCGCGCCCCGGCGGCCTCGACGGCCCGCTCCAGCCAGTCCTGCAGGTCCTCCCCGTACGACACGGCGTGCTCGTTGAGGATCACCACGTCGACCGCCAGACCCTTGGCACCCCAATACTCCCGCGCCCGCAGCAGCTGCCGCACGACGTCGCGGTCCCGCAGCTCGTCGATGGTGACGTGCATGATCGGCAAATCGCCCGAGATCCCGTACTTCCACAGGGCGCGCTGGCCACCGGCGCCGTCCGCCAGCAGGGTCCGCGGCGCCCGCAGCTCGGGGTCGGGGAACAGCAGGCTGCCGGCCAGCCGCTGGAACAGCCGGGCTTCGTCGGCGGCCACGCCGAGGTGCTGGAGCTCGACCTGGGCCCGGGTCCAGGCCAGCGAGGCGGCGCGCTCGAACATCGCCGGATCGTCGTACTTGTCGGCCAGGTCGATCGCCGCCTGGCGATCGGGTGCCACGAACGTGCCGAACACGACCCGCGCGCTCTCCCCCGAGCGCAGGCGCACCGTCCGGCGCAGGGCGAGGATCGGGTCGAGGACCGGCCCCACGGTCTGCGACAGCGGTCGCCCGTCGACCACGCAGCGCGGCGCCCGTGACGAGCGCCCGCGATCGAGGAAGCGGGCCCGGTCCGTCTCGTATTGCAGCGCGCCCACCGTCTCGCCGTGGACGGCCATCACGTGGACGGCCCACGGCCCGGCCTCGTCCGCCGCCCTCGGCCGGCGGTGCGCGAGGAGCGCGTCGAGCGCGGGCACGAACTCGGTCTCGACGAACAGCTTGCTGAACGCCGGATGGGCGCGATCCGCGGCCGGCGGGGCGAGGACCACCTCGGCGTACGACGTCAGCTCGATCTCGCGCGCGCGGGCGCCGAGGTTCTTCAGCGTCACGCGTCGAAGCTCCCCGTCGTCCTCCGGCGACACGACGATCTCGGTCGTCGTCTCGAGCGGCTCGTCGATCCGGTGCAGCTCGACCCGATCCTCCGAGAACACGGCCTCGTAGCGGTCGGGCTTCACGCCGGTGGGCTGGAATCCGGCCGACCACACCGTGTCGTCGCGGGAGTCGCGCAGGTAGATCCAGCCGCCCCACGCGTCCTGCGTGGGATCCTCGCGCCAGCGCGTCACCGCCAGGTCCCCGCAGCGGCTGAATCCGCTCCCCGAGCCCGTGACCATGACCGTGTAGCGGCCGTTCGACAGGACGTGCGTCCGCGGCTTGCCGGCCCACGGCGTGCGGACGGTGCGCACGACGGGAGGGAGGATCTCCCGCACGTGCCGCACGGCGCGCACCTCCTCGGCGTGCGGCCGGGCCACGCCGACGTCGCGCGGGATCCGCTCCTGGAGGAGCAGCTCGCTCGCGCCGACGCGCGGGACGGCGTGGAACCGGCGCCGCATGACGTCGTCGTTGAGCACGTTGTCGAGGGCCACGATGGTCATCCCCTCGTGGTGCGACATGTAGGCGTGGACGACGGCCAGCCGGTCGTCGTTGGGAACTCTGGCCGGGGTGTAGTCCAGCGCCTCGTAGAACCCCAGCGGGCCCAGCGCGCCCTCCGTGGCCAGGCGGTCGAAGTTGAGCCGGGCGGCCCGCGGATCGACCATCGCCGCCAGCGCGGTGGCGTAGGGCGCCACCACGAGGTCGTCCACCAGGCCGCGCGTGAGCCCGAGGCCCGGGACGCCGAAGTGCGAGTACTGGTACGTGAGGTCGCGGTCGCGCGCGTTGTACGCCGACTCGGAAATGCCCCATGGCACGCCGCGCTCCTCGCCGTAGCGCATCTGGCGCGCCACCACGCGGCGCTCGGTACGCTCGAGCATGGTCGAGGGCGGGGCCTCCAGGACCAGCGCGGGCATCAGATACTCGAACATCGATCCCGACCACGAGACGAGCGAGGAGTCCCGCCCCACGGGCGTGATCGCGCGCCCCAGGTGGAACCAGTGCTCGACCGGCACGTCGCCCTTGGCGATCGCCACGAAGCTCGTCAGGCGCGCCTCCGAGGCGAGAAGGTCGTAGTAGCCGGTGTCGAACTCGCCCTCGTCGACCCGATAGCCGATCGGGAACAGCTTGCGCTCGGGGTCGTACAGGAAGGCGAAGTCCATCGCCTCGACGAGCGCGTCCGCGCGCTCGGCGAGACGCATCAGCCGGCGGGCGAGCGGCGGCGGGCAGTCCAGCGAGCCAGCGGCCATCGCCAGATCCCGGGAGTGGCTCCGGACGGCGGCCCGGGTGGCCCGGGCCCACCGCGCCAGATCCTCCCACCCCGCGGCGGCGCCGGCCTCCTCGCCCGCGGTGGCGATGTCGACGAGCGCGTCGGCGGTCCCCTCCAGGCCGGCCAGCCTCGCGGCCCACTCGGGTGCCGTCGTCGGCGGGGACCCCAGGTCCGCCTCCAGGCGTTCCAGGGCGCGGTCGAGGTCGTCTGCCGACAGCGCGGGCGCGGCGGGCCGCGGCTCGACCCGCACCGCGGCGGCGCGCGCCAGGGCCACCGCGTCGGCGATCCCGGCCAGCGCCTCCGCGCCGAGGAGCGGACCCGCCGCCGCCTCGCGGCAGCCTTCCGCCAGGGCCCACAGGTGCCCCGCCAGGTTGCCGCTGTCGACCGTCGAGACGTAGGTCGGATGGAGCGGCTCGAGGGTCTCGAGGTCGTACCAGTTGAACAGGTGACCGTGGAACTTCGGCAGTCGGGCCAGCGTGCCCAGCGTGCGCTCCAGGCGCTCGGCCATCTCGTCGCCCCCGATCCAGCCGAAGTCGCGCGCGGCGAGCGTCGACAGCAGATACATCCCGACGTTGGTCGGGGACGTGCGTCGGGCGACGACCGGGGCGGGGTCCGTCTGGAGGTTGTCCGGCGGCAGGCCATCCTCGTCGACGACGGTCTCGAAATACGCCCACGTGCGGCGGGCGACGTGGCGCAGGGCGGCCGCGTCGTCGGGCTCGAGCCGGATGACGTGCGCCTGGAACGGGCGCCCCAGCATGAGCGCCACGAGAGGACTCGCGATCCACAGGGCGATCACGGGCGCGGCCGCGGAAAGGACCTCCGGGCGCACCGCGGCCACGAACACCCCGCACGCGATCGCCAGCGCGACCGGTGGCCACAGCGCCCGGTAGACCCCGGCCACGTCGCGCGGCGCCGCCTTCACCGCCTGCGCGGCCGTGACCCACTCCAGCCTGTGGCGCCTGGAGATGAACGTGCGGAACAGCGCGCGCAGGATGGCGTCCGACATGCGCACCGTGCGATCGGCGACGAACACGACCTCGAGGAGGACCCGCGCCATGGCCTCGACCGCGTCGTCCACGACGGCCTGGGCGTGCGAGCGCTTGCCGATCCCGCGCCGGCGGGGCAGGAGCCCGGTGAACACGGGGACCGCGGCGGGCATGGCCATCGTGGCCACGACGAACCCCGTCCACAACAGGGGCGACACGGGCAGGAACGCCCAACCCGTCGCCAAGAGAAGGAAGGTCGACGGTGGCGACAGCGTCCGGCGCAGGTTGTCGACCATCTTCCAGCGCGCGATGACTGGCAGGTCGCGCGTCTTGCGCACGGCCCGCGCCGGCCCCGATCCGAGGATCCAGGGCAGCAGCTGCCAGTCTCCGCGCGCACAGCGAGACGGGCGCCGGGCGGGGGACACGAAGTCCGTCGGGACGTCGTCGAACAGCTCGCCGTCCGTGACCGCGCCGCAGCGAGCGGGCGTC
>CAZCZH010000053.1:0-13507 GCA_964502985.1 uncultured Gemmatimonadales bacterium
TCAGCGTCCGACCGTTGTAGTTCCAGCGCCCGTTCTCGCAGAACAGCGAATCGCCGGGCGCGGCCAGTCGCTTCTCGTACAGGCCCGCCAGGGTCACCAGCTTGAACGTCGAGCCGGGCTCGAACTGGTCGACGACGGCGTAGTTCCGCAGGTTCGAAGCCCCCTCGGCCGTCGGGCCGCGATGGTTGGCGAGGGCCAGCACCTCACCCGTCTCGGGATCCAGGACGACCGCGCTGCCGGACTTCGCGCGGCTCTCCTCGACGGCCCGGGTCAGGGATTCCTCGACGATCTCCTGGAGCCCGACGTCGAGGGTCAGGTAGACGTCGTGCCCGTCGATCGCCGGAACCACCGGATAGGTGAAGTTCGGGTACTCGCGTCCCAGCGCGTCGCGCTGATGGACGGCGTAGCCCGGCGTCCCGCTGAGCTGCCCGTCGTACTGCAGCTCGACCCCCGAGATGCCCTCGTTGTCCGGGTCGACGCGCCCGAGCACGCTCGCCGCGAGGTCCCCGTACGGGTAGTAGCGCACCTGGTACGTTTCCACGCCGACGCCGTCGAGGTCGGCCTTCTGCAGCTCGCGCACGGTCTCGCGCGAGACGCCACGCAGGAGGCGCACGTACCAGCCCCCCTGGGCGATGCGGCGCTTGAGCTCGCGCCGATCGTACAGCACGATGGCCGTGAACCGGCTCAAGAAGTCGTCGCGGTCGGTGATGTGCTTGGGGACGAGGTAGATCCCGTACTGTTCGCGGTTGACCGCCAGGGCGACCCCGTTGCGGTCGTAGATCGTCCCTCGCTGGGGCGGAATCTCGATGCGCTTCTTCTGCTGCCGCTGGGCCGCGGCGAGATAGTCGTCGTGGGACACGGCTTGAATGTCGACCAGCGACCAGGCGAGTCGCAGCCCGAACAGCGCCAGCACGGCGAACAGCCACGCCTGGCGGCGGCGTGCGACTTTCAGGCGCTTGGCCTCCATGGCGCGCCTCCGGGGCTCGAAGATCGGAACGTCGGTGGCTGGAGCGCGGGCGCCCGCGTCAGCCGGGATGTCGCGTTCGGGGGGGTGCCGCCTCGACCTGACGCGCCGCTCAGCGACTCGTCAGGGCCAGGGCCTCCTTCTGCCAGAGGCCGTCGAACCACGCCCGGACGAGGGACGTCGGAGTCGCCTCGCTCCGGGCCACCACGGGAGCCGGCCGGTCCGGCGAGCGCTCCACGACGGGCAGCCATACGACGTCCTTCTCGCGCGGCGCGACCATGCCCAGCCGGCGGCCGGCGTCGTGCGTGACCCGCTCCCGTGTCGACAGCGAAGCCAGCGTCCGCCGCAGATCCTGGTTCTGGAGGTCCAGGTCGCGAGCCGCCTGTTTTTCCTCCATCACCTGCCGCGACCAGCGGATCTCGATCGACTGCGTATAGATCTTCGCTACCACGACGGCCCCCGCCACCAGCAGCAGGATCGGCAGGTAGCGCAGGACGAAGTTGTCGCGCCGCCGGGTGCGGTCCTCGATCTTTCGATATTCGCGGACGTAGGCGTTCACTCGGCCCCGGATGGCGCCGGGAGGCGCTCGACGGCCCGCAGGCGGGCGCTCCGCGAGCGCGGATTGGCCTGCGTCTCGGCTTCGCTCGGCCGCGCGGGTCGACGCGTCAGGACGCGCGCCTCGGCTACCGCGTCGCACTGGCAGACGGGAAAGTCCGGGGGGCAGACGCAGTCGTTGGCCCAGTCGCGGAACGTGTGCTTGACGATGCGATCCTCGAGGGAATGGTAGGCGATGACGACCAGCCGGCCGCCGGCGACGAGGCGCTCGAAGACGGCCTCGAGCCCCGTCTCCAGCGCGGCGAGCTCGTCGTTCACCGCGATCCGCAGCGCCTGGAAGACGCGCGCCACGGATTTCAGCGGGTGCCCGCTCGCGGGGACCGCCGCTTCGACGACGGCGCGCAGGCGGCCCGTCGTCTCGATCGGCTCCCGCTCGCGCTCGCGCAGGATGGCGCGAGCGATGCGGCGGGCGTGACGCTCCTCGCCGTAGTCGCGAAGGATCGCGGCGAGGGCGTCAAAGTCGGCGCGCGTCAACAAGTCCCGTGCAGGAACCCCACTGGGCCCCATCCGCATATCCAGCGGTCCGTCCTGCCGGTAACTGAAGCCGCGCGCCAAATCGTCGATCTGTCGGCTCGACACGCCGAGGTCGAGGAGCGCTCCGTCGAATCGCCGGTCGGCGAGCGGAGACGCCGCGATCTCGGAGAAGTCGAGCTGGTGGAGCTCGATCCGTTCGTCGAAGGGGGCCAACCGCCGCCGCGCGTACGCGACGGCCCCCGGGTCGCGATCGATCCCCACCAGCCGGCCGGTCGGGCCACTGGCCTCGAGGATCGCTTCCGCGTGTCCGCCCCCTCCGAGCGTACCGTCCAGAATCGTTTCGCCGTCCCGCGGACTCAGCATGGTCAGGGTCTCCCCGACGAGGACGGGATCATGCCAGCGGTCTTTGTCGTCCACCGTCCGATCACAGGTACTGGGCGAGCCAACCGTCGAAGCCCTTCTCGGCGTGGCCCACATATTCTTCGTAGCGCTTCGGATCCCACATCTCGATGACGTCCCCGGCGCCCACGAACACGACCTCCTGCTCGATCCCCGCCAGCTCGGCGAGGTGCGGCGGGACGCTGATGCGTCCCTGCGCGTCGGGCGCCGCCTCGCTCGTGTGCTGCATGAGCTGGAGGTAGAAGCGCCGCTGGTCGGCGTCGATGCGCGCCTTCTGTCGCTCCAGCCGCGCGAGGACCTTGTCCCACGCCTCGCGGGGGTAGAGGAACAGGCACGGCCCCAGGCCGCGCGTGGCGACGAACGCCTCGCCGGGGACGGCGGCGCGGAACCTCGCCGGGAGGCTGACGCGCCCTTTGTCGTCGACACTATGGCTGTACTGACCAAGGAAAGAGATTGCGACCCCGACCGGACTAGGTTCGTTTCCAGCGATCCCCCTGGTTTACCATTCTATCCCACTTTTTCCCACCGGCCCCCATTCTAGGAGAAACGCGTCCATCCTGTCAAGCGGTCGGCAAAAAAAAACCGCCTCCCCCCGGGATCGGAGGGAGGCGGCGCGCGTCGCGCTCGGCGACGGTCAGTTCTCGGGCTGCTCCATGTCCGGGTTGCTGGGCGGTGTCGGAGCGGGAGTCTGAGCCGTCGGCGGCGCGGGGGTCTGCCCCTGGCCTGCCCCGGAACTCGGCTCACCCGGGCTCGCTCCCATGTCCTCCGGCTTCTCGTCGGCCGGCGCTTCGCTCGTCTGAGCGGCGCCCTGCACCGGGATACCGGACAGGACCGGCACGCCCGAGAGCTGCTCCGGCGCGCCGTCGGGCGTCGCCGTCACGATGATGCCGAAGCTCGGGAGGTCCGTGTGGCCCTCGAGCGAGCCACTCCCGCCCGGCCCGACCGTCAAAGCGCCGGCGAGCGTCGATTCCTTGACGCGTTCCTTCGAAGGAACGACCCACACCGTGTAGGCGTTGACGTCGCGGCCTTCCTGGTCGAGGCTGTCGACGGCGGGCAGGCCATCGACCTGCACCCAGAAGGTGTTGCCGGCGTCCCCCTCGGCGACCATCACGGTGCCCGACGCCTGGGGTGCGTCCTTCGTCGACGACAGGGTGAACTCCCAATCGTGCTCCGGGACCGTGTCCGGGGTCGTCTCGGCGGTGACCCCGCTCGGCTCCTGGGCCATGTTCTCGTGGCCCGTGTCGGCCTGTCCACCGGCAGGCATGGCGCCCGAATCGGGCGTCGCGACGGGTGTCTGGACCGTCGCGCTGTCGGATGGGGCTCCCTGCCCCTCCTGCGCGGCAGCCGGCGACGCCATGACGAAGGCCACGAAAGCGGCCCCGCCGGTCAGCATGGCGATCTTGCGCATGGAACTCTCCTCGTTCGAGATACGTGCGATGCGATGTTGCGACGAGTTACCCGTCGGGCCCGGTCGAGGTTCCGTCCGGGCCGGTCAGACCTTCGCGCGGCAGGACCTCGTAGTCGGCGGGAAGCTCGCGCCGGCCCGACGCGCGCCGGGACTCACGCGAAGCTTTGTGCCAGCGCCAGATCCCGACGAACGCCACGAGCGTCAACTTGACGAGCACGCTCAGCGGCCTTCCACGCACGATCCAGCGGCCCAACCAGCGGACCAACGGACCCTCGGTGTCTCTACTCATCTCGCTCGCCCAGTCTATCGCCGGCCGTCGCCGACCGCTGTAAGACGTCTTGCGCGGGCTCTTCGGGGTTCACGCGCCGCGCCGCCGCGCGCCCCTGGGCGACGCAGTCCGGCAGCCCCGTCCCGCGGTATCCCGCGCCGGCCAGGACGACGCGCGGGGCGCGGCGCGCGAGGTCGCGCTCGATCGCCGCGAGCCGCGCCACGTGCCCGACGTCGAGCTGGGGGGTCCCGCCAGGCCATCGCGCGACGCGTGAGAGGAGGGGGTCGGCGTGGATGCCCATGGCCTGGGCGAGATCCAGCCGGACGGCCGCCACGAGCGCGGCGTCGCCCTCGCGCGGGTCGAGGGGCTCGCCGGCCCGGCCCAGGTAGCCCCGCAGAAGGACATGACCGGGCGGGGCCCGCCCGGGCCACTTGGATGAAGCCCACGTGCAGGCCGTGATGCGCGCCGGACGATCGCGCGCCACGACGAAGCCCGGCCCGTCGAGGGACGGAACGTCGACCTGGCGATAGCCCAGCGCCACAGCCGCCGTCGAGACGGCTCCGATCCCCGACAGGAGCCGCGCCGCCAGCGGCGCGAGCGGCGCCAGGAGCCGCGCCGCCACGGGCGGCGGGACCGCCAGCACGAGGGTCTCGGCTTGCAGCGTCTCCCCGTCGTCGAGCCGAACCGCGTACCCGCCGGCGGCGGACTCGACCGCCAGGACGGCGCGCCCGAGGCGCACATCGGCGGTCCGCAGAGCTTCCGCCAGCGCGTCGACGAGCAGGTCCATCCCGCCGTCCAGGCTGACGAACGCAGCCCGTTCCACCGCGTCCCGTTTCCCTCGCAGTCCGCGCATCAACGACCCTCCGGCGGCCGCGAAGAGCCGGGGGAACGTCGCCTCGACGCTCATCCTCGACGGGTCGGCGGCGTGGATCCCCGCGGCGACGGGGGCCACGATACGGTCCAGCACCGCGCGCCCCATGCGGGGCGCGACGAGGGCCGCCAGGCTGATGTCCCCGGCCCGGCGCGCCGCCCCGGCCGGGAGGACCAGATCGGCCGCCGCGCGCAGCGCCTCGCCGGGCGAAAGGAGCGGGCTCCCCAGGAGCGGTCCGACGCGGGTCGGCACGAGCCGCACCCCCGCGGGAAGCGGATGGAGCCCGTTCCGGGCCCAAACCCGGACCGGGCCCGCCGCCCGCTGGGCCACGATGCGGTCGCCGAGTCCCAGCTCGCGGCACAGTTCCAGCGCGGCCGGCTTGCCGACGAGGAACGAGTCCGGGCCGTGCTCGATCACGAATCCGTCGACGCGCTCGGTGCGGATCTTCCCGCCGAGCCTCGACTCGCGCTCGACGAGGGTAACCGGACGTCCCTCCCGGGCCATGGCCCAGGCGGCGGTCAGCCCCGCGATCCCGCCGCCGACGACGACCGTCACGGGCCCTCCAGCCGCGCGCCGACCACGTCGGCCAGGACGGCGACGAAGCCCGGGTCGGCGTTGGGCATCTCGGCGCGGGCGAACGTCAGCCCGAGCGCTCTCGCCCGATCCCGCGCCTCGAGGTCGAGGTCGTACAGGATCTCGAGGTGGTCGGCGACGAAGCCGATCGACTGGACGACCACGCCCCGCTCGCCGCGCTCGGCGATCGTTTCGAGGACCTCCAGGATGTCCGGGCCGAGCCACTGCTCGGCGGTCCGCCCCGCGCTCTGATAGGCCAGCGACCAGCGCTCGACGCCCGCCGCCCGCGCCACCGCGCGGGCCGTCTCCTCGAGCTGGACGGGATACGGGTCGCCCCGCTCGAGAACCCGCGCCGGCACCGAATGGGCGCTGAACGCGACCCACGGGTCGTCGACGGCCGACCGCTCCAGCGCGGCGGTCAGGCGATTCGCCAGAAACGCGATCAGCCGCGGGTGGTCGTGCCAGCTCTCGATCAGATCGAGCTCCAATTCCGGCGGACGGGCGCGCTCGGCGTAGTCCTGGTACTCGGCGACGCCGCGCAGCGAGTAGTGTGGCGCGAGGACCAGGGCCACGACGCGTTCGATCCCCTTCGCGGCCAGGTCGCGCACGGCGTCGCCGATGAACGGGGCCACGTGCTTGAATCCGACGACGACCGGGCGCGGCGTGCCGCGCCGCTCCAGCTCGGCCTCGAGCTCCGCCGCCTGCCGCCGGGTGATCCGGTTGAGCGCCGTCGGCCCGCCGACCGCCCGGTAGCGCCCGATCAGCTCGTCGAGGAGTTCCGGCGGGGGCGGACTCCCGCGCCGGATGTGGGTGTAGTACGCGGCCACGTCCTCCAGTCGATCCGGCGTCCCGTAGGACATCGCCAGGACCGCCTCGCGGGCGCCGCCGGCCCCGCCGGGGCTCATCTCTCGGTCTCCGCGTGGACCAGCTCGACCAGCCGCCGCAGGTGGTCGGGCGGCGTCTCCGGGAGGACCCCGTGGCCCAGGTTGAACACGTGCCCGTCACGGCCGCCCGCCGCGCGAAGCACCCCGCGCGCCGCTTCGGCGGCCGCTTCCCACGGCCCGAGGAGCGCCGGCGGGTCGAGGTTCCCCTGGACGGGCCGGCCCCCGACCAGCTCCCGCGCCCGATCCAGGTCGATGCGCCAGTCGATCCCGACCACGCCCCCGCCGGCCGCCGCGAAATCCGGCAGCAGGCCCGCCGTGTCCGTCCCGAAGTGGATCGTCGGGACCTGGACCGGCAAGCCCTCGAACAGGCGCCGCACGTGCGGCAGGACGCGGGACCGGTAATCGGCCGGCGACAGCGCGCCGACCCACGAGTCGAACAGCTGGAGGGCGTGGGCCCCGGCCGCGGCCTGGGCCGACAGGTAGTCCGCCGTAGCCGTCGTCAGGCGCCGCATCAGCTCCTCCCAAGCGGCGGGCTCGGCCCGCAGGAAGCGCTTGACCTCGAGGAAGCGCCTGGTCGGCCGGCCCTCGATCAGATAGCTGGCCAGGGTGAACGGCGCCCCGGCGAAACCGATCACGGGGACCGGGCTGGCCGCGCGCAACAGCGCCAGCGCGGACAGGAGCTCCGGCACGTGCTCGCGCGAATCGAGCTCTCGCAGCCGCGCGACGTCGGCCGCCGAGCGGATCGGCCGCTCGATGATCGGCCCTACGCCGGGCCGGATCTCGCACTCCACGCCCAGCCCGGCGAACGGCAGGGTGATGTCGGCGAAGACGATCGCCGCGTCGACCCCGAGCCGCTCGACCGGCTGCAGCGTGACCTCGACGCACAGCTCCGGCTCGCGCACGATGTCCAGGAGCGAGCGCGTCTCGCGGATCGCGCGGTACTCGGGGAGCGCGCGCCCGGCCTGGCGCATGAACCAGACCGGCGTGCGGTCCACGGGCTCGCCGCGACACGCTCGCAGGAAGCGGTCGTTCACCGGCCGGGCCCCGGATCGAGCGCCAGGGGCAAGGCCTGGCGTGCCGCCTCGAGCGTCGCCTCGACCTCCCCCGGGCCGTGTGCCAGGGTCGGGAACCAGGCCTCGAACGGGGACGGCGGCAGGAGCACGCCGCGCTCCAGCATGGCATGGAAGAAGCGCCCGTACGCGGCGCCGTCGGCCCGTCGCGCGGCGGCGTAGTCGGACGGCGCGCGCGGCGCGAAGAACAGGGTCAGGAGCGGCCCCGCGCGGGCCACGGTGGCCCCCCCGGCGGCGGCCGCATCGAGCCCCTCGGCCAGCGCCCGGGTCGTGGCCTCGAGCCGGGCCCACGCCTCGGGCTCGGCGAACAGGCGCTCCAGCACGGCCCGGCCGGCGGCCATCGCCAGCGGGTTCCCGGACAGCGTTCCGGCCTGGTACACCGGGCCCTCGGGCGCCAGGCCGCGCATGATGGTGGCGCGTCCGCCGAACACGCCGACCGGCAGGCCCCCGCCCACGATCTTCCCCAGGCACGTCAGGTCGGGCGTCACCCCGAAGCGTTCCTGGGCCCCGCCCGGCGCCAGCCGGAACCCGGTGATCACCTCGTCGAACACGAGCAGGGCGCCGACGTGCCGGGTGGCCGCCCGCAGGCCCTCGAGGAAGCCCGCCGCCGGTGGGACGACGCCCATGTTGGCGGCCACCGGCTCGACCAGGACGGCGGCGATCCGGTCTCCGCCCTCGGCAAGGGCGTCTTCGACGGCGTCCAGGTCGTTGTACGGCAGGACGAGCGTGTCGCCGACGGCTCCCGCCGGCACGCCCGCGCTTCCGGCCAGCCCGAGCGTCGCCACGCCCGATCCCGCCTGCGCCAGCAGCGCGTCCGAATGGCCGTGGTAGGCTCCGGCGAACTTGACGATCCGGTCGCGCCCGGTGTGCGCCCGGGCCAGGCGGATGGCGCTCATCGTGGCCTCGGTGCCCGAGTTGACGAAGCGCATCCGCTCGACGCCCGGCATGGCGGCGCGGATCGCCTCGCCGAGCGTGACCTCGTCGGGCGTCGGGGCACCGAAGCTCGTCCCCCGGCCGGCGGCCTCGCGGACGGCGGCCACGACGGCCGGGTCGGCGTGCCCGAGGACGATCGCGCCCCACGAGGAGATCCAGTCGATCCGCTCGACGCCATCCGCGTCCCACGCCCGGGCGCCCTCCGCGCGCACGACGAAGCGCGGCGTGCCGCCCACCGCGCCCCACGCCCGCACGGGGCTGTTGACTCCGCCCGGGAAGAGCCCGCAAGCGCGGGCGTACAGCGTCGCGCTCGCCGGCGCCGCGGGGTCCGCCGCGCCGCTCTCGCTCACGGCGACAACAGGCGCAGGATTTCGTCCAACGGACGGTGGATTCCGAGGAGCTGGGGCGTGTCGCGGACGGTGGCCCGGCGCCCCTCCGTCGCCCGCAGGTCGCGCACCAGGTCCTGGAACGCCGCCAGATCCTCGGTCTCGTAGGCCACGATGAACTCCTGGTCGTCGAGGCCGAACGAGTACGCCAGGAGCTGCTGGACCATGGGATATCCGCGTCCGACACGGATGTGCTCCGACATCTGGAGCCGGCGCTCCTCCTCGGACAGGAGGTACCAGTCGGTCGACTTGACGAACGGATAGACGATCAGGTAGCGCGAGCGCGTCCCGGTGAACATGGCCTGCTCCTGCGGCGTGCGCTCCTTGACGTACGACGACGGCCGCACCAGGCCGACCATCGAATAGCTGACGTCGCACCACGTCCCGAAGCCGGCCGTCAGCAGCCCCGCCGCCGTCTCCTCGAGGTCCTCCATCGAGGATCCCAGCCGCCAGAACAGGAGCGCCGCGTCGGCACGCGTGCCGATCATCGAATAGGTATACGTCGTCACGCGCCGACCGGTCTCGGCGGCCGCCTCCAGGAACCGTTCGACGTCGACGCGCCGCTCGGCCGGCCCGCGCCGGCGCCACTCCCCACTCGGCTGCAGGGCGAGGACGTGGACGTAGCGCTTCTCGCTCATCTCAGCCATCGGGCCGCGTCCTTCGCGTGGTAGGTGATCAGGATGTCGGCTCCCGCGCGGGCGATCGCGGTCAGCGTCTCGAGGACCGCCGACCGGCGGTCCACCCAGCCACGCTCGGCGGCCGCCTCCAGCATGGCGTACTCGCCGCTGACGTGATACGCGGCGAGGGGCGCGTCGAACCGCTCGCGGGCGGCGCGCAGGACGTCGAGGTACGGCAGAGCCGGCTTGACCATCACCATGTCGGCGCCCTCGTCGAGGTCGGCGGCGATCTCGCGCAGCGCCTCGCGGCCGTTCGGCGGATCCATCTGGTAGCCCCGGCGGTCGCCGAATCCGGGCGCCGAGCCGACCGCTTCGCGGAACGGACCGTAGAAGGCCGAGGCGTACTTGGCGGCGTACGACAGGATCGCGGTCGCCTCGTGGCCGGACGCGTCGAGGGCCGCGCGGAGCGCCGCCACCTGGCCATCCATCATGGCCGACGGGGCCACGACGTCGGCTCCCGCGGCCGCCAGCGAACCGGCCGTCCTGCCGAGGACCTCGAGGGTCGGATCGTTGAGCACCTCGCCATCCTCGACGATCCCGCAGTGGCCGTGGTCGGTGTACTCGCAAAGACACACGTCGGCCATCAGGACGAGTCCCGTGCCGGCTTCCGCCAGGGTGTGGAGCGCGCGCTGGACGACGCCGTCCTCGACCCACGCGCCGCTGCCCCCGGCGTCCTTCGCCGCGGGGAGGCCGAACAGCAGGAGCCCGCCGATCCCCAGGTCGGCCGCCTCGCGCGCCGCCTCGGCGACCGTCCCCACCGTCAGCCGCGACTGGCCGGGCAGCGCGGCGATCGGCTCGCCGGCCCCGTCCCCGTCCCGCACGAACAGCGGCTGGACCAGACGCGACGGATCGAGGCGCGTCTCGGCCGTCAGGCGGCGCAGGGCCGGCGTACGGCGCAGGCGCCGACCGCGGAAGAAGGTCTCAGCCCGGGACATCGACCTCCGTCCCGAGGGCCCGGACGATGCCCTCTGGCGAGCGCTCGTCGGCCACGGCCACGGCCGTGAACCCGGCCTTCCGCGCGGCGCGCGCCGATGACGGCCCGATGCACGCCGCGACACCCGCTCCTGGAGAACCGCCGAGACGCAGGTAGCCGCGCACCGTCGACCCGCTGGTGAAGACGATCGCGTCCAGCCCGTCTGCCAGCGCGGCGGCCAGCGCGGCGCGCGACGACTCCGGCCCGACGACCGTCTCGTACGCCGGCACGTCGTCGACCTCGGCCCCGCGGTCGCGCAGGATCGCCGGCAGGTCGTCGCCCGCGGCGCGGGCCCGGAGGAGGAGCACCGAGCGGCCCGCGACGTCGCCCATGGCGTCGGGGATCGCCGCTCCGAGCGCCGCGCCGGGAACGCACGCCACGCGGACGCCCCGCGCCTCGAGGACGGCCGCTGTCCGCGGTCCGACCGCCGCCCAGCGCGGGCCCGCCGGGAGCGCCACCCGGACCGTCTCCAGCCGGTCGAGCGCCGCGCGCGCGCCGTTGGGGCTCGTGACGACGATCCAGTCGCGCTCGGCCAGCCCGCGCAGCGCGGCGTCGAGCGGATCGCCCTCGAGCGCCCGTACGGCGATCGTCGGCACGACCACCGGTCGAGCGCCGGCCGCCTCGAGGCGCGCCGCGTAGCGCGCCGGATCGGATCCCGTGACCAGGACCCGCGGGCTCCTCACGCGCGCCCCGCCAGGCGTCCAGCGCCGCGCTCGAGGAGGGCGCGCGCCAGCCGCTCGCCGAGGAGCTCGGCGTCTTTCACGGGACCCTCCTCGGCGCGACGGGCGACGTCCGCTCCATCGGGCGAGACGGCCGCGCCGTGGAGCGTCAGCCGGCCGCCTGCGACGCGGCCCAGCGCGGCGTACGGGGCGCGGCAACCCCCGCCCATGGCATGCAGGAAGCGCCGCTCGGCGAGCACGGCGGCCCGCGTCGGGCCGTCGTCCAGCGCGCGCAGGACCGACGCGCGCGGATCGTCGGCTCGCGCCTGGACGGCCAGCGCGCCCTGTCCCACGGCGGGCAGCATCGTCTCCGGCGACAGCCGCTCCGCGATGAGGCCGGCGCGACCGAGGCGCTCGAGTCCCGCCGCCGCCAGAACCAGCGCTTCGACGTCGCCGGCGTCGAGGCGGGCCAGCCGCGTATCGACGTTGCCCCGAATCGGGATGACGTCGAGGTCGGGCCGCGCGCGAAGCAGGAAAGCTCGCCGGCGCGGGCTCTCGGTCCCCACGCGCGACCGGTGAGGCAGCGCGGCGAGGTTCCCGCCGTCCCGCGACACGAGCGCGTCGCGCGGATCGGCCCGCGGCAGGAACGCGACGATCTCGGCCGCGGTTCCGAACCCCACGGGCAGGTCCTTCGCGCTGTGGACGGCGACGTCGATCTCGCCGGCCAGAAGCGCGCGCTCGAGCGCTCCGACGAAGGCGCCGCGCTCGAGCGCGAGGGTCCGGTCGGCCTGGGCGCGGTCGCCGCTGGTCCTCACGGTCACGACCTCGACCGCCCGACCGCGCTCCTCGAGCGCCCGGGCCACGAGCGCGGTCTGGGCGAGCGCCAGCGCGCTGCCCCGGCTTCCCAGGCGGAGCGCGGCTCCGCTCATCCGCCGCCCTCCCGCGGACCTTCCTGAGGGGCGGTGCCGTTCCTCCCCCGCGATTCCAGCGCGAACAGCTCACGCGCCAGGGCCACCACGTCCTCCCCATCCTCGGCCGTCCGCCGCTTGAGACGGGTCACCGGCTCGTGAAGGAGCGTGCGCAGGAGCCGCCGGCCGAAGGGACGCAGCGCCGCGGCCTCCTCCGGGGAGGCGCCGGCCAGCTCCGCGTCGAGGATCTCCTCGACGCGCGCGTGGAGCTCGCGGATCGTCGGCACCGCCGCCCGCGCGGCGCGCCACGCCAGGAACGAAGCCGCTTCGCGGGCGACGATTTCCTCGGCCCGGCGCACGGCCTCGGGGGGCACGACCTCGCTGCTCCACCCGCGCAGGTCGTCGAGGTCGTACAGCCGGACGTGGGACACCTGGCGCGCCTCCGGAGCGACGTCGCGCGGGACCGCGATGTCCACGAGATTCAAGGCCGCGCCGTTCCTGCGGGCCGCCGCCCGCGCCACGCGGTCGCGGGTCAGGAGGGGCTCGGGAGTCCCCGTGCAGGTCAGGGTCAGGTCGACGGTCGCCAGCAGCTCGTCCAGCCGCCCCAGCCCCTCGGCCCGGCCGTCGACCACCCCGGCCAGCTCCTCGACCCGCTCGGCCGTCCGCCCCGCCACCACCAGCTGGGCGCCGGCCGAGCGCAGCAGGCGCGCCGTCTCGGCGCCCATTGCGCCCGTCCCGACGACGAGCACGGTGCGCCCGCTCAACTCGCCCAGGACGAGCCGCGCGACCGCCGTAGCCACCTTGGGGACCGAAGGCAGACCCTTCCCGACGGCCGTCTCCGCGCGCACCCGCCGTCCGACCGTCAAGGCGCGACGGGCGAGCTCGTCGAGCACGGGACCCAGCGCGCCGGCCTCCCGCGCCCGCCCCATGGCCCGCTTGACCTGACCCAGGATCTGGGGCTCCCCGACGACCATCGATTCGAGACCGGCGGCCACGGCGAACAGGTGCTGGACCGCGTCGGACCCCGTCAGCCGGAACAGCCCGCTGCCGTCCACGCCGGCGGCCGCCGACAGGCGGCTCTCCATGCGCGTCGGATCGTCGAGCCCGTACAGTTCGGTCCGGTTGCAAGTGACCAGCAGCAGCGATTCGGAGCCCCCGCCCGTCAGAACGGAGCGCTCGTCGTCGTCCGAGAACGCGAAAGGCTCGCGGTCGGTCAGGGACGCGGTCCGGTGGCTGACCCCGACGACGGAGAGCGGCCGCTCGCTCACCGGGGCGACATCGAGGAGTGGAACGGAAAGTTTCGGTCGGGTCGCACGAGAGCTCGCGGGATCGAGGGACGATCGAACGGCTTCGGCGACCTCTCCGGGCGGATGGCGGGGCGGACGGGACTCGAACCCGCGACCTCCGACGTGACAGGCCGGCGTTCTAAACCAGCTGAACTACCG
>CAZCZH010000054.1:0-5849 GCA_964502985.1 uncultured Gemmatimonadales bacterium
AGCCCGCGATCTCGGCCAGGATCGGCGCGCCGCGGGCGCGGGCTGCGTCGAGCGTCTCGAAGACCAGCATCCACGCCCCCTCGCCCATCACGAACCCGTCGCGATCGGCATTGAACGGGCGTGAGGCGCGGGCCGGATCGCCGTTGCGCGTGGTCATCGTTCCCATCCGGCAGAAGCCGGCCATGATGCCCGGCACTATGCACGCTGCGGCGCCGCCCGTCAGGACGCGGTCGACGGCGCCCGAGCGCAGGGCGTGCATGGCATAGCCCATGGCGTCGGAGGCCGACGTGCAGCCGGTCGAAACGACGTGGCTCATCCCGCGCAGGTCGAAGGCCATCGAGATCTCGCTCGACAGCATGCCGACGAACGTGGCCACGATGCTGTACGGGCTGACCCGCTTGTAGCCGTCCCGGTAGAACACCCCGTACTGCTCCTCGCCGAATGCGATCCCGGCCGCGCCCGTCCCCACGACGACGCCCGTCCGGCGTCGTTCGTCCTCGCCCAGCCGCTCGGGGTCGAGGCCGGCCTCGGCGAAGGCCTCCTTCGCCGAGGCCAGAGCCATCGCCACGACGCGCAGGCCGTAGCGCTGGGTCTTGGGGGGAAGGTGTGCCTGTACGTCGAAATCGAGAACCTCGGCCGCGACCCGGCACGGCAGGCCGTCAGGCTCGAACTGGGTGATGGCGCGGGTCCCGCTGACGCCCTCTCGGCACGCCCGCCAGAACGCCGGCCGGCCGACGCCGTTCGGGCTGACGACGCCCATGCCGGTGACGACGATGCGGGGGACGGGGCTCATTGCGGGAGAATATACCCCTGCCACCCGGGCCTCGTTCTGTATGACGCCGCACGTCGCGGCCGGTAGCTTGGCCTCGGTGAGCGACGAGCGATACGCCCGCCAGATCGTGCTGCCCGAGATCGGCGCCGATGGCCAGGCGCGCCTGGCCGGGGCCCATGCGGTGGTCGTCGGCTGTGGCGCCCTGGGATCGCTCCAGGCCGAGCTCTTGACGCGGGCCGGCGTGGGGCGCGTCACGGTCGTCGACCGCGACTTCGTCGAGCGCTCGAACCTCCAGCGGCAGTCCCTGTTCACCGACGAGGACGCCGCGGCGGGGCGGCCCAAGGCGACGGCCGCGCAGCGCGCCCTCGAGGCGATCAACCCCGACGTCCGGATCGAGGCCGTCGTCGACGACCTGCGGGCCGAGAACGCCGACGCGCTCTTGTCCGACGCAGACGTCGTGGGCGACGGCACCGACAACTTCGAGACCCGTTACCTGATCAACGACTGGTGCGTCCGGGAAGGCGTCCCATGGGTCTACGCGGGCGTGATCGGAACGGGGGGGCTCGTCCATCCGATCCTGCCGGGAGATACGCCGTGCCTGTTGTGCGTGTTCGAGACTCCACCGGTCGCGGGCAGCCTGCCGACGTGCGAGACGGCCGGCGTGCTGGGCCCGGCCGTGGCGGTGATCGCCGGGATCCAGACCGCCGAGACGCTCAAGCTCCTGCTCGGCGCCCGCGAGCGCGTCCTGCGGGGGATCGTGCGCTACGACGCCTGGGAGGCGTCGTTCACCACCCTCGACGCCGGCCGCCCGCGGCCCGATTGCCCGGCGTGCGCCGAGCACCGCTATGACTGGCTGGAGGGACGCCGGGGCCACCGCGCGGCGCGGCTCTGCGGGCGGAACGCGATCCAGCTCCTTCCCCGCGGCGCGGCCCCGCCGCCGCTCGAGACGGTGGCCCACAGGCTGGGGTCCGAGTGGGAGGTGCTGGCGCTGAACCCGGTGCTCCTGCGGGCCCGGCGCGCCGGGCTGACGCTCAACCTCTTCCGCGACGGCCGGGCGATCGTCGACGGGACCTCCGACGAGGCCGAGGCGCGGAGCGTGTACGCGCGCGCCGTCGGGACGTAGGGCGATCGGTCTCGGTCCGCGCGCCGCGCGCCGCCTGGCGGCCGCCCTGGCGACGCTCGTGCTGGCGGCGTTCGCCGTGTGTCATGGCGGCGGCCCGCGCCCCTCGATCCCACGCGCCGAGCGGGACAGGGCGCGCTACGCCGACGCGCGAGTCCACGTGAGCCGCGTGATCGATGGCGATACGGCTGTTCTGGCCGACGGGACGCACGTGCGCTACATCGGGATCGACGCTCCGGAGGAGCGGCCGACCCCGCAATGCGGGGCCGAGGCCGCCACGGCGGCCAACGAGGCGCTCGTCTCCGGCCGCGAGGTCGTCCTGCGGCTCGACCCGGCCGAGACGCGCGACCGCTACGGGCGGCTCCTCGCGTACCTGGAGGTCGACGGGACGAACGTCAACGTCGAGCTCGTCAGGCGCGGGGCGGCGTGCGGTTTCGCCTACGGCGAGACGCGTCGCTTCCGCGCCCGCATCGAGGCCGCCGAGGCCGGCGCGCGAGCCGCGCGACGCGGCGTCTGGGACGGTTGTCCGGGCGTCGCGCGAGGCTGCCCGCCGGCCGCTCGAAGCGGCGCGGAAGGGGGCTAGACAATCGTTTGATGAATGGTATAATAGCGGCCCTTGCACCTGCGGAAGGAGGTGAGTCATGGCGTTCTGTCCCGAATGTGACGCGGAGATCGAGGGCCAGCCGTTCGAATACGAGGAAGGCGAGGTCGTCGAGTGCCCGGAGTGCGGTTGCGAGCTGGAGGTCGTGTCCACCTCACCGCTCGAGTTCGAGCTCGTCGAGGGCGATTACGAGGAGGATGGCGAGGAAGAGTGGGACTGAGCTGAGCTTCGAGGCGCCGTGATCTCCGGCGCCTGGATCCATCCGGTCGCGGACCTGGCCGTCCTCGCGGCGATCTTCACCTACCTGTACATCGACCAACGTCGGCGCTACGCGGCCCTGTGGGCCCTGGCCTGGTCTGCCCTCCTAGTCGAGGCCGCGCTGCAGCTCGTGGGCGGCGCGGTCGAGGGCGAAGCGCTGGTCTTGGCCGGCGCGGGGGCCGCCCTGGCGGCGGGCGCCGCGGCCCTGTGCGCGGAGCGCGGGCGGGCACCGTCCGGCGGCCTGATCGGCGTGGCGGTCGGGGTCCTGTTCCTCGCCCTGCTGGCCGTGGCCCGTGGGCTGGATCCAGTCACTTCCCTCCTGATGCACGTCGGGCTGGCACTGCTGGCGGCGACGGCGATCGTCGCCGGCTTTCTGGTGGCCCGCGCGGCGCCCCCCGACGGCCCGCTGGGCTCCGCGGTCCTGCCGACGGTCGTCGGCACGGTCCTGGCTCTGTGGGGACTGATCCAGGTCCTCGTCCCGCTCGCGGCGCGTGGCGCTGCGCCGGACTGGGTGGCGGAGGCGGACATCACGTTCGGCGCGGCGATGGCCCTGGGCCTCGTGATCCTGGGCCTGGAGGAAGCCCGCGCCGCCGTGGCCGCGGTGCGCATCGACCCACGGCGACTCCTGGAGGACGACCCCAACATGGTACTCGTCGTGGTCGACGGCCGCGTGGCGTTCGCCAACCGGACCCTCGTGCGACGATTGGCCACGAGCCTGGAGTCGCTGCTCGGGAGCGATCCGTTCGACTACGTCGCGCCGGACGATCGGGCGACGGCCCGCGAGCGCTACGCGGAGCGCATGCTCGGGCAGTCGGTCGTCGACTACGAGACGGAGGTCGTCACCGCGACGGGTGAGCGGGTGCCTGTCCTGGTCCATGCCGACCATATCGAGTGGAACGGGCGGCGGGCGTTCAAATACGAGCTGACGGACATCACGACCCGCCGACGCGCCGAGGAGGATCTGCGGGCGGTCAACCTCGAGCTCCAGCGGATCAACGCCGAGCTGGCGAAATCGAACCAGCTCAAGACCGAGTTCCTGTCCAACACGAGCCACGAGCTCAAGACCCCCTTGACGTCGATCATCGCCAACTCCGAGATCCTCGAGTACGAGATGTGCGGTCCGCTGAACGCGGAGCAGCGGCGGGTGCTGGGCGTCGTGACGAGCAACAGCCAGAGGCTTCTGGAGATGATCTCGCGTCTGCTGGACTTCTCGCGTCACGAGGAGGGCTACGACGTGCCCCGCTGGGAGCGGGTCGACGTGGGGTCCGTCCTGGCCGGGATCGCCGAGACGGTGCGTCCGCTGCTCGACGAGCGCGGGCTGACGATCGATGTCTCCATGGGGCCCGACGTCGGACCGCTATGGGTCGATGGCGAGAAGATCTATCGCGTGTTCCTGAATCTGATCGACAACGCGATCAAGTTCAGTCACCGTGGGGTCGTGCGTGTCGAGGTGCGGCGCGACGAGGACTGGCTCGAGGCGCGGGTCTCGGACGAGGGGATCGGGATCGCCGAGGAGCGGTTGGACGACATCTTCGACGCCTTCCGCCAGGTCGACGCTTCGACGACCCGTCCCTACCCCGGCGTCGGCCTCGGCCTGGCCATCTGCCGGCAGGTCATCGAGCTGCACGGAGGCCGCATCTGGGCCGAGTCGGCGCCCGGTCGGGGGAGCACGTTCCGCTTCCGCTTGCCGTACCGCGAGCTCTCTCCCGAGCAGGACCGCTCCGCTCTCGATCAGGGAGATGGAGCCGCGGGGACGTGAAGCTGCAGAAACTGTCCGATGCGACTCGTCAGGACGTTCCCCCGTTCGAGCAGCGAGTCGCCGGCCCCAACGCCCTCGATCGTGACCGTGACCCAGCCGGGCGCCCGCCGGGCGAGCCGCCGGGCCGCTTCCTGCCCGGTCGCGTCGCCGTTCGCGGACACGATCAGGACGGGGCGGTCGGCGAGGGACGAAGTGGCCTTCTCGATCGCCAGGCCGGGAGCTTCGGCGCGGGGCGAGACCAGCACCAGCGCGCGGGCGCTGGGGTCGCCAGCGGCCCACTCCAGCGCCAGGTCGGCCCCCAGCCCCGACCCGACAGCCGCCAGCGAGTCGGATTCGACGTAGGCCAGCGTGTCGAGCAGGGCCACGCCGGTCTCCAGGTCCGTCAGCATCCCGCGCACGCCGGTCGCGCCTTGGCGGCGCCAGGCGTCGACGTCGTAGATCTCGTCTCGGCCGTGGCGCGTGCGGTGGAACGATTCCCCGTGCCCCCGCAGGTCGATCGACAGCGTGACATAGCCGCCGTTCTGCGTGAGATCGTTGGCCAATCGGGCCAGGTCGGTGCGCGACCCCTCGGCGTCGTGCAGCAGGAGCACGGCCGGCCGACGGGCGTCGAGCGGCATCGGAGGGGCGAGCAGCACGACGCTCAGCCGGACGCTGTCCGGAGTCCACAAGGTCAGGCGCTCGCGGACAGCGGCGCGCGAGGACGGCGTCGTCCCCGGAGCGGCGACGCTGTCCTCGGGGAACCCGGCCACCTCGGGCTCGGAGCCCCGGCACGCGGCCAGGACGGCCACCGCGCACAGCGCGAGGATCGGCGCGATGGATGACGGACGGATCATGGGGCCCAACGATATCGCGCCCCGCGAGGGACGTCCAAGCGTGAGCGTGGTCGTGCCCGCGTGGAACGAGGCCCGGCGCCTGCCACGGCTGCTCGACGCCCTGGCGCGGTGTGATCCGCCGCCGTTGGAGACGATCGTCGTCGACGGGGGCTCGCTCGACGGGACGCCGGACCTTGCGCGCCTGCGGGCGCGGGTCGTAACGGCGCCGCGCGGACGCGCCAGCCAGCAGAACGCCGGTGCGGCGGCGGCTCGCGGTGGGGCCGTGTGGTTCCTGCACGCCGACTGCGAGCCGCCCCCCGGCGCCGTGGGCGAGATCCAGGCGGCGCTTCTCGGCGGAGCGCCGGGGGGCTGCTTCCGGATCGCGTTTCCCCCCGCCGATCGCGCCCGCAGCCGACTCCTGCCGTGGATCGAGCGCGGGATCAACCGCCCCCCCCCCTGCCCCCGGCGGGGGCCGGGCGCCCCGGGGGGGGTGGGGCAGCGGGGGGGGGTGGGGGGGGGGGGGGGGG
>CAZCZH010000054.1:5859-13242 GCA_964502985.1 uncultured Gemmatimonadales bacterium
ATCGAGCGCGGTATCAACGCCCGCGCTCGATCCACGCGGCGGGGCACGGGCGACCAGGGGCTGTTCGTCAAGCGGGAGGAGTTCGAGCGGCTGGGCGGCTTTCCGGCATGGCCCCTGTTCGAGGACGTGGCCCTCGCCGCGGAGCTCGCGCGCCATGGCCGGCCCGTCGTGTGCCGCGGCCCGCTCGTCACTTCGGCGCGGCGCTGGCTCGACGGAGGAGTCGTCCGGACGATGCTTCGCATGTGGGTCCTGAGGGCGGCGTTCCTGATGGGGATCGGGCCGGAAGCGCTGGCGCGCCGGTGGCGGCACGAGCCCGCCTCGTGAGTCGCGTCTTGCCGCCGGGTGGCGCGATTCTATCTTCGGCCGCGGGTTGTCCCGACTCACGCAGCGGGAACGAGGCATGGAAGATCTCCTGTTCGAGCGACTCGATCGAATGGTGGCGGACGTCGAGCCGGACGTCGTTCTCCAGGACCTGTACTTCCTGGACCGCGTGGCGCGGCCGCTGGTGGGCCCCGACGACGCGGAGTACCGCGTTCCGTACCTCGTGGAGGCCCTCCAGTCACGAGCGTTCTTCCCCGAGGACGAGGCGTGCTGGGAGGCCATCGAGCTGTTCGACGACCTGTGCGACCTGTGCGCCGTACGCTCGTATCCCCAGCTGGCCGCCGTGATCGAACGATTCCACGTCTACCGCCAGCGACAACCTTCGGGGCGTCTCGGGGAATCCTGAGCCCGGGCCTCTCCATCGACGAGCTGCTGGTCGGCGAAGTGTGGCTCAAGGTGCTGCTGGCGTTGGGGTGCGGCGCCGTCATCGGCCTCGAGCGCGAGCTCAGCGACAAGCCGGCCGGCCTGCGCACGACGATGCTCATCTGCATCGGCTCGACGCTGATCACCATGGTCTCGATCTCGCTCGCTCTGACCTACGGCGCGTCGGGTCACGTGGCCGACCCGGGGCGGATTGCCGCGGGCATCGTCAGCGGGATCGGATTCCTCGGCGCGGGGACGATCATCCAGGCGCGGGGGGACGTCCACGGGCTGACCACGGCGGCGACGATCTGGGCCATGGCGGGGGTCGGGATGGCGATCGGCGCCGGGTTCTTCGGCGCGGCCATGGTATCCACGGCCATCCTGCTGGTCGTCCTGGTCGTCCTGGGATGGCTCGAGCGGCGCTTCACGCCCCATCGCGAGTACGCGTTCTATCGCGTGCACGCGCGTCCTTCGGCGGGGGTCCTGGAGGCGCTGGACCGACTCGCGCAGCGGATCGACGTGCACCTCCACCCGATCGAGGTCAAGCGCCGCGACGAAGCCATCGAGGTGCGCTTCTCGCTCGGCACGACCCACGCCAAGCGCGACGAGCTGGTCCAGGGACTCCTGGGGATCGAAGCCATCGACGACGTCCAGATCGAGTCGTGAGTCGGGCCCTGCACGGGCTGTTCGCTCCCGTGACGACGCCGTTCGACGGCGACGGCCGGGTCGTGCCCGAGCGCTTCACGGCGCAGCTCGAGATATACCGCGAATCCGGCCTCGCGGGGGCGGTGCTGTTCGGTACGAGTGGCGAGGGCCCGCTCCTGGAGGAATCCGAGGAGGCCGTACTGTTGGCGGCGGCGGTCGCCGCCCGCCGGCCGGGCTTCGCGCTCGTCGCCCAGGTGGGTCGCGAGAGCGCACCTGCGGCGGCCCATGCGGCGGCGCGCGCGAGCGCGGCGGGCGTCGACGCGCTGTTGTGTCTGCCGCCGCGCTACTACCCCGCCGGCGACGACGCCCTGGCGGATTACTACCGGACCGTCGCCGCGGCCGGCGGCCTGTCCCTCCTGGCGTACCATATCCCGCAACGGACCCACGTCACGCTGGGGGCCGAGCTCCTGGCGGGGCTGGCGGCGGAGGGCGTCCTGGCCGGGATCAAGGACTCGGCGGGAGACCTCGCGCTGCAGGCCGAGCTGCGGCGGGCGGCAGGCCCGCGCTTCGTGATTCTCAACGGGCGGGCGATGGCGACCGCGGCGGCGCTCGAGGCGGGCGCGAACGGCGCCATCCTGGCCGTGGCCGACGCCGCGCCGGAAGTCGTTCGAGCCGTGTTCGAGGCCCACGTCGCCGGGGATGCAGCGGCCCGCGACCGGGCCCAGTCGCGCCTCGAGCCGCTGGCCGAGGCCTGCGGAACGCGCTACGGGGTGCCCGGGATCAAGGCCGCCCTCGACGCGCGCGGGTGGCCCGGGGGCGGGCCGCCGCGGGCCCCGTTGCGCGAGCTCGACGAGGCCGAGCGCCGGGAAGTGGCCGACGCGTTGCAGGCGGCCGGCGTGGCGCTCAACTTGACGCCCCGATGAGGATCCCCTCGATTTCCCTGGGGCCGCTCGCCGTCGGCCTCGCCCTCGCCCTCGCCATGGCGGCGCCCGGCTGCGGACGGCAGGACGGCCAGCCCCCACCGGCCGAGCGTTCCGCCGGGACCCCGGGCTCCGCGACTTCGAGCGCCGCTTCGCCGGCGCCCCGGGAGCGCGATCCGCGACTCCTCCTGTTCGACCTGGAGACGGCGCTCGGCGCGGTCCACGCATCGGGCGAGGCGTATCCGACGACGAGCGAATTCAGCCTGCAGGACCGTTGGCGCCTCCAGCGGGCGGCGCTGGACGAGGCGTTCGACGAGTGGCGCTACGAGTCGGATGGGACCACCTACCGGCTCACCGGTCGGCGAGCGGGACGCCGCTTCACGATCGCCTCGCCGGCAGGCTCGGCCCCGAGCGACAGCGCCGGGGTCGATAGTTGAGCGTCGGGCGTGACGATCTCGTCGAGTATCTGGACGCGTTCCTCGAGATCGAGCGCTGGGCGACTCACGACAAATCATTGAACGGGCTCCAGGTCGAGGGCCGCCGGCGAGTCGAGCGAGTCGCCGTGGCGACCGACGCTGCGCTGGCTACGTTCGACCTCGCCGTGGAGGCGAAGGCCGGGTTCCTCGTCGTCCATCACGGCCTGTTCTGGGGCGCGCCGCGTCCGATCCGGGGACCGCTCCGGGCGCGGCTTGGCGCGCTCCTCGATTCCGGGATCTCCCTGTACGCCGCCCACTTGCCCCTCGACGCCCATCCGCGGGTCGGGAACAACGCCGTCCTGGCGGAGCTTCTCGGCCTCGAGGAGCGGACTCCGTTCGGAGCCTGGAACGGGTTGACGATCGGCTTCTCGGGCCGGCTGCCGGAGCCCCTCGGCTGCGCCGAGCTGGCGGCACGCATCGAGGCCCTGCTCGGATCACGTGTCGAAGTCCTCGGTTTCGGGTCGCAACTTGTCGAGCGTGTGGCCGTCGTGTCGGGGGACGCCGCCGAGCTCGTTCCCGATGCGGCCGCCGCCGGGATGGACGTCTTCGTCACCGGCGAGACGAGCCACGTCGCCTGGCACCTGGCGCGGGAGCACCGCCTGAACGTCGTCTTTGCCGGACACTACGCCTCCGAGACCGTCGGCGTCCGGGCGCTGGGCGATCACCTGACGGACCGGTTCGGCGTGGACAGCGTCTTCCTGGACGCTCCCACGGGATACTAGCGATGCGTCCCATGGAGCCGGCCGGGTCCTACGACGGGCGCTCGCCGGAGGGCGTCATGAGCGCGCTATACGCCTGTCTCTGCGGGCCGGCTTCCGTGCCGCGCGACTGGCGCCGGTTCCGGGCCCTGTTCCGCAACGACGCCCGATTGTGCCTGGCGTACACCGCTCCCGACGGCTCGACGCAGATCCGCCGGTGGACGGTGGAGCAGTTCATCGAGCAGGCCACCGAGTGGTACGCCATCGACGGCTTCTGGGAGAAGGCGGTCTGGGAGCGGATCGACCGCTTCGGCAGCATCGCCCACGCGTGGAGCTCGTACGCCTCGCGCAGGGGGCGCCCCGAATCCGACCCCTTCGGACGAGGGATCAACAGCGTTCAGCTGATCCACGAGAACGGCGAGTGGAAGATCGCCAGCCTGTGCTACGATCTGGAGTCCGATCACAATCCGATCCCGCCGAGCTACCTGCCGCCACAACGCTAGCCGACGGGCAGGAAGTAGAACAACAGCGCCAGGATCCCGTACACCGCCACGAGCTGCACACCCTCCAGCCAGTTCGACTCGCCGTCCTCCGCGACGAGCGATACGACGACCACCGACAGGCCGACCGAGATGACCTCGGCGGGGATGAACACGAGGTCCATCGGGGCCGGCCCCACGACGCAGCTGACGAACACGAGCATGGGCGCGGCGAACAGCGCGATCTGCGTGCTCGATCCGATGGCGATGCCCAGGGCGAGGTCCATGCGGTCCTCGAGGGCCATCATGACGGCGGTCGAGTGCTCGGCCGCGTTTCCGACGACGGCCACGATGACGATCCCGATGAACACCTCGGTCATGCCGAGCGCGCGCGCGGTCGGCTCGACGCTGCCCACGAGGATCTCGGCGAGCCACGCCACCACGGCGGTCGAGCCGCCGAGCGCCAGCAGCGAGCGGGTCAAGCTCCAGGTCGATCCGGTCGAGAGCCGCGCCTCCGTCTCCTGGCGCGTGAAGTAGCCGGCATGCGTGTGGAGTGCGAACAGGAGAGACAGACCGTAGGTCACGAGCAGGATCACGGCGATCGCCAGACTGAGGTGGCGCTCGGCGGTGACGGCGCCCGTCGAGAGATGGTGGAACGCGGCCGGGGCGATGAGCGCGACGGCGGCCAGGGTCAGGGTCGTGGCCCGCACCCGGGCTCCGCGAGCGCTGAACGTCTGGTTGGGGTAGCGCAGGCCTCCGGCGAGCATCGACATCCCCAGGACGAGCAGCGAATTGCCGATGATCGAGCCGGTGATCGAGGCTTTCACGACGCCGGCCAATCCCTGGCGCAGGGCGAGCACCGCGATCACGATCTCGGCCAGATTGCCGAAGGTCGCGTTCAACAGCCCGCCCACGGCTTCGCCGGTGCGCTCCGCCAGGTGCTCGGTGGCGCGCCCCATCAGGCCGGCCAGCGGGACGATCGCCAGTCCGGCCAGGAAGAAGTGCCAGGTGTGGGCATCGGGAGCCAGGTAGCGCGCCGCGAGGGCGACCGGCGCCAGCGGCAGGAGCCACGCGAGGGATGGCCTGGTCAGGTTCAGGGAGCCCCCTGGAGCGCGGCGCCGCGAGCCGTTTGACGGAGACCGACCCGCCGCGCAGTTTGTTGCGGAGGACGCGTCCGGCGGGACGTCGCGGGTCGGTCAGACTCGCGCCCCGGCCGGCGCTTTTTTGTGACCGGCGCGCCGCGCCTCGCCGGTCGAACTCGCCGCGCGGAAGGGTACACCGGATGGAGCGGAACGGCACCTGCCAGGTCGTCGTCGGAGCCCAGTGGGGCGACGAGGGGAAGGGCAAGATCGTCGACGTCATGGCCGAGCGGGCGGACGTCGTGGCGCGCTATCAGGGTGGGGCCAACGCCGGGCACACGGTCGTCGTGGGCGAAGACGAGTTCATCCTGCACCAGGTTCCCTCCGGTGTGCTGCATCGCGACAAGGAGTGCTTGTTGGGCAACGGTGTCGTGCTCGACGCCGCGGAGTTCCTGGACGAGATCGATCTGCTCGAGTCGCGCGGGATCGACGCCGCGCCGCGGGTTCGCGTCTCGAACCGGGCGCACCTCCTGTTGTCGTATCACAAGGCGCTCGACGCGGCCAAGGAGGGCCATCGTGGCGCGCGCGCCATCGGAACGACCGGCCGCGGCATCGGGCCGGCGTACGAGGACAAGGTCGGGCGGATCGGGATCCGGGTCGCGGACTGCGGCGAGCCGGAGCGCCTGCGCGAGCTGGTCGAAGCGAACGTCGAGACCAAGCGCGGCCAGCTGCGGTTGCTCGGGGCCGACGAGGGTGACGTAACGCCGAAGGGCGTCCTGGCCGAGATCGAGACGTGGCGCGAGCGGCTGCTGGGGTTCGCCACCGACGTCTCGCAGCGCGTCGCGCGCCACCTGGCCGCGGGCCGCAGGATCCTGCTGGAGGGGGCGCAGGGCTCGCAGCTCGACATCGACCACGGCACGTATCCCTACGTTACGTCGTCCAGCACGACGGCCGGGGGCGCGGCGATCGGGATGGGCCTCGGTCCCAAGTTCCTCGACGACATCGTCGGCGTGGTGAAGGCCTATACGACGCGCGTCGGGAACGGGCCGCTGCCGACCGAGGTCGAGAGCCCGCTGCAGGAGGAGCTGCGGGAGGCCGGCGCCGAATACGGCGCGACGACCGGTCGGCCACGGCGCTGCGGCTGGTTCGACGCGGTGGTCGTGCGCTACGCGGCGCGGATCAACACCCTGACCGAGCTGGCCGTCACCAAGCTCGACGTGCTGGACGGCTTCGAGACGGTTCGCCTGTGCACCGGGTACCGGGCGAGCGACGCCGACGGCGGTGGGGAGATGGACGAGTTTCCCGCGAACCTGGCGCTCCTCGAACGCTGCGTTCCGATCTACGAGGATCACCCAGGATGGGGCACGTCGATCGCCGAAGCGCGCTCGTGGGACGACCTTCCGCGCGCCGCTCGGCGCTATCTGGAGCGGGTCGAGGAGCTGGTCGGCGTACCGATCTCACGGGTGTCGGTCGGCCAGTCGAGGGAGCAGATTCTGGAGCGCTAGGTCAGGCCTCCGGACCGGCGGCCGCGATCTCCTCGGGCATCTCCTCGTACTTCTCGAAGTTCTCCCGGAACCGGCGCGCCAGGTCGTGGGCCTTGGCGTCGTAGGCGTCCGGGTCGTCCCATGTCGCGCGCGGGTCGAGGACCTCGGCCGGGACGCCGGGGCACGAGCGGGGGACGTCCACGCCGAACACGGGATGCGTGTCGTACTCGACGTCGTCGAGGGCCCCTGAGAGAGCCGCGCCCACCATGGCCCGGGTGTAGGGCAGGTCCATGCGATGGCCCACGCCGTACGGCCCCCCCGTCCAGCCGGTGTTGACGAGCCACACGGAGGCCTCGTGACGGTCGATGCGCTGGCCCAGCATGCGCGCGTAGCGCGACGGGTGGAGCGGCAGGAAGGGTGCCCCGAAGCACGCCGAGAACGTCGCCCTGGGCTCGGTGACGCCGGCCTCGGTGCCGGCCACCTTGGCCGTGTAGCCGGAGACGAAGTGGTACATCGCCTGGTCGCGCGACAGCCGCGAGATCGGCGGCAGGACGCCGAACGCGTCGGCGGTCAGGAACGTCACGTTCCGCGGGTGCCCGCCCACGCCGGGGATCACGGCGTCGGGGATGAAGTCGACCGGGTAGCCGGCGCGCGTGTTCTCGGTGATCGAATCGTCGTCGAAGTCGACCGCGCGGGTGCGCTCGTCGAGGGCCACGTTCTCGAGCACCGAGCCGAACCGGATCGCGGCCCAGATCTGGGGCTCCTTCTCCGCCGACAGGTGGATCGTCTTGGCGTAGCAGCCACCCTCGAAGTTGAACACGCCGTTGTCCGACCAGCCGTGCTCGTCGTCGCCGATCA
>CAZCZH010000055.1:0-13173 GCA_964502985.1 uncultured Gemmatimonadales bacterium
GGCGTTCTCCTGGCCCTGTTCATGGCCAACGCCGGCGGCGCGTGGGACAACGCCAAGAAGTACATCGAGGGCGGGGCGCACGGCGGCAAGGGCTCGGACGCCCACAAGGCGGCCGTCGTCGGCGACACCGTCGGCGATCCGTTCAAGGACACCTCGGGTCCATCGATGAACATCCTGATCAAGCTGATGAGCGTCGTGTCGCTGGTCCTCGCTCCGTGGTTCGTGGGGTAGGACGGGCACCCCGCTGGTCGAGGCCCGGAAGGTCGGACGGCGCGCACCCGACGGCGGCTGGCTTCTCGAGGGAGCGTCGCTGACGCTCGGAGCCGGCGAGCGCGTGGCCGTCGTCGGGCCGACGGGAGCTGGCAAGTCGCTCCTCCTGCGGGCGCTGAGCCTGCTCGATCCGCTCGACGCCGGCGAGGTACGCTGGCGCGGGGAGCGGATCGAGGACGACGCCGTCCCGCGCTACCGCAGGAGCGCGATCTACCTGCATCAGCGGCCGGCCCTGTTCGAGGGCACGGTCGCCGACAACCTGCGCCTGGCGGTGGAGCTCGCCGCGAACCGCCAGCCATTCGACCCTCAACGACTGACGCCGTGGCTCGGGACCCTGGGCCGCGAGACGACGTTCCTCGACAAGCCGACCACGACCCTGTCCGGTGGCGAGGCCCAGATCACCGCCTTCCTGCGCGCCCTCCAGCTCGAGCCGGAGGTCCTGTTCCTCGACGAGCCGACGGCGGCCCTCGACCGGGACGCCGCGGCGGCCATCGAGCGTCTGGTCGATCGCTGGATGGAGGCCGGAGCCGGGGCGCGGGCCCTGTTGTGGGTCAGCCACGACCCGGCCCAGGCCGAGCGTGTATCGTCGCGCCGGCTGCGGATCGAAGCCGGGCGGATCGCGTCGTGAGCCCCTCGTATATCGAGCTCGGCCCGGCGCAGGTCGCGCTGGCCGCGCTCCTGATCCTGGTCAACGCGGCGATCTCGCTCGGCCTGCGGCTCGGGATGGAGCGCCGGCTCCTGGTGGCCGCCGTCCGGACGGTCGTGCAGCTGGCCCTGATCGGGCTCGTCCTGGATTGGGTGTTCTCGGTCGGGCGCTGGGAGATCGTCCTGGGGCTGGGTCTCGTCATGGCGCTCGTGGCCGGCGTGGCAGCGGTCCGACGCACCTCCCGGCGCTATCCGGGAATCTGGCTCAACAGCCTGATCTCGATGTGGGCCGCCTCGTGGCTCGTGGCGGGCGTGGCCGTGCTGGGGATCGTCCGCGTCCGGCCGTGGTGGGACCCCCAGTACGCCATCCCGCTCCTGGGGATGATCCTCGGCAACACGCTGAACGGAATCTCGCTCGGCCTCGACCGCCTGGGGGAGGAGCTGATCGCGCGCCGCGAGCAGGTGGAGACGGTCCTGGCCCTCGGCGGGACCCGCTGGGAGGCCGCGCAACGGCCCGTCCGGCAGGCCGTGCGCACCGGGATGATCCCGATCATCAACTCGATGATGGTCGTGGGCATCGTATCGATCCCGGGCATGATGACCGGCCAGATGCTGGCCGGCGTGAGCCCCCTGAGCGCCGTCAAGTACCAGATCGTGATCATGTTCCTGATCGCCGCCGCGACCGCGCTGGGCACCGTCTCGGTCGTCCTGCTCGGGTACCGCCGACTGTTCAGCGGACGTCACCAGTTCCTGTTCGGCCGGCTGCGCGACGCCCGCTGAAGCCGCGACTGTGCCGTCCCAGGCGTGATTCCTGCATCTTTCCTCGGCCGAGATGCGCCTCGCGTTGCCTTCCCGCCTCGCCGACCGGCTCGCGCTGGTGGCGCTCGTGGCCTGCCTGCCCCTCGCAGCGGTGCTGTTCTATGACACGGGGTCTCTGCGGCAAGTTCAACGCCGACAAGCGATAGCGGAAGCGCGGGCGGTGGCTGGCGCGGGCGCCGGCCAGCAGACCCGTGCGATCGACGACGCGCGTCGCCTGCTTCTGGCCTTGTCCCGCGTGCCGGTCGTGCGTGACGCGGATTCCGCCGCCTGCGGTCGGTTCCTGCGAGACGCGCTCGGCGCGGCGCCGGGCTACGCCGACCTGGCCGTGGCGGACGCCGGCGGGGGCGTGCGCTGCCGCGCGCGGGGCGTGACGGGAGGTGGGATCCTGCGCGGAGCCCCGATCCTGCGCCAGGCCCTCCAGGGCGACGAGCTGGCGGTCGGGGACTATACCCGGCTGGGCCTGGTCGACGCGCCGCACCTGCCGGTGGCCCTGCGCGTGCCGGGCGGGGACGGCCGGATCCTCGTCGCCGCGCTCGATCTGGCGTGGCTCGGGGGTCTCCTCGACGAGACAAACCTTCCCGCTCGCAGCGAGATCCTGGCCCTCGGCGACGGCGCTGTCGTGGCACGTGTACCGGTGGCCGATTCGTCGGACGCCGGAACGCGATTCGCGTCGCTCGCCGCGCGCCTCGCGGAGGCCGGTCCGGGCGGCTCGGTCAAGGCCCGCTCGGCGGACGGCGTGACGCGGATCTACGGGCTGGCCCGTCTGCCGGGCCCGTCGGGCCGAAAGGCCGCTGTCCTGGCCGTGGGCATCCCCACGTCGGCAGCGTTCGCCGTCTGGCGGAACGCAGTGGCGCGCAATCTCGCCGGGATCGCCCTGGCCCTGTTCGTGGCGTGGCTCTTCGGCCGCATCGGGGCCCGGCGCTCGGTCACGCGGCCGACGACGGTGCTGCGCGACGCCATTCGCATGTTCGGCGAGGGTGACCGGAGCGCCCGCGCCGGTCTCCGTTCGGGGGACGAGTTGGAAGAGATCGGCGCGGCGTTCGACCGCATGGCCGAGACGGTGGGGAAGGAGCGCGAGGAGCTCCAGCGGCGCTACGAGGAAGGCCTGCGCTCCCTCGGCGAGCAGCGGTCCGCGGCGGCGCTCTTCGAGCGCCTCCCGCTGGGCGTCGTCCTCGTGCGCGGCCCGGACGGCGATCCGGTGCTGGCGAACGGCGCGGCGCGAACGCTCCTCGGCATCGATCCGGTGCGACCCGACGCCCCGGAGTCCGGCGCGGAGCTCGTACGCCAGGACGGGACCCCCTACCCCGACGAAGACCTGCCGCCGGCGATCGCCCTGCGCACCGGGCGGCGCGCGACCTGCGCCGACGTCCACCTGCGCCATGCCGACGGCCGGATGTCGGCCCTGCGCATGACCGGCGTGCCTCTGGACGCGCCCGACGGCCGAGAGCGAATGGCTCTGGTCGTGCTCGAAGACGTGACCGGAGAGCGTCGCGCGGTAGGCGTGCGCGACGAGCTGGTGGCGCGAGCCGGTCGTAGGCTGCGGGACGCCGCGAAGGAGGCCGTCGCCGCCCTTGGGCTGCTGGAAGGCGCGGTCGGTCCGGTGGACGGCGACCTGGTGGCCAGGGTCCGTGCGGCCAACGGCGACGCGCGGCGTGTGGCAGAGAACCTGCTGGCCGTGGCCCGTATCGAGGCCGGTCGCTTCACCTGCGAACTCCGGCCGACGCCTCTCGATGACCTGGTGCGTGACGTGCTCGACGAGTACGAGGCCACGTTCCGCCGCCGCGACCAGCGGCTGGAGGTCTCCCTCCCGGCCGAGCCGGTCGTCGCCCGGGTCGATCGGGAGAAGGTGCGCGCGATGTTCGTCGATCTGCTGGACAACGCCAGCAAGTTCACCTCGGACGGAGGGCGGATCTCGGTCGAGCTCAGGGAGCACGCCGGAGAGGCCTGGTTGCGAGTCGAGGACGATGGCATCGGGTTCCATCCGACCGAGCTCGGCATGGCCGACGACGTCGGAACCGGAGCGCCCGCCGCGGGCGACTCCGGCGTGGATGGAACGGGCCTCGGCCTGTACGTTGTGGAGCGGATCGTCGACCTGCATCGAGGCCGGATCGAAGCGTTCTCGGCTCCCGGCGGGGGAACGACGGTCGTCGTTCGATTGCCGATCGGACGACGCGAGGCGGACGTCCTGGCGGGGGTCGCCAGCGAGAGCTTCTCTTCCTCCTGATCGGCCGGTTCGGCACGCTTCTCACGTCCTTCTCCACCGGCATCGGATCGGATTCTCATGCAGGCTGGCATCGTCGGGCTTCCGAACGTCGGGAAGTCGACCCTGTTCAACGCGCTGACGGCGGCTGGAGCCCAGGCCGCCAACTACCCGTTCTGCACGATCGACCCCAACGTCGGCGTCGTCCCCGTACCCGACGAGCGGCTGGACGTGCTGGCCGAGGTGTTCGCCCCCGAGAAGGTGACGCCCACGACCGTCGAGTTCGTCGACATCGCGGGCCTGGTGGAAGGGGCCAGCCGGGGCGAGGGGCTGGGCAACCAGTTCCTGGGGCACATCCGCCAGGTGGACGCCGTCGTCCCCCGGGGGCGCTGTTGCCCCGCGGCCGACGGGGGCCACGTCTACGGCGAGGTCGACCCGCTGCGTGACAAGGAGGTCATCGACGCCGAGCTGGCGCTGGCCGACCTGGCGGTGGTCGAGAAGCGCCGGGAGCGGGTCGCCAAGCAGGTCCAGACCGGGCGCAAGGAACTGGCCCCGGAGCTGGCCGCGCTCGAGGCGCTCGTCGCGGCCCTGCAGGCGGGCCGCCCGGCGCGGACCGTGGCCCTCGAGCCGGCGCAGGAGGAGGCCGTCCGCTCGTACGGGCTGTTGACGCGCAAGCCGGTGATCTACGGGGCGAACGTGGCCGAAGGGGACCTGCCGAGCGCCGTGGCGGACCCGCGCTCCGTCCCCGGCGTGGCGCCGCTGGCCGAGGCGGCCGCCGCGGAAGGCGCAGGGATGGTCCCGTTCTGCGGCGATCTCGAGGCCGAGCTGGCCACGCTCTCCCGCCAGGACCGGCACGCCTTCCTCGACGAGCTGGGCCTTCACGAGTCCGGCCTCAGGCGGATGATCCACGCGGTCTACGACGTCCTCGGCCTGCAGACCTTCTTCACCGCCGGACCGAAGGAGGTCCGGGCGTGGACCATCCATCAGGGCGAGACGGCGGTCGACGCGGCCGGCGAGATCCACAGTGACATGGCGCGCGGGTTCATCCGGGCGGAGATCGTCGGCTGGGACGATTTTCTGCGCGCCGAGCGCTCGATGCAGCGTGCTCGCGAGATGGGACTCGTGCGCAACGAAGGCCGGGAATATCGCATGCGTGACGGCGACATCGTGTACGTCAAGTTCGCGGTCTGAACGGCGGAGGCTTGACGGCGGAGGCTTGACGGCGGAGGCCCCGATCGGCAGGCTTGAAGCAGCCTCGTGATCCCTCGGAAGGAGAGTCTGATCATGCCCTCGGACAATGAGTCCTCCCGACACGGTCCCCGGTCGGCCGACGTCGCCGACAAGGAATCCACCCGCGAATCCCACGACGGGAAGAAGCACAAGCCTCCCGGGAAGCGCGACAAGATCCGTGGCAAGGTCTACAACCGGGAGCTGGATCGCCTCCAGCTCGAGCTCGTCAAGCTGCAGGAGTGGATCCGCAAGAAGGGCTTGCGGGTCGTGGTCATCTTCGAAGGTCGCGACGCGGCCGGGAAGGGTGGCGTGATCAAGCGCATCTCGGAGCCCATGAACCCGCGCGTCGTGCGGGTCGTGGCGCTCGGCACACCCACCGAGCGCGAGAAGACGCAATGGTACTTCCAGCGCTACGTCGAGCACCTCCCGGCGGCCGGCGAGATGGTCCTGTTCGACCGCAGCTGGTACAACCGGGCCGGGGTCGAGCGGGTGATGGGTTTCTGCACCGAGGACGAGTACCGGGAGTTCCTCCGCTCGTGTCCCGAGTTCGAGCGCATGCTCGTGCGCTCGGGGATCATGCTGATCAAATACTGGTTCTCGGTCAGCGACGAGGAACAGGAGAAACGCTTCCAGGCGCGGATCAACGACCCCGCCCGGCGCTGGAAGCTCAGCCCCATGGATATCGAAGCCCGCACCCGGTGGGTCGACTACTCGCGAGCCAAGGACGAGATGTTCGCCCAGACGGATATCAAGCAGGCGCCCTGGTACGTGGTCAACGCGGACGTCAAGAAGCATGCCCGACTCAACTGCATCGCTCATCTCCTGAGCCTGATCCCGTACAAGGACGTGATCTCCGATCCGATAGACCTCCCGCCGCGGCAGGAGGAACAGGGCTACGTCCGGCCGCCGATGAACGAGCAGACGTTCATCCCCGAGGTGTACGGAGTGGACTCGCGCTAGGAGTGGCGATCCCGCGGGTCGCCGTCCGAAGCATCGTGGTCGGCGCGCTCGTCGGCGCGTCGCTCGCCGCTCTCGTCGCGCTCCCCGCGCGTCCGTATCTCGTCTCCTTCCTCGACTGGGCCGCGCAGCGCGGCGCATGGACCGGGCTCGTGCTCGCCGTGGCGTGGATTCCGGCCGCGGTGCTGCTGCTGCCGGGCTCCGTCCTGTCTCTCGGGACGGGCTTCGTCCTGGGGCTCGGATGGGGCGTCGCGACGGTGTCCGTGGGCAGCACCCTGGGCGCCGCGGCGGCGTTCGCCGTGGGTCGCTGGATGGGTCGCGAGCGTGTTCGCCGCCGGATCGTCGGCCACGAGCGCCTGGCGGCCGTGGACACCGCCCTGCGCGACGAGGGTCTGCGCGTCGTGTTACTGACCCGGTTGTCTCCGATCCTGCCCTACAACCTGCTGAACTACGGATTTAGCCTGACCGGCGTCTCGCTGCGCGACTACGTGCTGGGGTCGTGGATCGGGATGCTGCCGGGGACCGTCCTGTACGTGTACATCGGGACGGGCCTGAGGACGGCCGGCGCCGTGGCGACCCGGACGAGCCACCGCGGGCCCGGGCAGCTGGCTCTGCTGGCGGTGGGGCTCGTGGCGACAGGGGTCGTCGTGGCCCTGGTCACCCGCGCCGCGCGTCGCGCCCTGGCGCGTCGCCTGGGCGAGAAGCCGGCATGAGCCCCGTTGGCCCCCACGACGGCCGGCTGACGCGTCTCGTCGCCCCGCCGGATTGGGAAAACCCTCCACCGGCCGGGCGCTACGACCTGGCCGTCATCGGAGCGGGTACGGCGGGCCTGGTGGCCTCGGCCGTCGCCGCCGGCCTGGGCGCGCGGGTTGCCCTCGTCGAGCGCGACCGGCTGGGCGGGGATTGCCTGAATACGGGCTGCGTCCCGTCCAAGGCGATCCTGGCGGCCGCCCGCCTGGCGGCGGACGTCCGTCGCGGTGCGACGTTCGGGATCGTGGCGACCGGCGTCACGATCGACTTCGCCACCGTCATGGAGCGCATGCGGGCCGTCCGCGCCGAGCTCGCGCTGGTCGACTCCGCGATCCGCTTCCGCGACCTGGGGGTCGACGTGTTCTTCGGTGCCGCGCGGTTCGTCGGTCCCGACCGGCTGACGGTGGCCGGCGCCGACCTCGCCTTCCGCCGGGCGCTCCTGGCGACTGGCGGACGACCCCGGGTTCCGAACGTCCCCGGCCTCGACGAGGCCGGCTTCCTGACCAGCGAGACCGTCTTCGATCTCGTCGAGCGGCCCGTCTCGCTGGCCGTTCTCGGCGGGGGGCCGATCGGCTGCGAGCTGGCCCAGGCGTTCGCTCGACTGGGCTCCCGGGTCACGCTGGTCGAGCGCGAGTCGCGGCTCCTGCCGCGCGACGAGCCGCGGGCGGCGGAGATCGCGGGGCGGGCCCTCGCCGCGGACGGGGTCGAGCTGCGGCTCGGCGCCGTCGTCGAGGGCGTCGCGCCGGAGGGCGCCGGGGCGCGGCTGGTCCTGCGCTCTGCCGGGGGATCGGCGAAGATCCTCGCGGAGCGCGTGCTGGTCGCCGCGGGACGCGTTCCGAACGTGGACGGGCTGGGCCTCGAGGTGGCGCGCGTCGCCCGTGCCGAGGACGGAGTCCAGGTCGACGCGCGGCTGCGCACGACAAACCGGCGGATCTACGCGGCGGGCGACGTCGTCGGGGGGCCGGGGTTCACGCACCGTTCCGACGCCCACGCGCGGATCGCCGTGCGCAACGCCTTGTTTCCCGGTCACCGGCGGGTGGGCGCCGCGCCGATCCCGTGGTGCACCTACATGGACCCGGAGGTGGCGCACGTCGGGCACACAGCGGCCAGCGCGCGCGAGGCCGGAATCGAGACGCGAGCGTTCGCGGTCGAGCTGGCCGACCTCGACCGGTCCGTGCTGGAAGGCGAAGCCGAGGGCTACGTGGAAGCGCTGGTCGAAGACGGGGGCGACACGATCGTCGGTGTGACGATCGTCTCGCGGGGAGCCGGCGATCTGCTCGGCGAGGCGTGCCTGGCGATCGGGGCCCGGGTCGGGTTGGGACGCCTGAGCGACGTCGTCCACCCGTATCCGACTCGTGCCGAGGCCTTCCGAAAAGCGGGCGACGCCTTCCAACGGGAGCGTCTGACCCCGCTCGCGGCGGCCGCGATCCGACGCTGGCTCGCCTGGCGCCGGTAGTCCGGCTCAGCCGGCGGGCTTCTCCGAGCCGGTGACCTCGCTCAGGGCGCGCTCGACGAGCGGCTGAAGGTCGCCATTCTCGAACATCTCGCGGGTGATGTCCGATCCGCCGATGAATTCGCCCCCGATGTAGAACTGGGGAATCGTCGGCCAGTCGGAGTACTCCTAGACGCCTTCCCACAGCTCGCGATCGCTCAGCACGTCGATGTCCCGGATCCTGCCCTCGGCGCCGGCGCGACGCAGCGCCTCGACGGCCGCGGCGGAGAACCCGCAGCGCGGGAACATTTCCGAGCCCTTCATGAAGATCACGATCGGATGCTCGTGGATCTCTCGGTCGATGCGTTCCTTCAGCTCGGGGGTCATCGAATCACTCCTCGGGACGTGGGTGAGGCAGTTGATCGGGCGCGTATGTCCGCACTTTGAGGGCATGGACGGTGTCGTCCTCGATCCAGTCGCGCAGCGGGGCGTACACCATGCGGTGGCGTTCCACGGCCGACATGCCGGCGAACGCCGGGCACACGACGCGCGCTTCCAGGTGGTCGTCGGTGCCGGTCATGTCGAGCACTTCGATCGTCGCGTCGGGCAGTGCCTGACGCAGACGCTCGGCGACTTTCTCGCGAACCGTGGGCAAGGCGGATCCTTCCTCGCAAGCGTCCTTTGACGGACGGATTCCGACCCAAGTTAAGACCTGCTTCCGGGACCGGCAAAGCGCGTTGACGAGAGGATTTCCGCGGCGTATCTTCACGATTCTTCCCATATCCCTGTCCGTCGCCCGACGGCGGACCGCTCAGACCGAAGGGAGGGGCCTCGTGCCCAAGAAATACGAAACCGTGCTCATCCTGGATTCCACCCTCGACGACGCCCAGGTCGAGGAGCGCCTCGCGCGCTACAACAAGATCCTGGTCGACGGCGGAGCGGTGAACGTGGATCTGTGGGGCAAGCGTAAGCTGGCGTATCCGATCAGCAAGAAGGAACAGGGGATCTACGCCATCCTGCGCTACGAGACCGAGCCCGAATCGCTGACCGAGTTCGAGCGAGTGGCGCGCCTCGACGAGCAGGTGCTGCGTCACCTGACGGTTGTCAATCCGGTCGAGTCGAGCGCGCCACCGGCGGCCGGATCCAGGCCGGAGGAGGAGTAGCCGTGCCGCGCCGCAAGACGTGTTATTTCTGCGAGAACAAGGTGGCCATCGACTACAAGGACGAGCACTTGCTGGATCGGTTCACCAACGATCGCGGCAAGATCCTGCCACGTCGGGTGTCCGGCACCTGCGCGCGGCACCAGCGTCGGCTGGCCACGGCCATCAAGCGGGGCCGCTTCCTGGCGCTCGTTCCGTACATTCCCGACCACGCGCCGTAGAGCGGCGTGGGATCCGGCGTCGGCGCGCCCGCCGGGAGGATCCGGCTGGGGACGGCCGAATGGTCGATCGGCCTGACACTGCTGTTCGGGAGCCTGCCCGGCCCGTGGCTCACGCTGCTTTTCCCGGCCACGATCGCGTTCGCGCTGTTCGAGCGGCGGGTGGTCGTACGCGGCATCGCCGCCCTCTCGGCCGTGGCCGTGGCCGCGCTGACGGCGACCTCGCGCATCGGCGAAATCCTGCTGGCGATCAGCGTGGCGGCCGCCCTGGCGGCGTCCTTCCGGCTGGTCCGGGGGCGGGGACGCTTCGATCCCGGGGCCGTCGCCGGGCCGAGCCTGGCCGCCAGCGCGATCGCCATCGCGGTCTCCTTCGCCGTCGCTCCGGAGGCCGTCTCGCGGTGGCAGGACGCGCTGCGCGAGGAGGTCCTGCGCGGAGCCCAGGCGGCTTTGGGGCGGTACCGCGAGCTGGGCATGGACCCGTCGTCGCTGGAGGCCCTGGAGCGGTTCAGCCACCAGGCTGCCGCGGGTCTCGTCCGGCTCTGGCCGGCGCTCGCCGCGCTGTCGCTGTGGCTCGGGGCCTGGCTGGCGCATCGCCTCCTGGGGCGCTTCGGTCGAGTCCCCGCGCCGCTGGCGGCACGCATCGCGAAGGGCCGCTTCGGCCGCTTCGCCCTCGGCGAGGCGTGGCCCTGGCTGCTGATCGTCGCGCTGGTGGCGGTGTGGGTCCCGGTGGGAGCCGTGCGCGCCGCGGCACTGGACGGGCTCGTGGTCCTGGTCACGCTGTACGCGCTGGTCGGCCTGGCGATCGTCACGTGGTGGCTGCGACGACGCGGGATGACGACGTGGGCCCAGGCCCTGGTCCTGGGATTGCTGTTCCTGTTCCTGCCTCCGATCCTGGCGGTGGGATGCTTCGTTCTCGGGCTGGCAGACAACTGGCTCGGTTTCCGGGAACGCGAGGTGAACGCACACACGAGGAGTGGATAGGCGAATGGCCAAGAACACGGAAGTGATCCTCCGCGCCGAGGTCGAGGACCTGGGACACGCCGGGGAGGTGGTCGAGGTGGCTCCCGGCTACGCGCGCAACTACCTGGTCCCGCGTGGCCTGGCCTACATCGCCACGGAGGCCAACAAGCACCGCGTGTCGCAGGAGAAGAAGAAGTACGAGGAGCGGCTCGCCGAGCAGCGCCAGGCCGCCGAGGCGCTGGCCGGGGAAATGGCCGAGATCGAGCTGACGTTCCACGAGATGGCCGGCGAGGAGGACCAGCTCTACGGATCGGTGACCGCGGCCGACATCTCCACCGCCCTGTCGGAGCGGGGCTTCGACATCGATCGCGGACAGGTCCGCATCGACCAGCCGTTCAAGTCGCTCGGCGAGTTCGAGGCGCCCGTCCGGTTGCACCCCGAGGTCAGCGTCACGATCCGCGTGCGGGTGGAGCGGCAGCCCGGTTGACCATTCCGGCGGATCGCCGCCGACCGCGCAAGAGGTCGAGAGCCGCCGCGGAGGAGGCCCGTCGCCTGGCAACGGTCGCGGCCCGCGAGGCAGCCGACCGCCGGGCCGGAGACGTTCTCCTGCTGGACCTGCGCGGTCTGACGTCAGCCACCGATTTCTTCGTCATCGCGAGCGGCGAGAGCGACGTTCAGGTGCGCGCCATCGCCGATCGGATCGAGGAACGCCTGCGCGAGGAAGTCGGGGTCAAGCCGTGGCACGTCGAGGGGCTCGGCAACATGCGCTGGGTTCTGCTCGATTACGTCGACTTCGTGGTGCACGTGTTCCACCACGAAGCGCGAGCCTACTACGAGCTCGAGCGGCTGTGGGCGGACGCTCCGGCGGAGTACTTCGAGTCGCAGGCTCCGCAACGGGCGCGCGACGAGCGCGAGGCGGCGGATTAAACCACGCCTCGCGCGCGCGGGTTTCCGACGGGAGCGCGGTGGACCGCCGCGCGTTCGGCTGTTACCATAGGATACGCGCCGCTTTTACCCCCGGCGGAGCGTGAAAGGAGAGATCGCCACGCACCGCCTTCCCGCAGTCTCCGCCGCTCTCGTCGCACTCGCGGCCCTCCTGTCCGCCTCGCCGGCGGCTGCCCAGTTCGGCAAGAACAAGGTCCAGTACGACGACTTCCACTTCAAGGTGCTCCAGACCGAGCACTTCGACATCTACTACTATCCCGAGGAAGAGGCCGCGATCTACGACGCGGCACGCATGGCCGAGCGCGGGTACGCGCGGCTGTCGAAGGTGTTCCGCCACGATTGGGACGAGCGCAAGCCCCTCATCGTCTACGCGTCGCAGTCCGACTTCCAGCAGACCAACATCTTCAGCTTCCAGCTCGACGAGGGCACGGCCGGCATCACCGAGGGCCTGCGCGATCGGATCGTGGTGTTCTTCCCCAGCGCGTATCCCGAGTTCGACCACACCCTGACCCACGAGCTTGTGCACGCCTTCCAGTACGACATCCTGCGACGCGGAGCGCTGTCGCAGGGCAACAACCCGTTCGCCTTCCGCGCCCCGCTGTGGTTCATGGAGGGGATGGCGGAGTACCTGTCGACCGGTCAGATCGATCCGCAGACCGCGATGTGGCTGCGCGACGCCTCGCTGTCCGGCTACCTGACGACGATACGCCAGCTGTCCCAGGTCCAGGACATCCGCGTGTATCGCTTCGGTCAGGCATTCTGGTACTACATCGGTACGAAGTACGGCGACGAGAAGATCGGCGAGATCATGCAGAAGGCCCCGCTGATCGGCGTAGAGGCGGCGTTCAAGCAGTCGCTGAACCGCTCGCTCGACGATCTGTCCAAGGACTGGCTCGAGGCGATTCGGCTGACCTACATGCCACAGGTCGTTCAGTATCCGGAGGCGGACGAGGTCGGCGTCAAGCTGACCGATCACGTGCAGGAGGGTGGATCGGTGAACGTCGGTCCGGCCCTCTCGCCCGACGGCAAGCGCGTCGCTTTCGTCAGCGACCGCGACATCTTCAACGACCTGTGGATCGCCGATTCGAAGGACGGGGGCCACGCGGACAAGCTGGTCAAAGGCGAGCGCAGCGCCTCCTTCGAGAGCCTGCGCTTCCTGCGGGTCGGGATGGCGTTCTCGCCGGACGGGCGGTTCCTGGCCTTCTCCAGCAAGGTCGGCGAGGAGGACGCGCTGTACATCATGCGCGTCAAGGACGAGAAGATCGTCGACTCGTACCGCTTCGGCCTGGAGGGCATCGAGACGCCGTCCTGGTCGCCCGACGGCCGGCAGATCGTGTTCACCGGCTTGGAGGGCGGAGTCAGCGACCTGTACGTCGTGAACCGCGACGGGACGGATCTCAGGCGACTGACCGACGACCGCTACGCCCAGCGCGATCCGGTCTGGTCGCCGGACGGTGGGCGAATCGCCTTCACCACCGACTTCGGGCCGGGCACGGACTTCGACCTGCTGGCCTACGGCGACTACCAGATCGGGATCATGGACCTGGAGTCCCGCGAGATCACCTTCCTGCCCGGTCAAGCCGGCAA
>CAZCZH010000056.1:0-13059 GCA_964502985.1 uncultured Gemmatimonadales bacterium
CTGGAGCGCCGCCCACGTCGAGTACACGACGAACGTCCCCAGCCCGAGGAAGACGGCCAGCGGCTGGATCCACCACGCGTCCCTGCGCCGTGTCTGGCCGAACCTCCGTCGGTCGAGGGCTTCCGTCACCGGCATCCGCGCTCGCTCCCATCGCGTGCACCGCGGAGACCCGTGGCCCCCGCGCCCGTGCGTCGGGGAAGGCTACCAGCCGTGCCAAAAGCTGTCAAAGACGGCCGTCCGGACCCGGATCCTGGGGCAACCCTCCGCGAGCGCCGGCCTGTCCAGCCTGTACAGGCAGTCGTCCGGAACGAGCCCCTGTCGAGGAAGGAAACCCCATGCCGTTCCCCGGCCTTCCCCCGCGCCGTGTGGGTCGTGCTCTCGCGTGCCTCCTCGTCGGGCTGGTGGCGTGGGGAGGCGGTGGGTCATCGTCGGGGCGACCCGCTCCCACGTGGGAGCTCCGTGGTGGGCGCTGGTTCGACGGCGAGCGCTTCGTCGAGCAGACCTGGTTCGTGGATGCGGGGCGATTCACGAGCACCCGGCCGGCGATGGTGGACTCGTCGCTCGATCTGAGCGGCCGCTGGGTCGTGCCGCCCTTCGGCGAGGCGCACAACCACAACCTGGAGGACAGCCGCCTGGACGCCGTGGTCTCCGCCTACCTGACGGACGGCATCTTCTACGTGCTGAATCCCGATGGGATCCCCCGCCTCGAGGCTCGCGCCCGCTCGCTCACCGACCGGGACGACACGATCGACGGCGTGTTCGCGCAGGGTGGCTGGACGGGCCCGGGGGGCCACCCGGTCGAGCTGTACGAACGGAACCTCGGGCGCGGGGTCTTCGAGGAGCGCGACGGGGAGGGAGCCTTCTTCCGCGTGGCGGCGTCGGCGGCCGACGTAGAGGCGAAGTGGGACGACTTCCTCGGAGACCGGCCCGACATCGTCAAGGTCTACCTCCTCTACTCCGAGCTCCCGTCCGACTCCCTCCCGCGCGGGTGGCGAGGGCTGGGGCCGGATGCCCTCCGCGCGGTGGTCGAGCGGGCGCACGCCGCGGGGCTGCGCGTGGCCGCGCACGTCGAGACCGCGGCGGACTTCCGCGCCGCGCTCGACGCCGGAGTGGATGTCGTGGCGCACCTCCCGGGGTTCCGGCCCGGACCCGGCGGACGGGTGCCGGACATGGCGACCCACGGGTTGACGGACGCCGACGCGCGGCGCGCGGCCGACGGAGGTGTGGCGGTGGTCACCACGGCCTCCTTCGTGAGCCGCGCACACGGGGGGCCCGAGGATCCCGTGGCGCGCTGGCGGAGCGTGGTCGTCCACAACCTCTCCGTGCTGCGCGACGCCGGCGTCACGCTCGCGATCGGCTCCGACGACTACGGCCGCACGAGCCGCGCGGAGGCCGAATGGCTCGCGTCGCTCGAGGAGTTCTCGAACGCCGACGTGCTTCGCATGTGGGGCACCGCGACGCCGCGGGTGATCTTCCCCGGGCGGCGGATCGGCGTGTTCGAGGAGGGGGCGGAGGGGAGCTTCCTCGCGCTCCGGGCGGACCCGCTGGTGGACTTCGCCGCCACCCGCGACATCGCGATTCGCTTCAAGCAGGGGCGGCGTCTGACGGCCGAATCCGGCGGGTAGTCTTCGGCGGCGCCCGTTGCCGGACGGACCGACACGTGGAGGCGCCGCGTGATCGACAACGGCCGACGCCCGGCGGGGCCCGGACGCCCGAGAGACCGTCCGGCGGCCGGGTCATCGTGTCCCGGCCGCGCGGCCTCCTTGCCGGATCCATCATGCACGCGAATGCTACTCCTGCGGCGGATCCGGCCGTTACGGGCAGAAACCCGCGTCCGGCCCGACCCGTGCATGGGCGTCGGTCACGCGCGACCGCCACGATCGAGGGAGGATCTCATGGCCAGGAGCCGGCAGTTCCGGACCTTCGACTACGTGAACCATCCGTACGGGCAGGTTCGCGACGCGCTCATCGACGATGCGGAGGAGATCTTCCGCAACGCGACCCGGGCCGCGGCGTCCCGCGCGTACGACGTGGCCTCGGCCCTCCACGTCGAGGTCGCCGGGATCGAGATCGGGGCCGAGATCGACATCACGGTGGGGAACATCGAGGAGCGCGGCGCGATGCGGCCCTCGGGAAGCACGACGCGGGTGGGCCTCGAGTGGAAGGCGGCCAGGCACGCGCGGCTGTTCCCCGAGATGAAGGGCGAGCTCGCCGTGTACGCCCTCACGGACCGGGAGACGCAGCTGGACTTCGACGGCACCTACACCCCCCCACTGGGCCCCCTGGGGAGCGCGATCGACGCCGTGGTCGGGCACCGGATCGCCGAGGCCTCCATCCACCGGTTTGTCACCGACGTGACGGACTACCTGCGGCGCACCCTGCCAGAGGCGTGAGGGCGTCTTCGGCGGTCAGTTGCCCTCCTGCCGGGCCGAATCTCCCGGGTCCATCCCCCAGCTCCGGTCCACGACGCGCAGGAGCTCGGCGTGTCGCGGGTCGTCCCGGAGCTTGCTCCACACCTCGGGATACAGGCCGTGGACGGCGAGGCTCGGCCAATCGCTCCAATCGTCCACGCGCTCGAACGCCTCGAACGCCGCGTCCGGCGCGTCCAACGCGGCGTGGATGAGGCCCGCGCCGAACGCCTCGCCCGTTCGCTCCAGGGACTCGCGGATGTCCCGCGCCGCGCCGGTGTCTCCCGAGGCCGCGTAGGTCAGCGCGAGCGTGACCCGCGGACCCGGATCGGCCCAGGGAACGACCAGCTCCCGCAGGAGTGCGATCGCATCCTCCACCCGTCCGAGCGCGTGGCAGGCCAGCCCTTCGCAGAATGCACCGTGCGTCCAGGCCGGCTCGAGCTCACGCGTGCGCCGCGCCTCGCCGAGCGCTCGCTCGGGCTGTCCGACGGCCAGCAGCGAGAGGGACAGATTGCTGGCGGCCTCCGCCGACAGCGGATCGAGCTCGACCGAGCGCTCCGCCGCCGCCGGCGCCTCCTCCGGACGACCGACCAGCAGCCGGACGTAGGCGAGCCAGTTGTGGGCCTCCGCGTATCCGGGACGAAGCTCGATCGCGCGCTCGATCGTGCGGAGCGTCTCGGGGCCCCGGTGACGCAGGTAGTGGAGCAACCCGAGCGACGCGTGCGCCTCGGCGGAGTCCGGAGCGAGCTCGAGGGCCCGCTGCACGGCCTCCTCCGCGCGCGGGAGCCCGTGGGCGAGCTCGTCGTGGCCATAGCTGACGAGAAGTCCCAACGCGTCACTCAGCCCCACCCAGGCGAGCGCGTACCGGGGGTCCCGCTCGATGGCCTGACGGAACATGTCGGCGGCGCGGCGCATCTCGGCCTCGGTGCGACGATCCAAGCGCTCGCGGCCCAACGCGCACAGGCGGTACGCGTCGAGGTCGTCGGTCGTCGCGCGGCCCACGAGCCGCTCCTCCTCCTCGGCGGTGAGCTCGGCACGCAGCGATCCGGCGATCCGGCGCGCCAGCTCGGTCTGGATGTCGAAGATGTTCTCGGCGCTCAGCTGGCGGTCGAAGGTCTCCGCCCAGCGGTGAGCGTCGTTGCGAGCGTCGATGAGCTGGACGTTGAGCCGCACGCGGCCGGCCGCGCTCTGGACGCCGCACTCGACGAGCGTCCCGACGCCGAGCTCGCGGGCGATCTGACGCACGGGCTTGTCGGTATTCCGGTAGCCGCGCACGGAGGTGCGGGAGATGACCGTGAGCCCGGGCACGCGGGACAGCTCGGTGAGCAGGTCGTCGTGCAGTCCCGATGCGAGCGGCTCCGCCTCCCCGGTGCCGCTCAGCACCTCGAACGGGAGGACGGCGAGGTGCCGGATATCGAGCTCGGCCCGGGCGACGTCGGCCTCGGCGGGCGCTCCCGCTCCGGCGGCCGCGCTTGCAGGGTGCTCGGCGGGCGACTGGTGACGAGGCGGGGGCGCGGGCTTCGGCGTGCCGGCCGGCCCGCGGCCGGATTGCGTCACGGCCGTCCCCCCGGGGCCTTCCCGGACACCGGCCCCCTCGGCCTCGGGTCTCGTCCGGCGCACGCCTCCCGGCCCCACCTCGAACGCCCACGCCAGCACGATCGCGATCGGCAGCCCTAGGAGGACGAGCGCGAGGAAGAGCTCGTCGGACCAGTCCGGGAGCCGGGTGGAGGGGACGATGGAGTCGACGAGCTGAAGCGCCCCGGCGGCCACGATCACGTAGATGGCCGTCACGCGATACACCTTCCGTCGCCTCAGCTCGGCGAAGAAATCCCCAATCCGGCGGATCGGATCAGCCATCCCTCGACGCGAACCTCCGACGTCCACCGCGCGCGGCCCGGCCGGACGGAAGCACAGCGCTCAGCCCGCCATTCGCGTCCGGGTGCGCATCAGGAGGGGGGGGCGATGTTGTGGTTCGACCGAAACAGGTTCTCCGGATCCCATTGTCCTTTCAGACGGCCGAGGCGCGCGAGGTTGGGGCCGTAGGCGGCCGCCACCCGGTCGTCCTCGTCCTCGGCCAGGAGGTTCACGTACACGCCCCCCGTGGCGTGCGGGGCCATCGCGTCGTGGAAGGCCCGCCCCCACGTCATCATCGCGTCGTCGTCCTCGGGATCCGTCCACCCGGTGAGGAGGTGGAACCCGTACCTCGCCTCCCGGTGGGGGAAGGCCGTCGCCCCCGGATCCACGCGAGCCACGGCTCCACCCAGCGCCTCGAAGTAGGCGACCGTGTAGGCGCCCTCGAGATCCGCGGCGTGCGCGAGGACCGCGTCGATCGCCCCGTCGGACATCTCCTCCAGGTAGTGCGCCCGGGTGTAGTAGCGCCCCCCCTTCGGCAGGCCGTCGTCGAAGCTCTGCTGGAAGGTGGCGTACGAGACCGTCTGGACCGCATCGAGGAGCGGAGCGCCGAACTCGCGCAGGGGGCGCAGCGTCGCCGCGGCGGCGTCGAGGTCCCCCGCGCAGAATGCCACCAGGTCGAGAGCGACCTCTCCGTGGTGCTCCTCCAGGAAGCCTTCCAGCGGCGGGATGCGCAGGAAGAACGGGTAGCACTGCACTCCGTCGGGTGCCTCCACCATGAACTCGCGGTAGAAGCGGAGCGCGTCCCCGGCCGCCTCGAACGGATGGATGATCTGTCCCGCCACGACCTGTGGCCCCACCTCGTGGAGGCGGAGCTCGAAGGACGTGACGACGCCGAAGTTGGCGCCGCAGCCGCGGAGCGCCCAGAACAGGTCGGGGTTCTCGTCCTCGCTGGCGCGGACCCGGCGGCCATCGGCGGTGACCACCTCAGCGGCGAGCAGGTTGTCGATCGTGAGACCGTGCGCACGGGCCAGATAGCCCGAGCCGCCTCCGAGCGCGACGCCCGCCACGCCCGCGGTCGAGCAGGCGCCGCCCGTGGTCGCCAATCCCGCTTCCTGGGACGCCGCGTCGAGCTCGCGCCACCTCGCGCCGGGCCCCACCGTCGCGCGCCGCGCGTCGACGTCGACACGCACCTCCTTCATCCCGGACAGGTCGACGAGCAGGCCGCCCTCGCAGGCGGCCTTGCCGGCGTAGCTGTGCCCACCGCCCTTCACGGCGAGCGGCAGGTCGCCGTCGCGCGCGAACGCGATGGCGGCCACCACATCCTCCGCCGCGGCGCAGCGGACGATCGCCGCCGGGCGCCGGTCGAAGCGCCCGTTCCACACCCGGCGGGCCTCGTGGTATCCCTCGTCGTGGAGCTCGAGCACCCTGCCGCGCACCGAGTCGGCCAGCCGCGCGAAGTTCATCGTCCCCTCGTTCTCCTCATGCGGTCTCCACGCTCCCGGCGGTCGGAGGCCCTGGCCATCCGGAGGCCTTCGTCCCCCCTGCCGTGTGCCGTCGATCGTTGTCACGAGAGGCTGGAATGATAGGGCACTCAAGCCGTCGGCCAAAAGGAGCGGCCGCTGGGGGGGCGCGTCTCGCAGGGGGGATCGAACTCGGATGGGGGGCGGGAGGGGTTCGAGATCGATGCCCGGGTCGCTCCGGCCGATCATCGGCCGGGACCGCCTCCCGCGTGGCGGGAGACGGTCCCCTTCACTGGACTGCCCGACGGGTACCGGAAGGTGCCCGGATCGACCGGATCGGGAAGTCGGTCAGTCTGCCGTGTCCAGAGCGGCCTCGGGCACCTTGCCCTTCTCGATCCGCTTCTTCGGGATCTCGTTCCACGGGCCCGCTCCGATCGCGCTTCGCAAGGCCTCGAGGTCCGCCACCTCGTAGGCCTCACAGGCGCTGAACATCAGCCCCGGCCAGCCCGTCTGTCCCTTCTCCCATTCTCCGGACCGCGCGATGAGGTTCCCGGTGCCGCTCTCGAAGCCGAGCAGGTGGACCGTCCTCGACTCCTCCTGCACGCTGTAGAAGGCGAGTGAGAAGGTCCCGACCAGGGTCGGCTGCTCCGACTCCGTGAGGGCGGCGCTCATCAGGGCGTGTCGCGGCAAGGGGCATTCGGGGTTCGAGTTGCAGATGATGACTCCCCCTTCGCAATAGACGCAGGGCATGGCTCCCCCTCCTCGCTGTGGTTCGGTGATCCTGTGAAGCGCACCTATCATCGTTAACGCGAGACTGCGCCGGAACGGATCATCGACTCCCGGGCCCGGCGCCTCGAGAATCTCCTTCCAGCCCGGCCAGCTCGGACCGGACGCTCCTCATCAACGGCTCCAGAGCGGCCTCGTGTGCAGGCCACGCCGCCAGGAACGAGCGGTAGGCCGTCCGTGCCTCCGCTACATTCCCCAGCGCCCGCTGGCTGGCCGCCCGCCGGGCGGTAGCCAGCGTCTTCAAGCTCCAGCCGGCATCGACGTGGTCGATGGAGAAGACCCCCGACTCGATCGCCTCGAAAAGGCGAATCGCCAGTTCGTGCAGTCCCGCCTCCTGGGCGGCCATGCCCATGAGGTAGGCGACCACGGCCCTGCCGCGTCCTGCGGCGCTCAGGCCGAGTCGCTCCACATACTCCGCCAGATCCTCCCGCGAGTATGGTCGCTCCGTGAACGGGATGAAGTCGCCGGGGACGTCGGGCCAGCCGTCGAACCATTCGTGGAGCAGCCGCCGGTTCAGCACGAGGGCGGGACCGACCTCGTCGAGTGCGATCTCCTTGAGCCGCCGCGCCGCCGGGCCGTATTCGTCGGTCCACGTATCGCCCAGGAGTCGTACCGCTGCCGCGGACCGGTCGCTCGCGTACCCCGTCACGCCATCCACGAACGCATCGGCGAGCAGGTCGCCGATGGGGCCCGATTCCAGCATGCGGCCGCTCACGGTGTCGGGGACGGCGAAGTTGAACGTCTGTTTCCAGTCGGGCTTCACGATCTCCAGCGCGGCCGTCGGGCGCCCGTTCGCGAGCAGCACATTGGCCGCATAGACGGGCGGCGCGCTGTAGGCCCGCGCCGATGCCCGCCGTCGTGCGAGGGCCGCCTCGACGGATTGAAGCGCCCGGTCCCGGTAGCCGGCTGCCAGGTAGACCGAGCCGATGTAGAACAGGTCCTCCGGCACCGTGTCCTCCCGGAGGCCCAGCGCGATCTTCACATCTTCCAGCGCGGACCCCGACAGGCTGTCGGCCATCGCCGCGCGGCGCGCGGACCCGGCTCCGATGAGTCCTCTTCGCAGGAGGCGCCACCGCGCTCGCTGCTCGTAGGGTTCGGGGTGCTCGGGGGCCAGCGAGATCCACCGGGTGATCTCGCGCGGCACGACGATCTCGAGGAGCGAGTCGGCGACCGCGGGCTGCCCCTGGGGGGGACGCCCGGCACACCTCACCCACACGATGGAATCGGACACGACACGGGCCGTGAAGCCGATCAGCCCCGCCGCCCGGTCGCTCTCCCACACCCTGAGCGGCCCGCTCGATGGCGGTTCGAACGTCTCGCACCTCGGAGATGCGGCCTGCCGGATCATTCGTTCCTGGATGTCGAACCAGTGGCCGTACCCGAGGTGGAATCCGGCGAGGCCGCGCGCCCGCTCGAACGCCCGGATCGCGACGTTCCAGTCGGCCCTCGCCCGCAGCTCGCCACCCTCGTCCACGAACGTCCCCGTGTCCCGATACTCGACGAGTCCCAGTCCGAGCCATGCGAACGCATCGGACGAGTCGGACGCCAGCAGGCGGCGGTAGATCCTTCGGCTCTCGTCGGCGTTGCCGTCTCTCTGAAGCAGGTCGAACGCGGTGACGTGGTCCCGGATGCGGGCGAGCCCCGGTATGCCGCCCGGCAGCCGAGCGGCCAACCGGGCGGCCGTCCCGGTGTGGGCCGCGATCTCGCCCCCGAGGTCGGGAAGGAACGCGTCTTCGTACGCCCCGCGCCAGTACAATGCCATGGCCAGGTAGTGGTGTGCGACCGCGAAGGTCGAATCGGCGGCGATCGCCTCCCGCAGGCGCCGCTCGGCCACCCGGAGATGCAGGGCCGAGAGCGCCCGGCGGCCCACGTCCAACGCGGCCCAGGCGAGAACGCTGCCAGATTGGGCATGCATCTCCTCGTATAGATCGGCGGTCCCGGGGAGGCGCAGGAGGTCGTGCGCGAGTCGCGCCACCAGCTCGGTCTCGCCGTGCCCCGACGCCCGCACCGGGTCGGACGGACGCCGCCGGGAGGCCACGTCCACGACCGTCGCTTCGGCGGCCGCGGTCGTGTCCTGGCCGACCCGGCGGACCAGGATCGCCGTGCCCGCGCCGACCTCGCGCGCCAGCTCGATCGCGTCCGCCGTAGAGGCGGGTCCGCCGTCGGTCATGCCGAGGGACATCCGGGCGTCCTGGATGGCCAGGGAGGACACCGTGCGGACGGGGGACCAGCGAGCCAGCTCATGGCTCAGCGCGCTGGCGAGTCGGGCCGCGTCCCCCGAGTCCTCCAGGGCGTCCGGGGCGGGCAGCACCAGGATCGGGGCCGACAGACGCGCGTCGAAGACCGGGGCGTCCCCCCGGTCGGCGAGGCTCCACAACAGCCAGCCACTGCCGATCGCGCTGGCGGCGAGGGTCCCCACGACGGCGCGTTTCCACCATTGCCAGCGGACCCTGCGGACCACGACCGTGGGCCCCCCGGACTCCAGTCGCTCGCCCGTCAGCTCCTGGAAGAACTCCGCCGCCGTGGAAGGCCGGTCCGCGGGGTCCTTCTCGAGCGCTCGGCGGATCGCGCGATCCACGCGCTCGGGAACATGCGGGTGGTCGTTTCGAAGCGATGGCGGCTCATCGTTCAGAATCCTCGCCACGACGGCCGCTTCCGCGCCGGCATGGAAGGGGGTCTCGCCGGCCAGGAGCCCGTAGAGCACCACCGCGAGCGACCATACATCGGAACGTCGATCGACGGCCTCCGTCCGGAGCTGCTCGGGCGACATGTACTCCAGCGTGCCGACCGCTCGCCGCTTCCGGCTGTTGGTCCGATCCCCCATCCGGGCCAGTCCGAAGTCGAGGATCTTGATCGTGCCATCCTCGGTTCGAAACAGATTCCCGGGCGTGATGTCGCGGTGCACGACCCCACGCTCGTGCGCCCGACTCAGCCCGGCGCACACCTGTCGGGCCACGTCGAGGGCTTCCTTCGGCGACAGGGTCCCGCGCGCCGAGCGCTCTCGAAGGGATTCTCCTTCGTACAGCGACATGGCGATGAACAGGCGGCCGTCGGGGGTCTCACCGATCTCGTGCACGTTGCAGATGTTGGGGTGATCGAGGTTCGCCGCCGCCTGTGCCTCGGCGAGGAAACGATCTCGCGCCCCGGGGTCCGTGCTCAGCCCCGGCGCCAGGAACTTCAGGGCCACGCTTCGGTCGAGGCGGGTGTCCCTGGCCCGATACACCACCCCCATCCCTCCCCGCCCCAGGACCCCGCGAATCTCGTACTGCTGGATCATGGTGCCCGACAGGGGATCGCGGCGGTCGACCGCCTCCGTCGCGGTGGTGGCGCTCCTGCCGGATGGCGACGAGAACAGCGCGGCTTCGAAGGTATCGAAGAAGGACGCGGCCGGGTTCCGGCAATCGAGGAGCGAGGCCACTTCGGCCCGTACGGCCGGGCGGCCGCCGCACTCCGCATCGAGGAAGGTGTCGCGCTCGGACGGAGCGAGCTCCTTGGCCCTATGAAAGAGCTCCTCGATCTCGTCGGAGCTCGAAGTGGCGTCCGATCCCGACATCGTCAGGTCCCTTCCGAGTCTCGCATCTCGCGGTAGAGCCACGTCCTGGCCAACGTCCACTCCCGCTTCACGGTGGCTTCGGAGACCCCGAGCGCGGCGGCGGTCTCGCGATTCGTCATTCCACCGAAGAACCGACACTCCACCACACGCATTTGTCGCGTGTTTCGGGTCGCCAGTCGTTCCAGACTGCTCTCGAGCAGGAGGATCGCCTCGGCCTCCGTGTCGTCGGCCCTCTCGGGGGCCGCAAGAGCCGACTCGAGATCCCGGAAGCTCAGGGGGACCCGGCCCCCTCCACGCTTGGCGGCCCGACGGCGTCGTGAATGGTCCACCAGGATGTGTCGCATGGCGGTCGCGGCGACGGCCATGAAGTGGGCCTTGTCGCGCCAGGAGGGGGCCGCCTGTCCGGCGAGCTTGATGTAGGCTTCGTTCACGAGCGCCGTCGTGTTGAGCGAAGCGGCGTTGCGCCAGCGCCCGCGCTGCACCCGTGCCAGCTCGTGCAGCTCCGCGAACACGAGGGGCACGAGCTCGTCGAGCGCTTGCCCGTCCCCTTCGCGAATGCGAGCCAGCAGGCTCTGAACGTGGTCCTGATCGGGTCCGGTCATCCCGATCGCCTCCCACCGACGGTGTGGAGTCCGGAGGGCCCGGCGGGTCGGGCCCCGGCACCAACATGAGCCGGGGATCTCGGACCGGGCAACGAGCGGGTGGGGCCTCCTTCATTGTCCATGCGCCGGGCGGACGCGGGTCGACAGGCGATGCGGCAGGGGCGCTCAGAGCCCCAGGGCTCGCTCCAGGTCCTCCCACCGGGAGCGGGCCACGCGCAGCCGCACGCCGGCCTCCAGCACCGCGAGCCCGCCCCCGTCCGGCTCGCGCCGCAGCTCCGCGATCCTCGCCAGGTTGACGATCGCCGAGCGGTGGATGCGGAAGAAGACGTCGGACGGGAGACGCGATTCGAGCTCGTGCATGCGCGACGCGACGAGGTGCGACTCGGGGCCCACGTGCAGCCGGCAGAAGTCGTCGGCCGCCTCGATCCACTCGATGTCGGCGATGTTCACCAGGATCGTCCGGGTCCCGCGTCGCACCCCGATCCGGGCTGGAGAGACGGGGCCGACCCCCCCGGCCTTCGCCTCGCGCTCCGCGGTGCCCTCCACCAGCGTGCCGGCGTCTCCCCAGCGGTCTCGCTGGCCCTCGATCAGCGTCTCGAGCGTGCGTCGCATGTCGAGCGCCACCTCGCCCGCCAGCCTGCGGAGCGCGCGCTCGACCGCTTCGCGGAATCGGGCATGGCCGAACGGCTTCAGCAGGTAGTCCAGCGCGTGCACTTCGAAGGCCCGGAGCGCGTACTCGTCGTGTGCCGTCACGAACACGACGCCGCGCGGGACGTCGTCCCCCAGGGCCTCGAGCACGCCGAAGCCGTCCCGATCGGGCATCTGGACGTCGAGGAACAGGAGGTCCGGCCCGAGCTCGCGCACGCGCTGCACCGCCTCGTCCCCGTGTGTCGCCTCTCCCACGATCTCGAGCCGGGGATCACGCTGGACAAAACCGCGGATCACCTCGCGCGCGCTGGGCTCGTCATCGGCGATCACCGCCCGGATGGGACCCGGCGCGGTGGCCCCACCCCCCTCCGTACCCCGGACCGGACGGGCCCTCGGGCCCGCGTCCGCGGCGCTCATCCCCGGGTCGGCTCCGTCCTGGACCACGGCCTCGCCGGGAGCTCGACATGCGCCCGGAAGCCGCCCTCCGGCTCCGACCCCGTCTCGAGCCTGGCCGCACCGCCGTACAGCTCGGCCAGGCGCTCGCGGGTGTTCGAGAGTCCGGTGCCGGAGCCCCGTGAGCTCGCGCCGGAAACGAGCCCGGGGCCGTCGTCGCGGACGTCGATCGAGAGTCGGCCGTTCCGGGTGAGGGCGTCGATCTCCACCCGTCCGGCCTTCGACGAGACCGAGATCCCGTGCCGCACCGCGTTCTCGACCAGCGGCTGGAGGAGGAGCGGCGGCACCGAGCAGGCCAGCGCCTCCGGGGTGGCCCGCACCTCCGTCGACAGACGATCGCGGAACCGCACCTGCTCGATCGCCAGGTATTCGCGGACGAGCGCCAGCTCCTCGTCGAGCGGCACTTCGGCCTCGGACGCCGTGGACTGGACCTTCTGGAACAGCGAGCCGAGCCGGTCCAGCAGCCCGTCGGCCTCGTCGGTCCGCCCCGAGCGCCACATCTGACCGATCGTGTGGAGGGTGTTGAACAGGAAGTGCGGGCGGATCTGCGCGTTGAGCGCCTGGAGGCGCGCGCGGGCGAGCTGCCCCTCGAGGCGGGCCACGTGGAGCTCACGCGCGCGGGTGGCTTCGACGTAGCGTGCGGCCTGGGTGACCCCCGCGATCGCGACGTAGATCACGACGCCCACGTGGAGCCGGATGGTGGCCCAGAAGGCGCCTTGCCGGACGAGGGTCGCAGGATCCTGGAAGCCCCCCGACACCGTCCAGAACCCCAGCACGACGAGCAGGTTCACGCCCAGGGTGACGAGCGGGATCGCCGCCAGGTGGATCCACAGGTGCCGGGTCCAGGTCTGCCGGGTCACCGGGAATCGTGACGCGAGAGCGATCACCGCCAGCGTGGCCGGAATCCACGGCAAGAAGTTCACCAGAGCGGTGCGCACCGCGGGCCCGAACGGGACCGCGTCGCCCTGCAGGCTCGCGCCCAGCGCGGCCTGCGTGCCCGACACCACCCCGACCAGGGTCCACAGGGCGATCACGCCGAGGACGACGCGGAGCCGGGTGCTCACCTGGCCTCCACCGTGGGCGCCCCGCGGCCGAACGACGCCCACGTCGCCGAGCCCGCCCGCCCCCCTACGGCGCGAACGTGTGCGAGTACTTGAGGATGAGCGAGCGCGACAGCGACACAGGTGACCGTGCGTCGGCCGCGCCGGTGCCGCGCCCGGTGTCGAGTCCCTCGTCGTACACGAGCCAGAGGTCGGTCCCCTCGGCGAAGTTGTACCGCAGTCGGACGTTGAACT
>CAZCZH010000057.1:0-2158 GCA_964502985.1 uncultured Gemmatimonadales bacterium
CGCGCTCGGCCAGCATCTGGTCGAGGTCGTGCTGGCCCAGCACCGAGCGCAGCGTCGTCTGGGCGAGCTGGTTCGTCGCGTACAGGTAGTCCTCGACCTGGATGATCGCCTTGTTGGGGTCGAAGACGCGGAACACGACGACCGCGTTCACCTTGACCGATACGTTGTCCTTGGTGATGACGTCCTGGGGCGGTACGTCGAACACGATGTCCCGCAGGCTGACCTTCACCATCTTGTCGATGATCGGCACGAGCAGGATCAACCCCGGCCCCTTGGCACCGACCAACCGGCCCAGGCGGAAGATCACCCCGCGCTCGTACTCCTTGAGGATTCGGATCGAGCTCATCGCCAGGAACAGGACGAAGACGACGACGACGGTGAGGACGCTGATTCCCTGCATCGGCTACACGCTCCGGGATAAGTCCACGGCCAGGCCGAGCTCGCCCAGGAGCTCCGGCCAGTCGACCAGCGATTCGACGAGGAGGTCGGGGCGCGCGGCGGCGAGCTCCTCGCGGGTCGGTCGCCCGGTGGCCACGGCGACCGCGACGGCGCCCACGGCGCGCGCGCAGCGCACGTCGGCCGGCGTGTCCCCGATCACGACCACGTCGGAGCCGTCGAACGAGCGCCCGACGCGGCGACTGGCGCGGCGCACGGCGATCGCCGGCAGTTCGTCCCGATCGGGATGATCGGAGCCGAAGGCCCCCACGGCGAAATGCTCCCACAGGCCGAAATGGCCCAGTTTGAGCTCGGCCCCGCGCTCGACGTTGCCCGTCACCAGCCCGAGCAGGATCCGCGGATCGGCGGCCAGCGTGGGAATCATCTCCGCGACCCCCGGATACAGCCGGTGCCGGGTCTCCGTCTCGAGCTCGGTCTCCAGCCCCTCCAGATAGTGCGCGAAGAGGGCCGCGATCCGCTCTTCGATGTGGTCGTCGCCGAAACCCGCCCGGCGCATCAGGTCATAGACGATCTGCGGATCCGTCTTGCCCGAGAAATCGTCCGTCGCGGCCTCGCCCTCGGTGCCGAAGTGCTCGGCCAGGGCGCACCGGAAGGCGCGGCGCGGGGCACCGCCGGCCGATAGGAGCGTCCCGTCGATGTCGAACAGAAGGAGACGTCGTGGGTCGGGCACGGGTCCGAACTTAGCCGCGCCCCAGGAGGGGTACAAGCGAGGCGCGGCTGGCGGGGGCCCCGCGCCGACCTCCGCTCACGGCCGGCCCAAGATCCCCATCGCGACCTCGAGGCGCCGCTCCTCGAGGCCGTGCAGCACGTTGTCCACCTTGACGACTCCGGCCTGGACGCGCTCGGCCACCGGCGCCTCCGCCCCGAGCAGCCCGATGAGCTCGACGTGCTCGGCGCGGCGCCCCCGAATCCATTTCAGCCCCGCCGCCGAGACATCGCGCCAGGCGCGCTTCTCGAACCCGGCCTCCAGCAGCCAGCCGCGGACCTCGGACTGCCGCGCCAGGAAGCTGATCGACGGATCGTCGGCCCACGGCACGGGGAACTCCACCGCCCCGCCGGGGCCGGCGAAGATCTCGTACAGGGCCAACCGCCCGCCGGGCCGCAGCACGCGGAACGCTTCGGCGTAGAGGGCCGGCTTGTCGGCCACGTTCATCGACGCGTGGACGAGCCACGCCGCATCGAAGGATTCGTCGTCCAGCGGGAGGTCGGTGACGTCCGCGCGCTGGAACCGGACGTGGTCGCCGAGACCGACCCGCTCCGTCAGCGCCTCGGCGGCCGCGCGAAACGTCTCTGTCAGGTCGACCCCCGTCACGCGACAGCCGAACTCGGCCGCCAGGACGCGCGCCGGACCCCCCAGCCCCGAGCCCAGGTCGAGTACCCTCTCGCCGGCGTGCAGGCCGGCCAGGCGGGCCAGCTCGCGGGTCCCCTCGATGCCCCGCAGGTGGAGCTGATCGACCTCGCCGAGATCCGCCAGGTCGAGCTCGTGCACGTCCACGCCGCGGGCCGCGAGGACCGCCATCACGCGTCCGACGGGGTCGGGGTCGCGTCCGTAGTGCCGCTCGACGGGGTTCGGTGAGCCCACTGATTCGAGAACGTAATCCGCGTGGCGTCGTCCCGCACGGGGCCTAACTTCGGGGGCCGTCGCTCATGGCCCATACCGACAGGAGAGCTCCCATGCCCCTACCAGCGCAAGGCGATTCCG
>CAZCZH010000057.1:2168-13055 GCA_964502985.1 uncultured Gemmatimonadales bacterium
TCCGCTCCCGACTTCGACCTCCCCTCGACCGAGGGCCGGAAAGTCCGGCTCGCGGACCTGCGCGGCAGGAAGGTGGTCCTGTATTTCTATCCCAAGGACATGACCTCCGGCTGCACAGCCGAGGCGTGCGCGTTCGAGGCTGCCCTGCCACGCTTCGAGGGGCTGGACGCGGTCGTCCTCGGCGTGTCCAAGGACTCCGTGGAGAGTCACGAGAAGTTCCGCCAGAAGGAGGGCCTGACCTTTACGCTCCTGTCCGACGCCGACTCCGACGTGTCCGAGCGATACGGCGTCTGGAAGGAGAAGTCGATGTACGGCAAGAAGTACATGGGGATCGAGCGCACGACTTTCCTGATCGACGAGGCCGGGCGAATCGCCCGCGTGTTCCCGCACGTCAAGGTGGACGGTCACGACGAGGAGGTCCTGAGCGCCCTGGAGGCGATGTGAAGTTCGCCGCCCTCGTGGCCGGCCTCGCCCTGCTGGCGGCTGCGCCGCGCGCGGCGGCCCAGCGGGAAGCGTCCGCGAGCGTCTCGTCCCCCGTCCTGTACGACGTGTCGTTCCCCGACGCCGTCCATCACGAAGCGCGGATCGCCATCACGTTCCACGACCTTTCCCCCGGAACCCCGCTCGAGGCCGTCGTGAGCCGCGCCTCCCCCGGGCGCTACGCGCTCCACGAGTTCGCCAAGAACGTCTACGACGTGTCGGCCGTCGACGGGAGCGGACGGCCCGTCGAGCTGACCCGTGACACGCCGTACTCGTGGCGCGTGACGGGCCACGACGGAACCGTGGTCCTGCGCTACACGGTGTTCGGCGACCACGCCGACGGCACCTACGCCGGAATCGATTCGACCCATGCCCACTTCAACATGCCGGCCGCGTTCGCCTTCGCGCGCGGGCTCGAGGACCGGCCGATCCGCGTCACGTTCCACCCGGTCTACGACTGGCGGATCGCCACTCAGCTCGTGCCGACCGACGACCCGGCCACGTTCGAGGCGCCCGACTTGCAGTACTTCATGGACTCCCCGACCGAGCTCAGCGCCTTCACGCTCCGCGAGTGGCGCGCCGGGCCGGACGGCCGGACCACGATCCGGCTCGCCCTGCACCACCAGGGGACCGACGAGGACGCCACGCGCTTCGCCGACATGGCGCGCCGGATCGTCGACGAGGAGGCGGCCGTATTCGGGAGCCTGCCGGCGTTCGACCACGGGACGTACACCTTCATCGCCGACTACCTGCCGTGGGTCTACGGCGACGGGATGGAGCACCGCAACTCGACCCTGATCCTGAGCCGACGCCCGCTGGCCACGGGGGCGCTGGACAACCTCGGCACGCTGGCCCACGAGTTCTTCCACGCCTGGAACATGGAGCGCCTGCGCGCGGCCCAGATCGAGCCGTTCGACTTCGAGCGCGCGGACATGTCGGACGGGCTGTGGTTCGGCGAGGGGTTCACCAACTACTACGGCCACCTGATCCTGGCGCGGGCCGGGTTCGTTCCGCTGGCCGACTTCGCCGCCCAGGAGGGCCAGGCCGTGTCGACGGTGGTCAACTCCCCGGCGCGCCGGCTGCGGAGCCCGCTCCAGATGAGCCAGGAGGCGCCGTTCGTCGACGCCGCCACGTCGATCGATCTCGTCAACCGGGACAACACGTTCATCTCGTACTACACGTGGGGCGAGGTCGTCGCCCTGGGCCTCGACCTCACCCTGCGCGAGCGGTTCGGGCGCACGCTCGACGACTACATGCGCGCCATGTGGCGCGAGTACGGCGCCCTGCAGGAGGGCTCGACGCCGGCCCGCCCGTACACGGTCGACGACCTGCAGCGGGTCCTCGGCGAGGTGGCCGCGGACCCGGCGTTCGCCGCCGAGTTCTTCCGGCGCTTCGTGCGTGGTCGAGAGGTGCCCGATTTCGCCGCGCTGCTGGCGCCGGCCGGGCTCACGCTGCGTCCGGCTCGACCGGATCGCGTGACGATCGGCCCGGCTACCCTCGAGGCCGGCGACGACGGACTCCTCGTCGCCCAGCCGACCCTCGTCGGGACGCCTCTCTACGTCGCCGGGGTCGACAACGGCGACCGGATCGTCGAGCTGGGGGGTCGCTCCGTGCGCACGTCGGAGGACGTCGCGGCCGCGATCGCCGGCCACGCGCCGGGAGACACGATCGCGGTCGCATTCGTGCAGCGCGGCATGGCCAAGCGCGCGACCCTCGTCCTGGCCGCCGACCCGGAGCTCGAGCTCGTGCCGTACGAAGCCGCCGGCCGCCCCGTGACGGACGCGATGCGCGCCCTGCGCGAGGCGTGGCTCGGGTCGAAGGCAGATTGACACGCCGCGCGCGGTCGGGCTACGCTGGCGTAGTCAGGATTCCTCAACCAGGAGGCTCAGCCATGCGGTCCGTCCTCCTCTCTCTCGTCGCCGTCCTCGCTCTCGGCATCGCCGCCGGCTGCAGGGCCAAGGACAAGACCGTCGCCTCGCAGGTCGTCGGCCACGCCGGCGGGCTCGTCCAGCCGCCCAACGGCAAAGCGTGCGTCGAGATCCCCCAGGGAGCCGTGAGGGATTCCGTGCGGGTCGACATCCGGCGTCTGAGCCCGAGCGACGAATCGCTCCCCGAGAAGCTCCCCGCGGCGTTCGCCACACGCGGTCTCGACGTACGGCCCCCGATGTACGAGATCTCGTTCACTCCCCGGGAGGCGCTCGTCGACAGCTTCGTCGTCGGCCTGTGCGTGCTGAATCCCACGCAAGAGGCGCGAATCGCCCACGACCGCGGTGGAGTCCTCGAGGTGCTCGACTCGATCGCCCCGTGCGACTTGAAGTGCCCGGCGTCGACGGCGCTCGGGCCGTTGCGCCGGCTGATCGACGGGTCGCCGGCCACGCCGACGCCGGCATGGGCCGCGTACGAGGGGCTGGGTGGCAAGGGTGGCTCGGGAAGCGCGTTCGCGGCGATCGGGAACCCGCCGCCGGCGCCCCCGGCCGAGGCGGGGCGGGACACGACCGCGGCCGACACGAGCGCGTCATCGCCCGACGCCGGATCCAGCGGCCCGGCCGCGCCCTGAGTCAGTCGACCGACTCGCCGACCAGCCGGCGGAAGCGCGGCTCGTCGTGCAACGGCTCGAACCACCACGTCCGGGCGGCCTCGCTGCGGTCGCCCGGATTGGCCGCCAGATATTCCTCGAGGTCGTCGAGCGCGGCTGACCGGTCGCCGAGCAGGGTCCGCACGAAGGCCTCGTAGTACGCCAGCTCGTGGGACGGGTCTGGCCCGGATCCGGCCCGCGCCGCCGTCGCCACGGCGCGCGCGCTGTCGCGCAGGCCGGCCCGCGCCACGACCGCCGCCACGGCCATCCGCGCCCGGCGATCGAGGAACGCCTCCTCCTGGGGCGGGGTCAGGGACCGGAACTCACGCAGCAGCGACCACGCGCGGGCCGGCTCGGGCGGGATCCCGCTCATCGTCATGAGCCAAAGCTTGCACTCGGTGAACCGATAGAACTCCGGGAACCGGCGCTGCCCCTCCAAGCACCACCGCCGGGCCTCCTCCGGCCGATCCAGATCGTACGACGAGATCGCCAGCCACCAGATGACGTCCCGCGCGTTGTCCAGGTAGGCGTCGGCCTGGTACGCCTTCTGCGCCGCGAGGTACGCCTCGCCGGTGTTGCCGCGGGCCGACTCGACCTGGCTCAGCCAGGCCCAGGCCCCGGCCTGCTGGGGGTTGCCGGCGACGGCCGCGCGCAGGTCGCTTTCGGCCGCGCGAAGGAGGCCGGCGGCGCGCTCCGCGTCGGCTTCCGGCACGTAGCTCCAGCGGTGCCAGCGCAGCTCGCCTCTCAGCTCCAGCGCGTCCGGATCACCGGGCGCGAGCGCCAGCGCGCGCTGCACGTAGCCCAGGCCGACGTCGATCCAGCGATCGAGGCGCTCGACATCCGAGAACCGGAACCAGCGACCCCGCTCGTACGCCAGCCGGGCGCGTTCGATCAGCGGCCGGGGCCACGCCGAGTCGCGCGCCGCGGCCCGGGCGAGCAGCGAATCCGCGTAGTCGTACTGGCGCCCGGCCGCGGCCAGGTCCCCCGACTCGACGAACGTCCGGGCGCCGTCGCGCGCCCCCTCGGCGCGCTGGACGAGCTCCCACGCGGCGACGTCCCGCGTGCCCACCGTGAGCTCGTGGAGGCGGATCTCCTCGCCCAGGCGACGCCGCAGGAAGTCCGCCACCTGTCGCGCGAGGTCGTCCTGCAGGGCGAACAGCTCGCCGCGCGGGCGCTCGATCGTCTCGCTTTCGAGGAGCGTTCCCGTCGGTCCGTCGATCATCTGCACGGCGACCCGCAGTCGATCTCCCGATTCGGCGACGCTGCCCTGGACGAGGGTCCCCACCCGGAGCGCTCGCGCCACGCTGTCGACCGGGATGCTGGCGTCGCGGTACGGCTTGACGCCGTTGCGCGACACGACCTCCAGACCGGGGACCTCGCCGATCTCGTGGATCAGGGCCTCGGTCAGCCCGTCGACCAGATACTCCAGGCGGTGGCCGGGGCTGAAGTCGTCGAAGTACAGGACGGCGATCCGGCTGGGAGGCCAGTTTACGGCTGCCGGCTCCGGCGTCGGCCCGGGCATCGGCAGGTACCGGGCGGAGAGACCGAAGCCGAACAGCGCCACGAGGATCCCGAGCCCGAGCCAGGCCAGTCGCTGGCGCCGGGAGATCGACGTCTCGGCCGGCGACAGCACGCGGCGGTGAAGACCGTCGGCGGTGATCTCGTAGGTCCACGCCACGACCAGCGCCAGCGGGAACCCCGCCACCACCGCCACCACGACGCCCCACGCGGCGCTCGCCGGCAGCCCGAGGGCCGAGAACCCGAGCGCGGCGGCGAGCATCGCCAGCCATCCCGCGACCGCGTAGGCCAGCGCCACGCGCAGCACCCTGCGCCGCCGCAGCTCCGCGAAAAACTCGCCCCAGCGCCCGCCGGGCGCGGCGCGGCCCGCGTCCCACGCCTCCTCGACGCCCGCCGAGCGGATCTCGTACACATGGAGTGGCTCCCGCGCGCCGGCGAGCGTCCGCTCGCCGAGCGACGCGAAGCGGAACCCCTCGCGCTGATGCAGCTGGCGCCAGACGTCCTCGCTGGCCAGGAACTGGCCGGGCTCGGACAGCTCCTCGAGCCGCGCCGCGATGTTCACGCCCTCGCCGTACAGGTCGCCGTCCGGGGCCCGGGCCACCTCCCCCACGTGGATCCCCAGATGCAGCGGGGGGGAAGCCAGCCCGGCCTCCTCGGCACGGCGCTGGAAGGTCAGCGCCAGGATCCGCCCGGCCTTGACCGCCGCCTCCGTGCTGGAGAATTCGGCCAGGGCGGAATCGCCCTGGAACTTGATGAGCCGACCTGCGTGCCGCTTGACGACCCACCGCGCCGATTCCTGGAACAGCTTGACGAGGCGCAGCGCGGCGTCCTCGTTGTCGACGGTCAGCCGGCTGTAGCCGGCGATGTCCGCGAACCACACGGCCGCCAGTCGATGGGGCAGCACGGTGCTCATGTCACGCTTCACGGTCGCGAGTCGGAGAAGCCGTTTCCTGCGCTAGTATCGGGTGCCGGACGGCGGGCGAGCAAGACGGGCCGCGCGCTCGGGGAGTCGTCGCGGGGGACGAAAAAAGCTCCCTCCCCGATCGGGGAGGGAGCCGGAAGACCCAGTGTAGCGGTGGCGCGCCGCCGGGCGGCGCGAGATTCGAAGCGCTCAGCGGCTCAGGCGGTGAAGGACTCTCCGCAGCCGCACGTCGACTTGGCGTTCGGATTACCGATCTTGAAACCCGTCCCGTTGAGCCCGTCGACGAAATCGACGTTGGCTCCCATCAGGTACGGCTGGCTGAACTTGTCCACGAGGAAGTCCACGCCGTCGATCGTCTGGACGGTATCCGCGTCCTTGCGATCGTCGAACCCCAGCGCGTAGCTGAAGCCGTGGCATCCGCCGCCCACGACGCGAACCCGCAGCCCCTTGTCGCCGAGCCCCTCGCGCTCCATGAGCTCGCGGACCTTGCTCGTCGCGGCTGGCGTGGCGCTCAGGATCTCCTCGCCCGCATCCAGGGTCTCGGCGCGGGTGGCAACCTCTTCGCGGGTCATGGATTCGGCCATCGTCCCTCCAGATGGATGCATGAAAAAGGCCGTCGGGCGCCGTTCCTCGAACGGCGACCGGGATCCAATCCTACCGCCTTATGGCAGACCCTGTCAACCGCGCCCGCCGTCCACCGGATTCCCCACCGCGTCCACCGGCAATCCACCGGCCGTCCCCGGGGTTTCCCCCGAATTATCCACCACATATTGGGGTCGGGGACGGCTCGACCGCTATATCTTGTAGTTTTTTCTTGACACGATCCTCGAGGTTTGATACACTCGGATTCGCCTCGTCCCGGGCACTGAGCAAATGGAATCCACAGGGTCGTTCGGTGCCATCCGCACGGGCCTCGGCCCGGTCCACCGCGGCTCTAACGTCCTTCTTCTCCGCATCCGCGGAGGCCGATTCGCGTCCCGACATCGCGCCGGGGCCGCGGCCCCGCGAGAGGGCTGTCCATGACCGACTCCTCGTTCGATCGCTACCTGACCTTCCTCACCGAACCCGACGCCCCCCGCATCCTGGACCGCGCCCGGCGCACCGAGACGTATTACCCGGACAGCCTGGCGGCCGACGTCCTGCGCAACAAGTACCTGGCCCCCGGCGAGAGCGGCCCGCTCGAGCTGTGGGAGCGCGTGGCGCGTGCCCTGTCCAGCGTCGAGGAAGACGGCGAGTACTGGTACGAGGAGTTCTTCTCGATCCTGTTCGACTTCAAGTTCGTGCCCGGCGGCCGCGTGATGCACGGCGCGGGTCGCGACGACGCGCGGCGCAAGCCGACCCTCGCGAACTGCTACGTGATCCCGATCACCGAGGACAGCCTGGAGGGCATCTACCGCTGCCTGAGCGAGAGCGCGATGGTGTACCGCACGGGCGGCGGGGTGGGGACCGACCTGTCGATCCTGCGGCCCCGGGGCGCGCCGGTCAACGCCACCGTCCAGGGCTCTCCGGGATCGACCTCGTTCATGAACCTGCTGTCCGAGTCGACCAACACCGTCAGCCAGGCCGGGCGGCGCGGGGCCCTGATGCTGACGATGCGCGTCGATCATCCCGACATCGAGGACTTCATCACGATCAAGAACGACCAGCGGCGGCGGAAGGTGCAGTACGCCAACATCTCGTGTCTCGTCACGCACGAGTTCATGCACGCCGTGCTGGAGGACGCCGACTTCGACCTGCGGTGGGGTGGCAAGACGTTCAAGACCGTCCGCGCCCGCGACCTGTGGCGCAAGATCATCGAGAACGCCCACGCCTCGGCGGAGCCCGGGATCATCTTCTGGGACACGATGAAGGAGTACCACAACGTCGAATACGCCAACCCGCTCGTGTCGACGAATCCGTGTGGCGAGCAGCCGCTGGCGGCCTATACCGCATGCAACCTGGGCTCGATCAACCTGGCCCGCTTCGTGGGCCCGGACCATGCCTTCGATTACGAAACCCTGGCCGACGTGGCACGTACGGCGACGCGCTTCCTCGACGACGTCATCGACTACAACATGAGCTGCCACGCGCTCGAGAAGATCAAGCGCGCGGTGGAGTCGGATCGTCGAATCGGGCTGGGGATCACGGGCCTGGCCGACGCGCTGGTCCAGATGGAGGTCCGCTACGACAGCGATCAGGCCCTCGAGACCGTGGACCGGATCATGGAGACGATCTGCCGCACCGCGTATCAGACCTCGATCGACCTGGCGCGCGAGAAGGGCTCGTTTCCGCTGTACTCGTGGGACGGCCTGGAACGCTCGCGTTTCATCCAGGCTCTGCCCGAGGATCTGCGCGAGCAGATCCGCCAGTTCGGCCTGCGCAACTCGACCGTGCTCACCGTCCCGCCCGTCGGCACGGGTTCGATCGTGGCCCAGTGCTCGAGCGGCGTCGAGCCGATCTTCTGCACCAGCTACAAGCGGCGCGTGAAGCAGGAGGACGGGGAGACGTTCAGCGAGTACAAGGTCTATCACCCGCTGATCAAGGCGCTGTGGGGAGACGACGAAGAGCTTCCCGAGCACGTCGTCACGGCGCACGACATCGACCCCTACTTCCGCGTCCGCATGCAGGGCACGATCCAGCGCTGGGTGGACTCGTCGATCTCGTCGACCGTCAACCTGCCCACCGACGTATCGGTCGAGACCGTGGCCGACATCTACATCACGGCCTACAGGTCCGGCTTGAAGGGGATCACCGTATATCGCGAGGGGAGCCGCGAGGGGATTTTGGTCACCGACAAGCACGCCCACGACGAGAAGGCCGGCGCCGCCGCCAGCCAGGCCGGGGCCGACGCCCGGGCGCGACCCGCGGCGGTGGCGACGGCTCCCAAGGCGCGCCCCCGGCCACGCCCGGCCATCACGCGCGGGGAGACAGAGCGCATCCGGACGGGAGAGGGCAAGCTGTACATCACGCTCAACGAGGATTCCGACGGCGTGTGCGAGGTGTTCGCCTCGCTGGGCAAGGCCGGCGGCTCCGCAGCGGCGCAATCCGAGGCCATGTGCCGGCTGATCTCGCTGGGGCTTCGCTCGGGCATCGACCCGCGGGCCATCATCACCGAGCTGAAGGGCATCTCCGGGCCGAACCCGGTGTGGGACAACGGCGAGCTCATCCTGTCCGCACCGGATGCGATCGGGCGCGCGCTGGAGCGCTATCTGGAGCGACGCGGGGACCCCGCGACGCCGGTCGAGGGCGGGGCCCCGCCGGAGGCCGTCGTCAAGGCGGCTGCCGAGAGCGAGGCGTACCAGGGACCGGGGGCCATGCCCGCGCGACCGATGTCCTCGTGCCCGGACTGTGGCAGCCCGGTGGTGAACGAGAACGCCTGCCTGACCTGCAAGCATTGCGGCTGGAGCAAGTGCTGACCTGAGATCGAGACCAGGGCGGGGTGAGTGGATGGGGCCACCTCGCCCACCCGCGGGGCTGAGCGGTGCTTAGTCGACCGGCTCGGCCCCGCACTTCTTCATCGATTCGGCACACTCTTTGCTCATCATGAGGTCGTCGACCGGGAAGGCGCTCTGCGCTTGCCCACCGAAGGAGGTTCGCCTGGAAAGGACGCTCGTATGAAGGAAGATCTGCGCAGAACGCCCTGGAGTCGCCTGGCCGTGCGCCTGAGGGTGCCACGGACGACCGGGGTCTACATCGTCGCCGCAGGACCCGGGCTGTCGCCCGACCGTGTGCTGCTCGTCGGCAGCGCGCGCGACCTGCGGGGGCGCCTGCTCGAGCTGCTCGAGGCCGAGGACCTCAAGGCCGCCAGCGCCCGCGTGATCCACTGGGTGAGCGACCTGACGGTCGAGCAGGCCCGGCTCGCCGAGCGCCTGTTCGTGCGGCGTTACAACCCGCCGCTCAACACGGCGCCCTCCACGCGGTACCTGGACATCCTGGCCGGCTGACTGGTGTCGCCCGACGCGGGGCACTAAGCTGCCGCGACGCCTGTCGAAACCCAGCTGGAGGCCCGCTTGGAGGTCACGCTAGCGGTGTGCTGCGACGCGGCGAACGTCAGCCGCGAAGGCAAGCTCAACCTGCTCGGCATCTTCAACTCGATCCACGCCGCGGAGTTTCCCTGCAGCCATCCCCACCTGGCGCTCGTTTTGCGGGTCGAGGCCCGCGTCGGCGAGGAAGGCACCTATCCGCTCGACATCCAGCTGGTCGACGAGGACGGCGGGCAGCTGTTCTCGATCAACGGGCAGGTGACGCTGCGCGGTGCCGTGCCCGGCCGCCCGATGACCGCGCAGTCGATCATGGACATCAACAACCTGCACCTGCCCCGGCCGGCGACGTACTCGTTCGAGGTGTTCCTCGACAACCACCACGCGCGGTCGGTCGCGATCCACGCCTTCGAGGACGGCCCCGCCAGCTGAGCGGCGCCGATACCGCAGCCGCGGATCGCTTGCCGCGGCTTCCCGCCCGGTCTAGCGTAGGCCGCCCATGGGAATCCCCCGAAAGCTCGCCGCCGCGTCGCTGGTCGCCGGCGCCGGGGCGTACGCCGCGGCCCACCTGCTGCGGCTCTCCCCTCCCGATCCACCGCTCCCCCCACCCGGCGTTCCGGACCGCTTCGCCTGGCGCCACGCCGACCTGTTCCTGACGCGGCGCGGCGCGGGACCGCCGGCGCTGCTCCTGCACGACCTGTACGCCGGCGCCTCCGGGGCGGAGATGGCGCCCCTCGCCGTCCGCCTCGGGGAGTCCTTCGAGACATGGGTCGTCGACCTGCCGGGATTCGGGCGCTCCGATCGGCCGCGCATGCGCTACGGGCCGGACCTGTTCTTCGACGCCATCGTCGAGCTCGTCCGGCACGCCGTCGGGCACCCGACGCTGCTCGTCGGCAGCGGGCTGTCGGCGGCGTACGCCGTCGAGGCCGCGACGCGGCTGGGCAACGCCACATCGGGGGTGGCGCTCCTCGCTCCGCCCGAGCCGGAAGGGCCGGGGATCCTCGAGACGCCGACCTGGCGTCCCCTCACGTACCAGCTCCTGCGCTCGCCGATCGGCGAGCTGGTGTACCGCGCCCGCGCCAGCGCGTCGGCGCGTCGGGCCATGCTGCGCGCCGCCCTGGCCGTCCAGCCGGTCGACCTGGAGGCCCGCGCCGAGGACCTCCACCGGTACGCCTCCCAGCCCGATTCGTGGTGGCCCCTGTGGTCGCTGTGGGCCGGTGACCTGCAGTGGGATCCGCGCGCGGCGCTGGCCCGCCTCGGCTGCCCGGCGATGGTGGCCTGGGGCGCGCGGGCGCGCTCCAACCCGGCCGCCCCGGAGACGTACCGCGGCGTGCGGCCCGACCTGACCCAGCGCGTCGTGCCGGGCACCGGCCGCTGGCCCCACGTCGACGCGCCGGAGCCGACCGCGGCGGCGATCCGCGAATGGTGGGTCG
>CAZCZH010000058.1:0-13046 GCA_964502985.1 uncultured Gemmatimonadales bacterium
AGCGACTGCCCCGTCACGAGCAGCAGGCCGAACGACCCGATCGTGGCCAGCGGCGCCGCGCCCATGATGGTGAACGGGTGGATCAAGGACTCGAACTGGCTGGCCAGCAGCATGTACGTGATGACGGCCGCCAGGAACAGCGCGAACAACAGCGACGAGAACGTCTCCTGGAACGTCTCCGACGCTCCCGTCACGTTCGTCGAGTAGCCGTCGGGGAGGATCTCGCCGGCGATCCGGTCGGCCGCCGAGACGGCGTCCCCCAGGGCCGCCCCCTGCAGATTCCCGACGATCGTGATCGCCCGCTGGCGGTCGCGCCGGTTGATGACGTTGATCCCCGTCCCCTCCTGCAGGTCGACGAAGTTCCCCAGGCGCACCAGCGAACCGTCCTCGGTGCGCGCGGCGAGCTGCGTGATGTCCGCGGGCTGGTTGCGCTGGGCGTCCTCGACCCGGACGCGCACGTCGTAGCGATGGCCGCCCTCCTTGTAGATCGTCGCCTCCTGCGAGCCGATCAGGATGTTGATGATCTGGGCGATGGACGCCACGTCGACGCCCATGCCGGCCGCCTTGGCGCGATCCATCTCGACCCGCACTTCGGGCTTCTGGAGCTTCATGTCGGTGCGCATGTCGACGACTCCGGGCACCTCCTTGCCCAGCCGCGCCATGATCTGCTCCGAGTAGTCACGCAGCTTCTGCAGGTCCGGGCCCTGGATGACGTACTGGAACGGCTCCGAGTTGCTGCCGCGCGAGAACACGCTGCCGAACGTCGACACGTAGGCCCGGATGCCCGGGACCTGGGCCAGCCGACCGCGAAGCGCGTTCATGACCTCCTGCTGGCTGCGGTCGCGCTGCCCGGGCTTGACGAGCCGCACGAACATGAACCCCTGGTTCGGACCGCCGAACAGGCCCGTCACCGAGAAGAACCCGTCCACCTCGGGGATCGTCGCGACGATGCTCTCGAGCTGCTTCTGAAGCTCGTCGGTGTGCTCGATCGAGCTCTCGACGGGCGCCTCGGAGGCGATGATGAAGCCCGACTCGTCGACCTCCGGCGTGAGCTGCTTGGGAAGCGGCAGCACGAGCAGGAAGCCGAGGATCGACACCACGGCCGCGATGCCCACCGTCTGCCAGCGGTGCCCGAGCGTCCACTCGAGCCCCTTCCGATAGCGGGAGTCGACCCAGTCCAGTCCCTCCCCGATCCAGGCGAAGACGCGGTTCGAGCGGCGCTCCTCGTGATGCAGGAACCGGCTGCACAGCATGGGCGTCAGGGTCAGGGCCACGACCAGCGACAGCAGGATGGCCACGGCGACGGTGACGCCGAACTGGAACAGGAACCGCCCCACGATCCCCTTCATGAAGGCCACTGGCAGGAACACCGCGGCCAGCGAGAACGTGGTGGCGATGATCGCCAGGGCGATCTCGCTCGTCCCGAACGAGGCCGCCTCGCGGGCCGGCTGCCCCTCCTCCATGTGCCGATACACGTTCTCCAGCACGACGATCGCGTCGTCGATCACGATGCCGATGGCCAGCGCCAGCGCCAGCACGGTGAACGTGTTCAGCGTGAAGCCGAACGCGTTCATGAAGCCGAACGTCCCCAGGATCGACGTCGGGATGGCCAGGCCGATGATCACCGTCGAGCGCCACGAGCGGAGGAACAGGAGCACGATCACCATGGCGAAGAAGGCGCCGTACAGCAGCTCCTTCTGGGCGTCGGCGATCGAGCGCTTGATCGTGTCGGAGCCGTCGAACGCGACCTGGTAGTCCATCCCGGCCGGCAGGGTCGGTCGCAGAACCTCCATGCGGTCCTTGACCGCGTTGGCCACGGCCACGGCGTTGGCTCCCGAGCGCGGGGCGACGCCCAGCCCGACCGTGGGCTTCTGGTCGTAGCGCGCCACGCCGCGATTGGGCTCCAGCCCGTCCTCGATCCGCGCCAGCTCACCGAGCCGGACCGGCGCCCCGTTGCGGTACGCCACGATCAGGTCGCCGAACGCCTGCACCGTCGGCACCTCGCCCTCGATCTTGACGACCGTCTCGCGCGCGCCGGACTCCAGGTTCCCGCCGGGCACCTCGACGTTCTGGCGCTGCAGCGCGGTCACCAGCTCTCCCGCCGTCAGGTCGTACGCCTCGAGCTTGTCGCGGTCGACCCAGATCCGGATCTCGCGCTCGCGGTAGCCGCCGAGGCGGATGTCGCCCACGCCATCGACCGTCTGCAGCCGCGGCCTGAGCGTCCAGCGGGCGTACTCGTTGACCGCCTGCTGGTCGGGACCGGTGACGGCGATCCACATGATCGGCTGGGCGCTGATGTCGAGCTTGGAGATGACCGGCGGCTCGACGTCCCGCGGCAACTGGCCCTCCACAGCGGCGACCTTGGCCCGTACGTCCTGCGCGGCGAGATCGACGTCCCGGCCGAGCTCGAACTCGACCGAGATGTTCGACACGCCGAGCTGCGAGCTGGAGTCGATGTGCTTGACCCCCTCGATCGAGTTCAGCTCGTTCTCGATGACGTCCGTGACGGCCGACTCGACGACCTCCGGGCTGGCGCCCGGCAGCACGGTCGAGATCGACACCGTCGGAAAGTCCACGTTCGGATACTGGTTGATCCCCAGCGCGCGGTATCCGAGGTAGCCGAACAGGACGATGGCCGACATGGCCATGATGGTGAAGATCGGCCGGCGGATGGCGGTATCGGAGGCGAACACGTGACTACTCCCGCTGCAAGGTTTCGGGTCGGGCGCCGGTGGATACCCGCACGCGCGCCCCGTCGGGCAGCCCCTGCTGGCCGACGTTCACGACCGACACCCCGGGCTCCACTCCGGACGCGATCTCGACCATCCCGTCGAACCGGCTCCCGACCGTGACCGGACGCTTGGAGACGGTCGAGTCGCGCACGACGTAGACGTAGTTCTGGGTCCCTTCGGTGACCAGGGCCTCCTCGGGAACCACGGCCGCGCCCCTGTGAATATCGGTCGTCAGCGAGACGTCGGCGAACGCCCCCGGGCGGACGGAGAGGTCCGCGTTCTGATAGCTCGCCGTGACCTCGAACGTGCGTGTCCCGGGGTCGATCTTCGGGCTCACGTAGTCGACCTGGGCGACGCGCGCCGAGACCGTATCCGAGCGCACGCGGAAGCGCACCGGGTCGCCCTCGTCGACGACGCCGACGTACGTCTCGGGTACGCTGAACCGGACGCGGACCGGCGAGGCGTCGACCAGGTCGAAGATCGGGTCGTCCGCGGCGACGTACTGTCCGAGCTGGACGTGGCGCTTGCCCACCGTCCCGGCGAACGGCGCCCGGATCGTCGTCTTGCCGAGGTCGTGCCGCGCCGTGCCCAGGGCCGCCGTGGTCTGGCCCACCGTGGCGCGCTCCGAGGCCACCTTGGCCTTCAGGTCGTCGTACGTCTGCTGGTCGATGGCGCCGGCCGCGAGGAGCTTGTCGTAGCGCTCGAGCAGGCTCTCGTCCAGGGCCAGCTGGGTCCGCGCCTTCTCCAGGTTGGCCTGGGCCTGCTCCGCCTCGTAGCGGTAATTGCCGGGATCGAGCTGGATGACGGCGGCGCCGGCGGCGACCCGGCTACCCTCGTCGCGCACGATCTTCGAGACCTGGCCGCGGACCTCGGCGGCGACCGTCGTCTGGTTGTCGGCCTCCACCGTCCCCACCGCCTGGACGAGCTGCGGGACGTCCTCCGCCCTCGCCCGGACGGTATCCACCACCGCCGCCCCGGGCCCACCCCCCTCCGAGTCGCCGCCGCAGGCCGTCACGAGAGCCCCGGCCGCGAGAAGCGCTATCGATGCGCCGATCGATCTCAGAAACGCCACTGGATCCGTCCTTCCCATCGCAGATTGTGGATCGTCGTCGTGTCGTTGTCCTGCGCGTTCACGGGATCGGCCAGGCGCAGCATCGATCCCACGACGTCGGCCGACGCCTCGAGGCGGCGGGCCACCCGGCCGCGCACGCCGCCGCCCCACGTCACCGAGGACTGACTCCGCGTCGTGGGCTCGATCCGCGGATCCTCACTGGGGTCGGTCACGACGGCCCCCACGCCGATCAGTCCGTACGGCAGGACGGGCGAGTCGGCCAGCGGACCGAACTCGGGCGCGACCAGCACCTGGAGATCGATCCAGAACACGTTCGTGCTGATCTTGTCGCCCTCCAGGTTCAGGTCCGTCCGGCCGAAGGCCGCGCCGGCCCGGCCGCGGATCCCCTGCCACAGGAGGCGCTCGACCGACACGTCGAACAGCGACAGGTCGTCGTACGGGGCCGCGTCGTCCCAGCGGAAGTGACCCGCCCCGAGGGCCACGGCGAAGTCGTGCGCGTGCTCGACGATGCCGCCCGGCGGCGGGGCCTCGGGGCGCTCCTGGGCCCACGCCGCGCCTTGCCCCACGCCGGCCGCGATCAGCGTCAGCGCCGCGACGACGGCATGCGCGCGGATCACCAGCCCCCCATGGCGTGCCGCAGCCGGGCCCGCGCCAGCATGTGATCGTACAGCGCCTGGGCCGCGTTCGAGCGGGCCTGGGTCAGGCCCTGCTCGGCGTCCTGCAGCTCGAGCTGGGTCGACAGGCCGTTCTTGAAGCGAACGGTCGCGATGTCGTAGGCCTTCTGCGCCTGCTCCACGGTGGCCCGCGTCGCCTCGACCGCCTCGGCCGCGGCCTGCGCCGTCTGCCACGCGTCGAGGACGTCCAGACGGACGTCCTGCTCGAGACCCTTGAGGCGCTCCAGGGAGGCCACGTAGTCGGCCCGCGCCTGGAGCGTACGGCCCTCCGTCTCGCGGCCGTCGAACACGGGCACCGACAGGGCCAGCGCGGCCGAGGCGGACTGGCTGAAGTCGCGGTCCTGGGGGATGAACTGGTCCGACGTCGAGCGCCGCTGGACGTTCAGACGCAGGCTGAGCGTCGGGTAGCCGTCGGCGCGCTCGACGTTCACCAGCTCCTCGTTCAGCGCGACCGTCTGCTGCTGCGCTTCGAGGTCCGAGCGCGACGCCAGGGCGCGCGCCGTCGCCTCGTCCAGCGTGACGTCGACCGGCGCGTAGGCCAGCGAATCCGTCAGGACGAGATCCTCGTCGAGGGGCTCGCCGATCACGCGCTTGAGCTCGTTCTCCGCCAGCCGGCGCTGGTTGCGCGCCTGGATGGCCCGCGGCCGGGCGTTCTCGAGATTGACGCGCGCCGTCAAAAGGTCGAACTCCGACGCCGTGCCGACCTGGTTGAACAGCTCGACCTGCCTGGAGCGCGCCTCGGCGATCCGCACCGCGTTCTCCGCGACCTCGACCTGCGAGCGCGCCAGCAGAGCGTCGTAGTACGCCCGGCGGGTCTCCAGCGCGACGTCGCTCAACGCGCGGTCGTAGTTCGCCTCGCTGGCCGCGTTGCCGTGCTTCGCGGCGCGCACCCCGGCGCCCAGGCTGCGGTCGAACACGGTCTGCTCGACGGTCACGCCGAACAGGTGCTCGTTGGCGTTTCCGATCCGCACCTGGCTGGTCTCCCCGTCCTGGTTGAAGAACAGGATCGGCTGCTGGAGGTTGCGCGTCAGCTGGTACGTCGCGTCCACGCTCGGCAGGGCCGCCGAGAGGGCCTGCCGGACCAGTCCCTGCGTGCGGTCGACGCCGGCGCGAGCGATCCGCGCCTGGTCGTTGGCCGCCAGGGCGCGCTCGACGGCCTGCTCCACCGACAGCCGGGCCGGGCCCTCACGCGACGGCTCCTGGGCTGCCGCGGGGCTCGCCGCCGCCGCGCCGATCGCGATCGCGAATGTCAAAGCCAGAGCGCGCATCGATCTCCTTCCTTCCGCACCTCGATCCCTACGCCAGACGGCGAGTCGGGTTTCGCCGCGCAGCACGCGCGAACCGAGCCCGGGGCGCCCGCGGAATTGAACAAATCGTCCGCCCGCGTCGTTCTTATGGATGCCAGGCGATGTTCCACGACCTGGCCTGGATCTCCGGGAGCCCCCCTTCCGGGGATCACCCGCGGTTCCTGTTTGACCCGGCAGGAGCCGCTCCCCGGCGGCCCGCCCTGTGGCGGGCCGCCGTTTTTCGGGGCTCCCCGGGCTCACGCTCCGCAGCCGCATTCGTCGTCCGTCGTCAGCCGCTCGATGAGCTCCGCCAGGCGCGCCCGGAGGTCGGCCCGCTGGGCCGCCTCGAGATCCCCGGCGAGCTCCTCCTCGACCGAGTCCCACAGGGCGAACAGCCGGGGAACGCGCGACGCGCCGGCTTCCGTCAGATGGACCCGGTGCGCCCGCCGGTCGCTGGGATCGCGCTCGCGCCGGGCGAGTCCGTCGCGCTCCATGACGTCCAGCGTGCCGACGAGCGTCGAGGGCTCGACGTCGATGTGCCCGGCCAGCTCGTGCTGGCTCATCGGCCCGCCGAAGTGGAGCGCCACCAGGACCCGCGCCTGGGCCGGCGTCAGGTCGAGTCCCGTCTCGCCGAGGGCGTGCTCGAGTCGCCGCTTGAGGAGCCGCCCGAGGCACAGAATCGCGGGGCCGAGCTTCTGCTCGAGCCCCGGCTCGTCGTGCGCCCGGCGCACAGAGCGGGCGAGCGGGTCCGGATTGGCCTCACTTTTCATAGGGCGCTAATTATATGTTCCTTAATTATTGGCTGTCAACCGGTAGGTGCGGATGCGGCGCGAGGCCCGGCGCTCGATATTCCCGCGCCGGGAGGTCGTCGACCCCGGAACTCGTCTTCCCTCTCTCGACGCGGAGTCTCGTGCGACCGTTCAAGACGCTCGTTCCCCTCGCCGCGCTGGCGTGCCTCGCGGGGCTCGCGCCGGGCCCCGCGCGCGCGCAGGCTTTCGACGCGGGCCGCGACCGCTGGCTGGCGCCCGACAAGGCGCTCCACTTCGGCGGGGGCTACGGCGCGGCGGCGGCGGGCTACGCCCTGGCGACGGGGCTCGACGCCGACGTCGGCCGGCGGAACGCGGCGGCCGTCGTCTCGGGCGCCGCCGCGGGCCTCCTCAAGGAGGCGTTCGACGCGGGTGTCCAGCGCGAGCGCGCCTCGTGGAAGGACCTCGCCGTCGACGCCCTGGGGATCGCCGCCTTCCTGTCGCTCGCCGAGGCCGCGCGTTGATCGCGCGGTGCGGCCGATGATCGACGGCGCGCTCGTCGTCGACGGCCACCTCGACACGCCGCTCAGGATGGTCGACGAGGGACTCGACCTCGGGGAGCGGCACGCCGACGGCCACGCCGACCTGCCACGGATGGCCGACGGCGGGCTCGACGCGGCGTTCCTCGCGGCGTGGATCGACCCGGCGTACGCCGCGGGCGGCGCCCTGGCGCGCTGCGAGTCGCTGCTGGGGTCGATCGTCGAGGCCGCGCGGCGCCACGCCGGCCGGGCGGGCCTGGCCACGGACGCGGCCCAGGTGCGGGCGCTCGCCGCCGAGGGCCGGGTCGCCCTCCTGGCGGGCGTCGAGAACGGCCAGGCCCTCGAGGGCCGGATCGAGAACCTCGAGCGCCTCGCGGCCCTCGGCGCGCGCTACCTGACCCTGACCTGGATGAACTCCAACGAGTGGGCCGACGCGGCGGGCGGCGAGCGGCTCCACGGCGGGCTGTCCGACGCCGGCCGGGAGCTCGTCGACGCGATGCCGAGGGCGGGGATCCTGGTCGACCTGTCGCACGCCTCCGTCGAGACGTTCTGGCAGGTCCTCGAGCGCGTCGACCGGCCGGTGGTCGTCAGCCACTCGGCGACCGAGGCCCTCGGGCCCCACCCGCGGAACGTGTCCGACGACCAGCTCCGCGGCCTGGCGGCGAACGGGGGCCTCGTAGGGATCAACTTCTTCAGCCGCTATCTCGCCCCGGGCGCCGACGAGGACCCGCCGTGGACGGCGATCGTCGATCACCTGGAGCGGGCCGTCGAGGTGGCCGGGATCGACCATGTCGGCCTGGGCTCGGACTTCGACGGGATGCCCGCCCCGGCCCGCGGGATGGACGACGTCCAGGACCTGCCGAAGCTCGCCGCCGAGCTCGAGCGGCGGGGCTACGGCCCCGACGAGCGCGCCCGCATCCTCGGCGGCAACTGGCTGCGGGTGCTCGGCTGATCGCGCCGCCTGGCGTGATCTTTCCGCCGGCTCAGGTGTAGATTCCCTCGACGGGGCCGCCGCGGTCCCGGACGACCTCGAGCCGAGCCTCGCCCCGGGCCCGGCGTGGCCCTGACCCCCGACGCCCATGCCCCGAAACAGACGCACGACCCGCGGCCGGACCCTGCGCCTGGCCGGTGCCCTGCTGGCCCTGGCCATCGTCGCGCTGGCGGCGTACGGCATCGTCCTCGAGCGCCGCGTGACGGCCAAGTGGGAGGGCCGCAAGTGGAACCTGCCATCCAAGGTGTATTCGGACGCGTTCCTGCTCTTCCCCGGCCGCCGGCTGGACGCCGGGGACTTCGAGGATCGGCTCAGGCGGCTGGGCTATATAAAGCAGGCCGGCGGGGTCGACGAGCCGGGCGACTACGCCCACGACGGCGGCCAGTGGCTGGTCTACCTGCACGCCTTCGCCTATCCGGACGGCCGCAACCCGGCCTATCCGATCCGCGTCCAGGCGCGCGCCGGCGCCGTCGAGAAGGTGACCGACGGACGCTCCGGGCGAGAACTGACCAACGCCGCCCTCGAGCCCGAGGTGGTGGGAGTCATCTTCGACCAGCACATGGAGGACCGAACCCCGGTCCAGCTCGACGAGGTCCCACCGCACGTCGTCGAGGCCATCCTGTCCGTCGAGGACGCGCGCTTCTACCGCCACCCGGGGATCGACCCGATCCGCATCCTGGGCGCGCTGTGGGCCAACGTGCGGGCCGGCTCGACACGGCAGGGCGGCTCGACGATCACCCAGCAGCTCGTCAAGAACTACTACCTGACGGCCGAGCGGACGTACCGCCGCAAGCTCGTCGAGGCGCCGATGGCCGTGATCCTCGAGCTCAAGTACTCCAAGCAGGCGATCCTCGAGGCATACCTGAACGAGATCTACTTCGGCCAGCGCGGAGCCTCGAGCATCATGGGCGTCGAGGAGGCGTCGCGCTACTACTTTGGCAAGTCGGTGCGCGAGCTGGACGTCAGCGAGGCGGCCATGCTGGCCGGGCTGATCCGCGACCCGGGCGGCTACAACCCGCGGCGTCATCCCGACCGCGCCAAGGCCCGGCGCGACCTCGTGCTGCGGCTGATGCACGATCAGGACCGGATCTCCGACGACCAGTACGCCCGCGCCCTGGGAGAGCGGCTGGCGGTGCGCCACGAGGACGACGAGCGGTCCAACGACGCGCCGCACTTCGTCGACTACGTGCTCCACGAGCTGGCCGACCGCTACCCCCGCAAGCTCCTCCAGAGCGAGGGGCTGCGGATCTTCACGACGCTCGATCCGAGCTATCAGATCTCCGCCCGAGAGGCGCTCGAGAAGGGCCTCGACCACCTCGAGGAGGGGTACCCGCGGCTCAAGAAGCGGGCCGGGGACCTGGAGGGCGCGGTCGTCGTCCTCGATCCGCAGACGGGGTTCGTGCGGGCTATGATCGGCGGCCGCGACTACCGCGACAGCCAGTACAACCGGGCCGCCCAGGCGCACCGCCAGCCCGGCTCGACGTTCAAGCCGTTCGTCTATCTCACCGCGTTCCTGACCCCCGAGCGATACAACCCGGCGACCGTCATCGAGGACGAGCCGTTCAGCATCGAGTCCGGCGGCCAGGAGTGGTCGCCCGACAACTACGACGGCACGTATCACGGCGACGTGACGCTCCGGACGGCGCTCAGCAACTCGATGAACGTGGCCACCAGCCGGCTGGCGCTCGACGTCGGGCTGGGACGCGTCACGCACACCGCGCACGAGGCGGGGATCGACAGCCGGCTGCAGGCCGTTCCGTCGATCGCCCTCGGAGCGATGGAGGTCACCCCGCTCGAGCTTGCGTCGGCGTACGCCACGCTGGCCAACGGCGGCATCCGCACCCGCCCGCTGTCGATCCTGTCCGTCGTCACGCGCGGCGGGAAGGTCGTCCAGCACCGCGAGGTCGAGATGGACCGCGTGCTCCCGGCCGACGCCGTGTACCTGGTCAACTCGATGCTCCAGGACGTCCTCGACTACGGCACGGCGCGCCGCGCGCGGGCCTTGGGCTACGGTGGCCACGCGGCGGGCAAGACGGGCACCACCAACTCGACCCGCGACGCGTGGTTCGTCGGGTACACGCCGGAGATCGTGTCGCTGGTGTGGGTCGGCTACGACGACAACGCGCCGATCGGCCTGTACGGCGACTCGGCGGCGCTTCCCATCTGGGTCGACTTCATGAAACGCTCCGGGTACGGCGACCGGAGCCCGGCGTTTCCCGCGCCGCGCGACATCGTCATGGTCGAGATCGATCCCACGACGGGCGAGCTGGCCACGCCGGGCTGCCCGGTGACGCGCTTCGAGCCGTTCATCCAGGGGACCGAGCCGACCCAGGAGTGCCATCTGCACGGCGGCGGGGACGGCTGGTGGATCTTCTGAGAACGGCCGCGGCGGTTCTGGCGCTGGCGCTGGTGGCCGGCTGCGCCCACGGCCGGCGCGCCGAGCCGGAGCGCGACGCGGGCCACCCGCCCGGGGACGCCCGCACGACGTCGCGGCCGGGCGACGACGCGCCGGCCCCCGAGCCCGAGCCGCGCGTCATCTCGACCGACCGCGCCCAGGCCGACGACGCCAACGCCGGCAGCCCGGCTCGCGAGGCGAGTCAGCGCGTCGTCGAAGAGGGAAAGGGATACCTGATCGCCGGACGGGCCCGGGAAGCGGCCGCCCGGTTCCTGACGGCGATCCAAATTGACCCCACCAACGGCTTCGCCTACTATCACCTCGGCCGCGCCCGGATCGCCCTGGGAGACGAGGACGGCGCGATCGGCGTGCTCGACAAGGCCGAGACGCTGCTGGGGCCGTACCCCGAGTGGCGCGCCCGCGCCGCCGAGCTCGCCGATTCCCTGCGCGATCGCTGACCGACGCGCCGTCGCGGAGGAGGGGTCAGGAATCGATTGGGAAACCGCCCGTGAGGCCATGGCCCGGCAGCAGATCGCCGGCCGCGGGATCCGTGATCCCGAGGTCCTCGAGGCGATGCGCGTCGTTCCCCGGCACGAGTTCGTCCCTCCCGAGTTCCTCGACCAGGCCTACGCCGACCAGCCGCTGCCGATCGGCTACGAGCAGACGATCAGCCAGCCCTACATCGTCGCGTACATGACCGAGGCCCTGGAGCCTGATCCCGACGACCGCGTGCTCGAAGTCGGGACGGGATCGGGCTACCAGGCGGCCGTCCTGGCCGAGATCGTAGCCCGCGTGTACGCCGTCGAGATCCTCCCCTGGCTGGCCGTGCGCGCCGGACGTACGCTGCGCCGGTTGGCGTATCGCAACGTCCACGTGATCGCCGCCGACGGGCGCCAGGGATGGCCTCGCGCGGCGCCGTTCGACGGGATCCTGCTGGCCGCCGCGCCGCCCGAGGTCCCGCTGGTTCTGTTCGACCAGCTCGCCGACGGCGGGCGGCTCGTGGCCCCCGTCGGGCGCGGGTTCACTCAGCGCGTCGTGCGCTGGCGGCGCTCCGGCCGCGCCCTGGAGCGCGAGGAGCTGATCGGCGTCCGCTTCGTTCCCCTGACGAGCGAGGCAGGCGCGCGGTGAAGCTCCGGGGGCGCGGGCTGGCCCTGTCGATGGGTCTCGGCGCGCTCGCCCTGGGCGCCCTCGCGCTCTCCCTCGGGCACCTCCTGGCGCGCGGCGACCAGCGCGTGCTGCCGGTCGACGCGGCGACCCACTTCGACGCCGCGTACCGCACCCGCGCGGCGGGCTACGCCGCGCTGGGGTATTCGACATGGGCCGCCAACACGATCCTGCGCTGGGGCGCGCTCGCGGCGCTCGTCGCGATTGGCGGGGGCTCGACCCTGGCCGCGACGGCGCGTCGCGTGGCCCGCGGCCGGCGCCTGGCCACGGCCTTCCTGACGGCCGTCTTCCTGCTCGTCGGTCTGGCCGTCGTCGCGCTGCCGCTGTCGTGGCAGGGGTACCGGATCGAGCGCGCGTACGGCCTGTCGACCCAGACGTCCGGAGCCTGGCTCCTCGACTTCGCCCGACGCCAGGGGTTCTGGATCCTGGTCTATGCGGCCATCGCGGCCGGCTTCCTGGCATGTCTCCGCCGCTGGCCTGAGCGCGGCTGGCGCGTGGCCGCGGCGGCCGGCATCCTCGTCACGATGGCCGGGGTGCTCCTCGCCCCGCTCGTCGTCGATCCCCTGTTCAACGACTTCCGGCCGCTGAACGATGGAGCGCTGGAGCGCGAGATCGTCGACATCGGGCGCCGGGCCGGCCTCGACATCGGCCGCGTGCGTGTGATGGACGCGAGCCGTCGCACGCGCCGGTTGAACGCCTACGTCACGGGCCTCGGCGCGACCCAGCAGGTCGTCCTGTACGACACCCTCCTCGAGCGCGCGCCGCGGCCCGAGACCCTGCTCGTCGTGGCCCACGAGATGGGACACCGCATCCGGCACCACCTGCGGCGCGGCTTGCTGTGGGCCGTCCCGGGGATCGTCGTCGGGGCGTGGCTTTTGGGGCTCTTCGCCCGACGCCGCGCGCAAGACGACGCGCGGCTCGACGGCGCCGGCGATCCGGCCGGGCTGCCCCTTTTGTGGCTCGCCGTGTCGCTGGCCCTGTTCCTCCTCAATCCGCTCGGCTCGAGCCTTGCCCGGCGCATGGAGGCCGAGGCCGACTGGCTGTCGCTCGAGCTGACCGAGGACCCGGGAACGTTCGTCGCCACTCAGGAGCGGCTGACCCGCGCCAACCTGGCGCCCGTCGACCCGCCGCGCTGGATTGTGACCTGGTTCTACACCCACCCGCCGGTCCTCGAGCGGATCGGGATGGCCGACTACTGGGCCGAGCGGCGATGACCCACCCCTGGCACGACGTCGACCCCGGCGCGGACGCTCCGCGCGAGTTCCGCGCCGTCGTCGAGATCCCCAAGGGCGCCAAGGTCAAGTACGAGGTCGACAAGCCGACCGGGCTGCTCAAGGTCGATCGCGTGCTGTACTCGTCGGTCGTGTATCCCGCCAACTACGGCTTCATCCCGCGCAGCATGGCCGACGACGACGACCCGCTCGACGCGCTCGTCCTGATGCAGGAG
>CAZCZH010000059.1:0-12888 GCA_964502985.1 uncultured Gemmatimonadales bacterium
AGCCCTCCAGACCGGGGTCGCCGTCCACCCCGGCCAGCAGTGCCATGGTGGCCCCCGAGGACCCCCCCAGCGTGCCCAGCGCGGCGGGCGCGATCCCGTACCTCGCCCCGTTCGCCCGCATCCAGCGGACGGCCGCCTCGACGTCCTGGACAGCGCCCGGGAAGCGGGCCACGTCCACGGTGCGGAACTCGATGCTCGCGGCGGCGATCCCGCGCTCGGCCAGCGCCGAGGCGACGTGGGCGAACGCCTTCCGATCGCCGGTCGTCCAGCCGCCGCCACGCACGACGACCATCCCGGGGACGACCCCGAGGCTCGAGTCCGGCAGGTACAGGTCCAGCCGCAGGACCGTGTCGCCATAGCGAGCGAATACGAGATCGGGGACGAGGCGCACCTGCGGGGAGGGCGCGTACCGGCCCCTGGTTCCGCCGCGGGGTATCGCCTGCTGGCCGACGCCCGACCGGTTCGGCGCCGCCCCGGCAAACCGGAGCAGCGCGCCGGCGGCGTCGCGCGCGACCGGTCGGCCGGCGCACCCGCCGCTCATTCGAGGTGGATGAACAGCGAGCGCCGGCGCCGGCGGGCGACGTTCCGCGTGCGGTGGCCGCGGCCCTCGGTGTCCTCGAGCAGCAGCACGTCGCCTCCCCTGAAGCGGCGCCGCTCCCCGTCGCCGACCTCGACCTCGATCTCGCCGTCCAGCAGGACGACGAGCTGCCGGCGCGGGGCCGGGTGCCAGTCGTAGTCGTAGTCGGGCGGGTTCTCGCGGAACTGGACGCCGGTCGCCCCCATCACGCGCGACAGCTCGCCGATCGTCCCGGCAGGCTCGAGCGGGATCTCGACGTCCTCGAACCGGGTGACGCCATCGACGTCGGCCGCGACGCGGGTGATCTTCACCACACCATTCTACCGGGCCGACGGGGAAGGCGATAGCCTTGATCGATCCACGGAGGGAGGGCGATGACGCTCGAAACGCGGATCAAGATGGCCGTCTATGACCACTTCGCCGAGACCGGCCGCCCGCTGATGGGAGGACGTCGTCTTCACTGCGCCGGATCGGCGCTGCGACTAGGATCGGGTCAAATGACCGCGATAAGTTTCCATGCGTAGGAGGATGCCATGAAAGCAGCCGTCATGGAGGCGTTCGGTGAGCCGTTGAAGGTCCAGGACTGGCAGGATCCGGAGTGCGGTCCGAGGGACGCCGTACTAAGCGTCGAGGCATGCGGGATCTGCCGCTCCGACTACACGCTGTGGAATGGCGGAGCGACATGGATGGGAATCGTTCCCCCGCTGCCGGGGGTTTTGGGGCACGAGTACTGCGGCGTGGTCGAGGAGGTTGGCAGCGAAGTGCGCGGCTTCGCCGCGGGCGACCGGGTCGTGAGCCCGTTCTGCCACGGGTGCGGGACCTGCGAGCTTTGCCAGGCGGGACACCAGAATGTCTGCGCGAACCTGACCCTTCCCTGCATGCACTACACGGGCGGTTTCGCCGAGTTCGCCAAAGTGGCCAACGCCGACGTGAACCTGGTCGAGCTGCCCGCGGCGATCCCGTTCCCGGAGGCCGCCGGCATGGGATGCCGCTACGTGACGGCCTACCACGGCCTCGTCGATCAGGCTCGCGTGAAGGAAGGCGAGTGGGTCGCCGTGTTCGCCTGCGGCGGCGTGGGGCTTTCCGCCGTGGACATCGCCTCGGCCCTGGGCGCGCGGATCGTGGCCGTCTCGCGGAGCGCCGACAAGCTCGAGCGCGCCCGGGAGCTCGGCGCGACGCACACCGTCACCGCCGGACCGCACGCGGCGGAGGAAGTCGTCGAGCTGACCGGTGGAGGGGCGCACGTGTCGGTCGACGCGCTGGGCGCCGCCGAGACGGCGATCCCGGCCATCCTGAGCCTCCGCACCCGCGGGCGCCATCTGCGGCTCGGCGTGTCGAACAAGCGCGACCAGGGAGTGATCGGCATTCCCGTGGACGTGATCACATTCCGCGAGCTGGAGGTCATCGGGTCGTTCGGCATGCAGGCCGCGCGCTATCCGGAGATGCTGGAAAGGATCGAGGCCGGGAGACTCCACCCGGGGCAGCTCGTCGGCAGCACGGTAAGGATCGAGGACGTCGGCGACGTCCTGGCTTCGATGGAGAGCTACGACACGCGCGCCATGCCCGTCATGACGAACTAGCCACGATCGCTCTCTGCCGCGACCCGGCTCTCGATCCGGCGATCCGGCACGAGCCACAGGGCGGCGACCGCGGCGTACAGCGCGATGGAAACCCGCGGAGCGACGTACGAGAGCCCTATCGCCACCACGTACGCGGCCGAGGACACCTTGCCCTTCACCTCGGACCCGACCGCCTCCCGGAGAACCGAGCCCCTACCCTGATCGGCGATGATCGCCGATTCCAACGCGAGCCACGCAAGCGCGGCGCACAGCAGCACGCCGCCGTACGCGGCGGTCGGCACCGGCGCGAGCTGGTTCTCGCCCAGCCAGCTCGTCGCGAACGGAATGAGCGAGAGCCAGAACAGCAGATGCAGGTTGGCCCACAGGATTGTCCCGTTGACGCGGTGGACGAGAACGAACATGTGATGATGGTTGTTCCAGTAGATGGCCAGATACAGAAAGCTGAGGACGTAGGTCAGGAAGACCGGCAGGAGCGGTCGCAAGGCGTCCCACGTCGTCTCCCGGGGAGCGCGCAGCTCGAGCACCATGATGGTGATCAGAATCGCGACGACCCCGTCGCTGAACGATTCCAGGCGGGACTTGCGCATTGGCGTCCTTCGTTGCGGGCGACGGAGTCGAATATACTGGACGATCCCATGCGCGCGTCCCCCCTCTCGGATTACCTCCTGTCGCTCCCCGAGCGGCTCGTGCGCTCGGTCGCGGCGCTCGGCGCCGGCGTCGTGCGGGAGGTCGGGGAGGTGGCTCTTCCCTCGGTTCTCCGCCGAACTCAGCTCTACCGGAACCTGGTCGAGGCGACGCTCCGCTTCGCGATCGAGCGGGTCGGGGAGGTGGAGGGGGTCTACGACGAGGGAGCCCTGGCGGACCGTTTCCTGGCGAGTCGTACGGCGGGCAACGCGATCGAGGCGCTGGGGGTGGTCGCGTTCCGCGCCTCGCCGGTGTGGATCCTGGCCGCCCTGGCGGACCTCGCCGGCGCCGGAAGGAGGCTGATCCCCGCGATCGCCGATGCGCTCGCCGAGCGGGGCCTGCTGGAGCGGGACCGGCTTCACCAGCGTGAACCAGGTGCTGGAGGGGTTGGAACGGACGTCCTCGAGGCTGGCCGCGACCGTCAATACGCCCCCGCTTGACGTGGCGGGACTGCGGCGGGAGTGGGAGGAGATCCGGCGCGAGGCGCTCGGCCTGAGACCCGATCGTCTTCCCTCCGTGGACGCGATCCGCGACGTGTGGCTCCGACTCGCGGAGGAGTCCGCGCGGCAGGGGAAGTCGGTCTCTGGCGGCGGTGCGGGACCTGCCGGGTGGCGCGCGCTGGCTCGGCGCGTCCGCGCGGGTCGGTGCGGCCCGCGCGGGCCAGCTCGTCGCCGCGTCTCTGCTCGAGCACTACGGGGGCGCGCTCGGCGAGATGCGGCAGGTCGGCTATGTGGCCTTCGCGCGCCGGCAGCTCGCGCCCTACGTCACCGCGGCTGTCGCCCAGTTCCGCAGCGGGCGGTCTACCCTGACCCAGCGTGCGCTGGCGAAGCTTCGGTCGATCGTCTCCGGCCCGCGGAAGTAACTGCGCTCACAGCCCGACCCGCTCTCCTTCTTCGGCGACTCGCATTCCGGTGGCTTCGATCGCGCGCCGCTCGTCCGTGTCGCGCCACAGGGCGGGATTCGTGTGATTGAGGTGGATGAAGCGGATCTTGGCCCGGTCCGCCGGTGGCAGGTGGGCGAAGCGCGCCAGGCTTTCGCGAATCCTGGGGTGCGGGAAGCCCGACATGTCGCGCCCCGGGACCTCGCCGTCGGCGAAGAACGTCCCGTCCAGGTAGGCCACGTCGACGTCGGCGATGAGGTCCTCGACGCGGACGCCCGCGGCGTCCCATTGCTGCCAGCCGTCGATGTCGGGCAGGAACAACACCGATCGGTCGGGTCCGTCGATCCGGAACGCCACGACCTCGGAGTATTCCTGCCGATGGGGAACGCGGATCGGAATGACGGCGAAACCCTCGCCGAGCGGCACCGGAACCCCGTCCGCGAGAGGCCGCAGCTGGATGTTGGAGTACTCCACGAGCTGGCTCCACGGTCCGTTCGTGCGCAGGTACTCCGAAAGGCGCGGCATCGCGTAGACCGGCACGTCGCGCGCCCCCATCGACTCGTGCCCCAGGAACACGAGGCCCGTGTAGTGGCCCATGTGGGCGTGGGTCAGGAAGATCCCGTCGAGGCCCGGCACGCCGTCGGCGGGGGCGATCCCGTCGAGGCGGTGGAGCTGCTCCCGGAAGTCCGGCGTGGCCTCGAACATCCAGCGCTGGCCACTCGCGGGATCCACCAGCCCGAGGCACACGACGAGGCGGCGGAAGGCCGGGTCGGACCAGCCGGGCTCCCCATCGGCCCCGGCTTGCGGGACGCCGCCGTCCTGAGCGATCCCGAGGACCACGACGAAGGGTGCCGGCCGGCCGGTGGCCGGTGACTGGGCGTACAGTTCGAGCGGCGTCCGCAGGAGGACGGCCAGCGCGCATCCGGCGACGGCTGAGCCCACCAGGCGAGACCAGGACGACGCGCGCACGCGAAGCTCCTTCCGAAGGGGGTGACGGCTCCACGATGTACCCGGCGAATGCGATCCGTCCAGATCACGGTCCCGGCGTTGCCCGGAATCGCCGGGGCTCCTAACGTGGTCGCGCAGCGTGACAGCACCTCGCGAAAACCCTCCATTGCCGAAGGAGGCGACCGGTGAAGTTCCTGTTCGTCTCCTACGACGCTCTCATCACCGACATCGCCTGGCAGGTGGCCAAGGAGGGCCACGCGGTCAAGTACTGGATCCGCGAGAAGAAGGCGCGCCAGGTGGGGGACGGCTTCGTCCCCAAGTCGACGGACTGGAAGGCGGACGCGGAGTGGGCCGAGGTGGTCGTATTCGACGACGTGCTGGGCATGGGCGAGGAGGCCGACCGGCTGCGCCGCAAGGGCAAGGCCGTGGTCGGAGGGACGGCCTATACGGACCGTCTCGAGGATGATCGCGGCTTCGGCCAGACCGAGCTCAAGGGCTTCGGCATCAACATCATCCCGTTCGAGGAGTTCACTTCGTTCGGCGAGGCGATCACGTTCGTCCGGGCCAACCCCGCGCGCTACGTCATCAAGCCCAGCGGCGAGGCGCAGAACATCAAGCGCCTGCTGTTCGTCGGGGAGGACGAGGACGGCACCGACGTGATCCACGTCCTCGAGTCGTACGACAAGGTGTACGCCGATCGCGTCAAGAACTTTCAGCTGCAGCGCCGGCGATCGGGTGTCGAGGTGGCGGTCGGCGCGTTTTTCAACGGACACGAGTTCGTGACGCCGATCAACGTCAACTTCGAGCACAAGAAGCTGTTTCCGGGGAACATCGGACCGTCGACGGGCGAGATGGGCACGGCGATGTACTGGAGCCAGCCCAACCGGATCTTCAACCAGACCCTGGCCAAGATGGAGAAGAAGTTCCGCGAGGAGCGCTACGTCGGGTACATGGACCTGAACTGCATCGTCAACGCGCAGGGGATCTATCCGCTCGAGTTCACGGCGCGCTTCGGCTACCCGACGATCAGCATCCAGCAGGAGGGCCTGAACGTCCCGATGGGGGAGCTGCTGGCGGGACTGGCGGCTGGGGAGAAGGTCGACCTCAAGGCGAAGTCCGGCTTCCAGGTCGGCGTACGGATCGTCGTGCCGCCCTTCCCCTACGAGGATCCGAAGACGTTCGAGGTCAACTCCGACGAGCGGATCATCATCTTCAAGAAGCCCGATCTGGCCGGGGTCCACATCGAGGACGTCAAGCTGGTCGACGGCGAATGGGTGATCACCGGCAACACGGGGGTCGTCCTGATCGTCGTCGGCACGGGAACCACCATGCGTCAGGCCCAGGGACAGGCCTACAACCGCATCAAGAACATCATGATCCCCAACATGTACTACCGGACCGACATCGGCGACCGCTGGCACGAGGACCACGACCGGCTGCACAACTGGGGCTACCTGCGCGAGGCGTGATGGCGGGCGGGCCCGGTGGGCGGCATCTGGCGGCGATCATGTTCACCGACATCGAGGGATTCACTACTCTTCTCGGCGAGGACGAGGAGGCCGCGCGCCAGGTGCGTGAGCGTCATCGGGCGACGCTGGACCAGGCCATCGCCAGCCACGCCGGGACGGTCGTCAACCGGATGGGGGACGGCACCGCGAGCGTCTTTCCCAGCGCCACGGAGGCGGTGGCCGCGGCGGTGGAGATCCAGCAAGCGCTCCAGGCCTATCCGCGGATCCCCGTGCGAATCGGGATCCACCTCGGCGAGGTGGCCTACGACGACGAGGGAGCGTACGGCGATGCCGTCAACGTGGCGTCGCGGATCGAGTCGGTCGGAGCTCCGGGGGCCGTCGTCGTCTCCGAGCGCGTCCAGGCGCACCTCGGGAACCAGCGCTGGCCGACGGTCGAGCTGGGCCCAGTGACCCTCAAGAACGTCCGCGAATCGGTCCGGCTGTACGCCGTGGCGGCCGGGGACCTGGTCGTCCCGAAGGCGGCCGATGTCGTGGCCCGAGCCTCGGGAGGCGCGACCCGCGGCGGGGATCGCCCCGGGGTGGAGAAGTCGATCGCCGTGCTCCCGTTCACCAGCCTCAGCCCCGACCCGGGAGACGAGTTCTTCGCCGACGGGATCTCGGAGGAGATCATCAATGCCCTGACCCAGCTCCCCGAGCTGCACGTCGCGGCGCGGACCTCGGCCTTTACCTTCAAGGGAAAGACGGAGGACCTGCGGATCGTCGGCGAGAAGCTGAGCGTGCGCACGATCCTCGAAGGGAGCGTCCGCAAGGCCGGGAATCGCCTCCGGATCACGGCCCAGCTCGTCGACGCGGCGAACGGCTACCACCTGTGGTCCGAGCGCTACGACCGCGAGCTGACGGACGTGTTCGCGATCCAGGACGAGATCGCCACGGCCATCGCCTCGCGGCTCCAGGTGACGCTGGCCGGAGCACGCAGGGAGCGCCTGGCCCATCCGGGAACGTCGAACGTGGAAGCGTACGAGTCGTTCCTGAAGGGGCGCGTGCTGCAATACCGGCGAGGTCGCGCGATCCTGGACGCCCTGCCGCATTTCGAGCGCGCGGTCGAGATGGACCCGCAATTCGCCGAGGCGCATGCCTGGATCGGCGACGCGTATCGGCTGCTCGGCCTGTACGGCGTGCGGCCCGCCGCCGAGACGCTGGGCCGCGCGAAGCGAGCCGCGCGGCGGGCGCTCGAGCTGGATCCGGATCTGGCCGAGGCCCATGCCACGCTGGCCAGCCTTGCCGTGTCGTTCGACCGCGACCACGAGACCGCGAAGGGCCACTGGGAAGCCGCGTTACGATCCGATCCCCGGCACGTTCGTGCCCTGTGCGAGCGCGCGCTGTGGTGGTTGGCCTGTGTCGGTGGGGAAGCCGAGCGGGCCGTGGCCGAGTGCGATCTGGCGGTCGAGAACGACCCGCTCAACCCGTGGGTCGCGGCGATGCGCTGCCTGACGATGTCGACCGCCGCAAGGCACGAGGACGCCATCGCCGAGGGACACAGGGCGGTCGAGCTGGATCCCGATTCGTTCCTGTCGCACTTCGTCCTGGCGGAGACCCTCGTCTGGGCGTCGAGGTACGAGGAGGCGATCCCGGTGGCGCGCTACGCGCTGGCGATCTCGGGTCGCAGCCCGTGGGGCTTCGGTCCTCTCGCCGTGGCGTACGAGGGCTCGGGACGACGCGATCTGGCCGAGGCCATCGACGACGAGTTGCGCGCGCGGGCGCGCACCGAGTCCGTGCAGACGTTCTGGCTGGTAGCCACGGCTGGAGCCGCGGGACGTTTCGCCGACGCGGCCGCGCTCGCCCACCGGGCCATCGCCGAGCACGACCCGCTGGTCCGGCTGGGTGCGATCCTCCCCGACTGGCGGTCGCTGCGAGACCGGCCGGAGTTCGCCGGGACCCTCGACGAGCTCGGGTTTCGACCCGCTTCCGCCTAGTGCGGCGGGATCTTCAGCAGCGAGGCCACCTTGGGGAGCAGGTCGATCGCCCAGTGGGCGGCGACCAGCGCCGGAAGGTTCCGCCAGCGGTCCCACGCGAGCCCGAAGACGAGGCCCACGAACGCCACCGGGACGCCCGTCCCGAGGAGCACCGATCCCCAGTCGCCGGCCGTCCCCTCGACGCCGCGTGACAGAACGTATCGCGCGGGCAGGTGCCAGGCGGTGAACAGGACGACCGTAAGAGCGATCGCCGGGGCCCGCCCAAGGGCGCGCTCGAGCCGGGTCTGCAGGATCCCGCGGTAGACGAACTCCTCGGGAAAGCCGGCCGTCGCCAGGGCCAGCAGCGCGCCGAGCGCGATCCGGCCGGTGGCCTCCCACGCGGGAAACGCAGGCGCCGCGGCGCGGATCTCCGGCACGTAGCCAGGGTTGAGCGAGAGCCCCACGGCGAACGCCAGGCCGACGGCGGCCAGGGCGCTCGGCGTCGGGCGCCACCCGTACAGGAGCTCGGGCAATCGATGGCCGCGCGAGCGGAACAGCGCCCACGGGACGGCGAGCAGGAACACGCCCTTGAACACGACCGCGTACCACGCGTCCTCGAGGAAGCTCGACGCCCCCCACAGTGGTACGGGTCGGGCCCGCACGAGGAAGCCGATGACGAACGCCAGCCCGACGTAGCCGCACGCATAGAGGGCGAATGGCCGCGCCTCGCGCGCGAGCTCCGGGGGCAGGTCGCGGGTCGGGACGCGCTGGCGCGTCAGCTCAGGGGGCGAACCCGACCAGGCGCCACAGCTCCGCGCTGTCGTAGATCCGCCCGCGCGTGATCACCGTGTGCACCGTTCGGAGCGCTCGAATGTCGGCCAGCGGGTCCCCGTCGACGACGATCAGGTCGGCCCGCTTGCCGGGCTCGATCGTGCCCACCTCGTTCGCGAGCCCCATGACGGACGCCGACACGGCGGTCGCCGCGCGCAGCGCCTCGAGCGGCGTGAAGCCGGCCCGCGTGTACAGCTCGATCTCGCGATACAGCGAGTAGCCGGGGACCCCCATGTCGGTCCCGGCGACGATCCGCACGCCCGCCTCGTGCAGCGCTCCCAGGATATCCAGCCGTCGCCGCATCAGGCGCCGCGCGGCGGCGGCCCGCTCGGGCAACACGCCGATCCCGTTCAGAGGGCCGGCCAGCTCGGGCGCCACCTTGGCCGCTCCCGGCTCGATCGAGTCCAGCGGCACGTTGGTCGGACGGCCGTGGAGCTCGTACAAGGCCAGCGTCGGGTCGAGGACGATGTCGCCCTCGGCCATGGCCTCGATGGCTCGTCGTCCGCGCGGCGAATCGACCTCCGGCAGCGCGTCGTCACCGGCCGAGTCCGGCCGCATGACGGCGTCGACATACCCCAGGTGATTGATCTGGTCCATCCCCGCCGCGAGCCCGTCGTACAGGTCCATCCCCTCGGGGACGTGCCCCGTGACCGTCATCCCCAGGGCGTGCGCCTCGTCTGTGATCGCCGGGACGAGCTCGGGTTTCACGTAGCTGTAGATCTTGATCTGCTGGAAGCCGTCGTCGTGGTAGGCGCGGACGCGGGCCCGCGCCTCGGCCTCGGTCGAGACCTCGTCACCGAACAGGATCCCGGCCACCAGGATCCGCGGCGCGGGCCCGCGGCCTTCGGCGGCCGCGTCCCGCAGCGCGCGGATGAAGCCGATGTCGTTTCCCACGTCGCGCACGGTCGTGACCCCGGCCGCCAGGTACACCGGGCACCACTCGACCTGGGCCAGATGGGCGTGCATGTCCCACAGCCCGGGCAGGACGGTCCGGCCGGCGAGCTCGAGATGACGGGCGTCGGCTGGCAGGGCCACATCCGCGCGAGGACCGACGGCGACGATACGGCCGTTCTCGATCACGACGACCGCGTCTTGGAGGGCATGTTCCTCGAGGCCGGTCACGACGCGCCCGTTCTCCAGGACCAGCGGCCGCTCGCCGATCGGCTCGCCCGGCGTGGCCTCGCCCAGCCGGGCCAGGCCGTCCTCGGCGGCGCGGGCGACGAACCACGGGAGAGCGGATTCCCAGCCGAAGCGCAGAGCCTCGAACGGGTCGCCCTCGGCATCGATCGTGACGGCCGCCACGAGCCTGCCGTCCGAGTCGGCCCACAGGGTCTCCTCGCCCCAGATCAGACCGCCGACAGCGTAGCGCTCGAGGTTCCGCTCGGCGCCTTCGAAAGGGATCCGGTCCGTCCCGCGGGCGATGATCCGCACCTCGCCCTCGGGCAGCGTGGCGAGACGTTCCGGGCGCCCGTGGCTCCGCCAGTATTCGAGGAGCGCGGCCTGGACCCCGATCGGCGCGTACCCGGCGATGGGAAAGAAGCGCTCCGGCGTCGCCACGACGCGCGTCGAGTCGCCGCGCCGAAACGTCACCCGGGGCCCGTCGACGTCGACCTCGACGTCCGTCGCCACGCGGCGCGCGACCTGCCCATGGAGCGCGAGACGACGCGGTGTGCCATCGGTCGAACGGACGAGTACGGCGGTGAGGATGACGGGCGTTCCGCGGTCGACATAGCGGAAATCGACCTCGGTCCGCAGCCCGTCGCCGTTCCGCCGCACGCTGTCGCGCTCGACGCCGACCGGCCGGCCGACCCAGAACAGCCGGAAGGAGTCGCGATCCGCAGCGGTCGTGGTCGGGACCTGGGCCGGGAGCGGTCGGAGCGGGCCGGCGGACAGGCACAACAGGGCGAGGAACGTTGGCACGACGCGTACGATGGGCGCGCCCTCGACGCGACGCAACCCCGTGCGGAGCCGGTCAGTCCCTTCCGGTCAGCGAGCAGTCCGAAAGGTAGAGACCTGGATCGGTCCAGCGGATCCGGGCGTGGGGACACGACACGCGCACGACCGTCCCCGGCACGAGACGCGGATCGAGGGCCATGTTCCCGATCGAGTCGGGGACCTCGAAGGACCCCTCCGCCTCGACGTACTTGATGTCGGTCGGGAGCGTGTCGACCTCGGTCCGCAGGTAGACCTTGGCGGGCATGATCATCTCGCCCTTCATCGTCGTCCCGCGGAAGCGCGGCTGGGCCATGGCGAGCTCGCCACGGATCACCAGGTCCCGGCCGTCGAAGCGGCGGCGGGCGTCTCGCTCGTCGGCGGCGAACGCCGTGTGGAGCTCGACGGCAGTGACCGCGACCGCCGGGCGCTCGGTCTTCCGGCAGCCCGTGACGACGGCCACGGCCATGAGGGCCAGGAGGACGGACGCGGCGCGCATGACTTCGACCGGAGTATAGCCAGGCCAGTCGATCGGGGGAAAGCCCTCGGCCGCACGTGGGAAGAGCGCGCCGCGCGCGTTATCATGGGTGCCGTGGCGTGGAACAATCCCCCCGAAGAGCTGACCTACGGCGGCTATCTGGAGCTGGACGCGCTCCTGTCGCTGCAGCGACCCCGCTCGGACGAGCACGACGAGATCCTGTTCATCGTCATCCATCAGGTCTACGAGCTGTGGTTCAAGGAGATCCTCCACGAGCTGCAGGAGCTCGAGCACCGACTCGCCGCTGGGGAGTTGCCCACCGCCCTGCACACGCTCAAGCGCGTTCTGACCGTCCTCAAGCTCGTCGTGGCCCAGACGGACGTGCTGGAGACGATGACGCCGATCGACTTCGACGCGTTTCGCGAACGACTCGAGACGGCCAGCGGGTCGCAGTCGGTCCAGTTCCGCGAGCTCGAGTTCGCGCTCGGGATGAAGGACGAGCGCGTCCTGGCCGAGTTCCCGGAAGGAAGTCGCGAGCGTGCGGCCCTGGAGAGGCGGCTGGCGGAGCCCACCCTGTGGGACGCGTTTCTCGCGTTCCTCGATCGGTCAGGATACGCGGTCCCGCGCCCGGCCCTGGAGCGCGACGTGATCGCCCCGGTGACGGAGGACCCGGCCGTGCAACGGACGCTCATCGACGTATATCGCGAAGACCGTGCCACGGCCGAGCTGTGCGAGCGGCTGGTCGACCTGGACGAGGGAGTCCAGGAGTGGCGTTACCGGCATGTCAAGATGGTAGAGCGGACGATCGGCCAGAAGCGCGGCACCGGCGGCTCGAGCGGCGTCGAGTTCCTCAAGCGAACCCTGTTCCGCCCGGCCTTCCCCGACCTGTGGGCCATCCGCTCCGAGCTCTGATCGGCGCCGATCGCGGCGGGACGGATCGGGTCAGCGCCCCTCAGGCGGGGGTTCGATGGCGGAGGGTCAGACCGAGCGAGAGCAGCGAGACCAGCAGCGCGCCGCCGGCGAGGCCCAGGGGCCACGCGGTCGACAGCCCGTCCAGGGGCTCGACACGGGTCGTCGAAGCCGGGGTCTCGGAGCCCTCCGGGCCACGCCAAGCGACGACCTCGCCGCCGGCATAGGTCTGGTCGACGGGCCATTCGAGTCGCTCTCCGGCCTGCGGATCGACGGCCACGAACGGCAGCTCGACGAACCGCTCGGGAGACAGCTTCCCGGTCCACACGGCGCCCACGATGCGTCCCCTGTCCCGGCGGATCTCCAGGTTCCAGCCCGGCACGTCCTCGAACGACACGACGGTCACCGCGGCAGGGAAATCGATCGCGATCCGCACCGTGTCGACGTCGCGCTCGTTCGGCACGCGCAGGACGTATCGCTGGTATGCTCCCGGGGGAGCCGTCGGCGGATAGACGACGGCGTGCGCTCGGGCGGCGATCGGCGTGAGGAGGACCAGCAGGATCGCCAGGACGCGGTTCACGAAATCGCTCCGGGTAGCGGGAAGTCGGCCAGGAATCCGGCCAGCAGGACGACGAGGAGCATGGCCAC
>CAZCZH010000060.1:0-10889 GCA_964502985.1 uncultured Gemmatimonadales bacterium
CGCGATCCGGCTCCATGGGCACGACGCGGTCCGGCGCGCGCTGAACGCGGCCCTGGCGCGCGGGCGCCTCGGGCGCGCGCTGCTGTTCCACGGCCCCGCCGGGGTCGGCAAGCAGACGGCCGCGCGCTGGCTCGCGCAGCGGCTCCTGTGCGCGGGCGGCGGGAGCGGGGAGCTGAACCTCGGGCTGGGGCTCGAGCCGGAGCCCGAGGCCCCGGCAGCGGGGGAGGAGCCCGACCTCGACGCCGGCCCGTGCGGCCGCTGCGCCGCGTGCCGCCGGGTCCTCATGACCAACCACCCCGATGTCCACTGGTACTTCCCGCGCCCGGCCGAGACGTACTACAAGGGGGACGCCCGCGCCGAGGACCTCGCGCGCCGCGCGGGGCGGCCCGCCGAGCCGGCGACCTACGCCCACCCGGCGTCGTTCCGCATGGAGGACTTCCAGACGATCGCCCGGCAGGCGACGCGCCCGCCGTTCGAGGCCGACGAGCAGGTGTTCCTCCTGGGCGACGTCGACCAGCACCCGCCGGGAGACGAGCCGACCGGCATGCTGATGAAGCTCCTCGAGGAGGTCCCGCGGGCGACGCGCTTCGTTCTGACCGCGACCCGCCCCGACGCCTTGCCCGACACGATCCACTCGCGCGTCCAGGCGCTGGCCTTCGCGCCGGTCTCCGACGAGGCGGTGCGCGCCGTCGTCGACGAGCGGCTCGAGCTCTCGGCCGACGAGGCCGACGCGCTGGTCGCTCTGGCCGACGGCCGCCCGGGCCGCGCCCTGGCCCTCGCCGACCCCGCCGTCCTCGCGCTGCGCGAGCTCGCCGGGCGGCTCTTCCAGGCCGGAGTCCTCGGCGCCGAGACGCCCTACGCGCTCCTCCTCGACGCCGACCTGCCGCGGGTCCGCGAGGAGCACGAGCACGTGTTCGAGTTCCTGTCGTCGATGGTCGAGGACGCGCTCGCGGTCGCCCTCGGCGACGGCCGGGCGCCGCGCCATCCGGGCCTCGTGGAGGCCTACCGGCGGGCCGCCGAGCGCCACGACCCGGCCGCCCTGGCCGGCATGGCGCGCGGGCTCCTCCGGGCCCGCGAGAAGGTGTGGGCCAACCTCACGCCGACGCTGCTGTACTGGGAGGCCCTGCGCGCGCTGCGCGCGTGAAAGGGTTCAATCCAGAGGCCAGCGGACCCATGGCCAAAATAGCCAGATGCTCGACAACAATAATTGTAACCCGATATATCCAAGCAAAAGGCGGCAATGTCTGCTTTCACTCGCCAGATGTCTCGTGTCCTTCTTTTGATCTTATGGTTTCAGTGCAAAACGATCGGGGATAGCGACATTCTTGATTGCCTAGTATTGACAAAGTATGTATTAAGAAGACATTAAGGTTATGGTCCTTAATCACATCAGGTCGTTTCAGGATAATCAGCGAGTCTTCTAAACCAGCGTTGTATGAAGTCTTGAATAAGGTGGGCGCTGCGACGGGTTGGACGCAGGGTCAAGTCATTGCGGTTTGCACGTTACAATATATGTCGCCGAGCGCTCGGTGTCTGAAATCTCCTACCATGTAATGTGTTTGCGCTGATAAAATATTGTTACTAGTTTATTTGAAAAATCAATCGAGTAGCACAATCAAATGGAACGGCCTATAAAAGTTCCGCGTTAGGATGTTTGCTTATCGCTTTAGGGCCTGTCGATCCGATCCCCGAGCGAGCGTCGCCAGCGACTATGGAGAGTCGCTGAACCCCACGGGGCCAGGCCTTGGAGGGAACGCTGGTCGTCGCCGAACCTGTACTCGTTTCCGATCATGCATCGCCGGGGGACTCGTCTCCGGTGGTACAGGACGAGAGAGAGTCGCGACGACCGGTCCGCAAGCGCAGTCGGCGTCAGTCGGAATCGACCCCCCGCAGCCGGTTCCAGCGGACGCGGATCTCTACGGCCGGGAGCTCGTCCGCCAGCCGCTCGACTTCGCGGTCCAGGAAGTCGCGGTCGACCTTTCCCGCGGCTCGACGCAGGACGGACGCCGCGTCCTCCAGGTCGCGCTCCCGGGTGGACAGGAGCTTGAACAGGACGAAGTCCTCGGGCGACAGGACCCGCACCATGCGGTCGCGCAGCGGGGCCTCGATCGCCCGATCGAGTGCCTCCTCGGCATACCGATCGCTGGCCGGCCTGACCAGATCGATCGTGTTCAGACCGAGGTCGTCGTCGCCCCCGATCACGTTCACCCGGTCCAGGCGGAGCCCCCCGAAGGTCATCCCTTCGAAGTTCGGGCTGGTGGGCACGCGCATCTCTTCCAGCGCCGCGCGAATCGCCGCCGCGTCCAGCGAGGTGACGGCCAGACCGACGTCGCGCGTCTCGCGGAGCTCGCCGTACGCCGCCAGCAGCAAACCGCCATACAGGGCGTAGCCCCTACCGGTCCGCTCGGCCGCGGCCACGGCCACGAGCGCGGTGGCGGTCGGATCCGTCAGATCCACCGGTCCGCTCCTTTCGTCGGGAAAGGACGCAGTCGCCGAGGGCGCGCATCTCCCGTGTGGTACGGCGGAGCGCAGCGCGCGTCCGGTCGGCCCGCGCGAGTCGGCGGGCGATCTCCTCGGAGGTCATCGGCATGCGATGAAGATAGGAAGCGGGGCGGGTCGCGCGCATCATCGTGTCCCAGGCGCCGTCCATCGGATCCCTCGCTTGACGCCCCTCGGAGGTGTCGCCGCGGCCCCCTCGGCTAGATTGGCCCCGCGCCGGCATGCCATCGGAGGACGTCATCCGCGAAGCGACGAACCCAGTTGAGACGACGTGAGCGCGGGAAGCCGGCTTGCAGCCATCCTGTTCGCCGACATCGTCGGCTACAGCGACCTGTCGTCGCGGGACGAGGCCCGGGCCCTGCGGCTGGTGCGGGTCTTCGAGCGGGCGGCCCGAAGGGTCGTCTCCCGGTTCGACGGCCGGATCGTCAAGTTCATGGGCGACGGGGTGATGGCCGAGTTCTCAAGCACCCGTGCCGCGATCGAGGCGGCGGTCGCGTTGCGGCACGCGTTCGCCCGGGGCGCGAAGGCGAAATCGATCCCGGACGCCGCGCTGCGGCTGGGAATCCACGTCGGGGACGTTGTCCCGTCGGGCGGCGACATCCTGGGAGACGGCGTCAACACGGCCGCCCGTCTGCACCAGGCGGCGGAGCCCGGGGAGATCCTCGTCAGCGACGCGGTCTACATGCAGCTCCGGCAGCTCAAGGAGCTCGACTTCGAGCCGCGGGCGGAGCGCGAGCTGAAGGGCGTCGGCAAGGTCAGGATCTACGCGGTATCCTCGACGGCCCCCGTCGAGCCCGAGCCGGAGGAGAGCCGACCGCCCCGATGGTCCCCGAGCCGCCGCACGCTCGTGCTCGCCGGGGGGGTCGCCCTGGCGGTCGGGATCGCGCTGGCAGGCCTTCTGTCACGGACCTTCGACCCGGATCAGGTCGATCGCTCGATCGCCGTTCTGCCTTTCGAGACGGTTGGCCGAGGCGGCGATCCCACATTCGCCGAGGGGATCCACGGGGACATCCTGACCCAGCTCTCTACGATGCCGGACCTGGACGTCATCTCACGCACCTCGGTGATGCGGTATCGAACGGTCGACGAACCGCTCGAAAAGATCGCCCGTGAGCTCGGTGTGGCATGGGTCCTGCAGGGGGAGGTCCAGCGGGTCGGAGATCAGGTACAGGTGAACGCCCGCCTGGTCGACGCGCGGAAGGACAAGCAGGTGTGGGCCGACGGCTACCGGGCGAACCTGACTGCCGAGAACCTGTTCGAGATCCAGCACGAGATCACGCTCCAGATCGCGACGGCCCTGGAAGTGCACCTGACCCGCGAGGAGCGGGCCGCCATCGAAACCGTCCCGACCGGCGACCTGGAGGCCTACCGGTTGTACGTCCAGGGCCGCGGATTCGTCGATCAGAGGACACCCGACGCATTGCGCCGCAGCGTCGAATACTTCGAGCAGGCGATCGAACGGGACCCGGATTACGCGCTCGCGTGGGCCGGTCTGGCCGAGGCCCTGGGGTTGCTGGAGTTCTATGGTCTCCCGATCCCGGCGTCGGTCGACGATCCGCTCAGAGCCGCGCGGCGCGCCGTCGAAATCGATCCCGGCCTCGGGGAGGCGCACGCCTCGCTCGGGATCATCCTGTCCCTGCGTCATCGCGGGCCCGAAGCGGTGGCCGAGCTGAAGCGCGCCATCGAGCTGCAGCCGGCCTACGCCGAGGCGTACATCTGGTTGAGCTGGGTGGAGCTCGTGCTCGGACGCCCTGCTGACGCGCTGCGATGGGGCCGGCGGGCCGCCGAGCTCAACCCGTTGTCCCCGGCCATCCACGTCTATCTCGCGGAGGCGCTGCTCGCAAGGGGCGAGACGCAGCACGCGCTCGACGAAGCGCGCCGATCCAGGGAGATGCAGCCCGAATACGGCCTGCCCGCGTTCGTGGAAGGTCTGGCACTCCAGCAGCTGGGCCGCCCCGGCGAGGCGATCTCGGTCTACTCCCAGGCGCTCCGCCTGGTGCCTCCGGAAGGCGCCCCCTCCCACGCCGAGATCAACGCGGCGCTGGCGATCAGTCACGTGGCCACGGGCGACGTCCGGGCCACGCGGGAGTTCCTCGATCGGATCGATGAGGCGTCCCACCCGTTCTCGGCTGGTCTCGTGCACGCGGCTCTCGGTCGAAGGGACGAGGCCTTCGCGCTCTTCGAGCAGGTCCGCGAATGGGACTCCCCGGCCACGGAGATCGCCCGCTACTACTCGCCGGACGTCCTCGGCCCGCTGCGAGCCGATCCTCGGTACGGTCGACTCCTGCGACGAATCGACGAGGCGTGGGGCCTTGGCACGGGGCGCGATTAGATTGCCGCGGATGGGGCGGTTCTACGTGACGACGCCGATCTACTACGTCAACGACCGCCCGCACATCGGCCACGCGTACCCTACGATCCTGGCCGATGTCGCGGCGCGGCGGCGGCGGATGGCGGGGGACGAGGTGCTCTTCCTGACGGGGACCGACGAGCACGGGCAGAAGGTCGCCCGGGCGGCCGAGGCGCGGGGCGTCTCGCCGCGCGAGCACGTCGATGCCCTGGCCGTCGAGTGGAAGGCCGCGTGGGATGGGCTCGAGGTGCGCTACGACCGCTTCATCCGGACGACGGACCCGGACCACGAGGCGCTGGTCGGGCTGGCCCTCGAGACGCTCCACGCCGGGACGACACCGGACGGCGAGCCCCTCCTCTACACCGACTCCTACGTCGGATGGTACTGCGTGGCCGACGAGCGGTACTGGACGGAGAAGGACCTCGTCGACGGGCGCTGCCCGGAGTGCGGCCGGGCCGTGGAGGAGATCGAGGAGACGAACTGGTTCTTCCGGATGGGCGCGTTCCAGGAGCGCCTCGTCCGGCACATCGAGGAGAACCCCGACTTCCTGGTCCCGGCCTCCCGGCGGAACGAGATCCTGGGCTTTCTGCGGGAGCCCCTGCGGGATCTGTCGATCTCGCGGCCCCGGACGCGCCTCGCGTGGGGGGTGCCCCTGCCGTTCGACCCCGACGCCGTGACCTACGTATGGGTCGACGCGCTGTTGAACTACGTCTCGGGGACGGTCGACCCCGAGCCCGGCGAGGCGCCGGAGGGGACGGCCCGGCGGGCGATCGCCGCGTGGGGCGAACATCCGGCCGACGTCCACGTCATCGGCAAGGACATCCTGACGACCCACAGCGTGTACTGGACGACGCTGCTCATGGCCCTCGACTGGCCCCTGCCGCGTCAGATCCTGGGACACGGCTGGTGGCTGTGGGAGGGCGGCAAGATGTCCAAGACCGAGGGCAACGTGATCGCCCCGGCGGACCTCGTGCCGGAGTTCGGCGTCGACGGGCTGCGCTACTTCCTGCTGCGCGAGATGGCCCTCGGACAAGATAGTACGTTCTCGTACGATTCCATGGTCCAGCGGCTCAACGCGGATCTGGCCAACGACCTCGGGAACCTCCAGTCGCGGATCGCGAAGATGGTCGAGCGATACCTGGACGGCCGGCTGCCGGCGCGGGAGGAGGCGCTGGACGGCGACGAGTCGTTCCTGTCGGAGCGTGCGCGTTGCCTTCTGGATGAAGGGGAATCGTCGTTCGACGCGCCATGGGAGGAGTGGCGGATCCACGTCGCGATCGAGCGCGCCATGGGCCTGGTCGAGGCGACCAACGAGTACCTCGAGAAGCGCCAGCCGTGGCGCCGGATCAAGGACGACGACGGTCGGGCGGACGTCGCCGCGACCCTGCTCCACGCGGCCGAGGCCCTGCGCCTGTCGGCGGCCCTCCTGTGGCCCGTCGTGCCGTCCCTCGCCGGGCGCGTCCTGGACTCCCTCGGCCGGCCGTCTGCGCCGCAGCCGGACGATCTCCGGTGGGGCGTCCTGGACGGCGAGGGCGTGGCGGCCGGCGAGCCGATCTACGCCCGGCTCGAGCCGGCCGAGGCCTGACGATGCCGCGGCGCGGCGAGCCGACCTGGGAGGAGCTCCGGCTGGGGACGATCGTGACCGGGGTCCTGGTCCTGATCGTCCTCGGCGTCAGCCTGATGGGATCGAGCCGCGGGCCGTTCCGTCCCGACACGTACACGCTGTACGTGTACCTCGACGACGCCGAGGGGGTGCGGGTCGGCACCCCCGTCAAGGTGGGCGGGGTCGCCGCGGGCCAGGTCGTCGACGTCAACATCGTCCCGCCCAGGCCGGTCCGACCGCTGACATCGGGCGATACCCTGCGCGCCGCCAACCCGGCCGAGATCGACCTGCGCGACATCCGCGTCCAGCTCGACGTCGAGGAGCCGTTCCAGGAGGACGTCACGCTCGGCTCGCGGGCCGAGCTGGGGACCCTCGGGCTGGGCGGCGAGCGGTACATCAAGATCTCGCCGGGGGACGTCCGCGAGCGATCCATTCCGCCGGGCGGCACGATCCCGACCGTGGCCTCGGTCGATATGGACCTGATCCTGGCCAAGCTGTCGCGCGCCCTGTACGAGGCCGAGGAGGTCGTCTCGATCGGCAACGAGGTGCAGGCGAAGCTCGCGGCCGGCGGGGGCACGGCGGGTCGGCTGATGGACCTCGAGGGACCGCTGTACCGGCAGATCCACGTCCTCGAGACGCGGTCGGACTCGCTCCTCGACCTGCTCGAGACGGGCCGCGGGCTGATCCCCGGGCTGGCCCGGGACGAGGCGCTGGCGGCCCGGATCGACTCGGTGCGGGCCAACCTGGCCGCTCTCCGCGCCGCCGTCGACCAGCCCGAGGGCGCGCTCCACGACTGGGCCGACCCGGTCGAGCTGCGCGAGGCGCTGTCGGGAATCCGCCAGCAGACGAAGCTCCTCGCCGCCGACCTGGAGCAGGGGCGCGGGACCCTCGGGCGCGTCCTGAACGACGAGGAGCTGCAGCTCCAGCTGGCCCTGTTGCGGCGGCGGATCGAGCGCCTGGTGGCGGCGTTCGGCGAGGATCCCCTGGGCTTCGTGCACATCCAGCTCTTCTGATCCTTTTGGCGCCGTTCCCCGCGCACGGGGAACCGAATTGGCCCGAAAAGGGTACGAAAATTGCTAGTACGAGTCGCGGAGCGCACGGGGCGGCCGGTTGACAGCCTCCCGATGGCCGGTTACTCTGATCCACCCCATTTCGCTCCCGATCGCGTTTCGACCGATCGTATCTCAGGACCTACCGGCAGCATCCGCACTGCCGCGAGCACGACGGATCCCAGGAGGCCCCACTGGTGTCGAGCCGTTTCGGTACGTTCTTGTACGTCCCCAAGGAAAGCCGCGAAGTGAAGTCGTTCGAGCTGACCCACAGGTCGGTGGTCGGCCTGGCCTGCGTGGCCATCGGGATCTGCTCCCTGCTGCTGGGGCTCGGCGCGTGGCGCCTGGCTCCGGTCGTCGGGGGCGCGGAACCCGGGCTGGCGTCGGAGAACGCCCGGCTGCGCGCCCAGGTGGGCCGCATGGAAGGCCAGATGGCGTCGCTCGGCAAGAGCATCTCCGGTCTGATGGGCCGCGAGGAGGAATTGCGCATCGTGGCCGATCTGCCGCCCGTCCCGCGCGAGGTTCAGGCGGTCGGGGTCGGCGGTCCGGGCCATCCGGCGCTCGAGACCCCCGACGTCAGCCGGGACGCGGGACTCAACTCCCGCGTGGCGACGGTCAACGCGTCGGTCGACGCTCTCGTCCGCAGGAGCGCGCTCCTTTCCGAGAGCATGTCCGAGGTGCGCAAGGCGCTCGCCGCAAAGAAGGAGCGCTTCTCGACGACTCCCTCGATCTGGCCCGCCTCGGGGTTCCTCTCCAGCACGTTCTCCCTCCACCGCCGGCATCCGATCTTCCACGACATCCGCCCGCACTACGGGATCGACATCTCGGCGCGGCGCGGCGCCCCGATCGTCGCTACGGCGGCCGGCAAGGTGATCTACGCGGGGTGGGAGAACGGCCACGGCAACTATGTCGAGATCGACCACGGCCACGGCGTCGTCACGACGTACAGCCACGCCTCGCGGGTGCTGGTGCACGTCGGGCAGAAGGTCGAGCGCGGGGACCAGGTCGCGCTGATCGGCTCGACGGGGTTCTCGGTGGCGCCGCACGTGCACTACGAGGTGCACGAGCACGGCAAGCCGGTGGATCCACTGAAGTACATCTTCCCAGACGCCATCGCCGACTAGCTCGGCGCCTGAAGACGCCCGATCTCTTCGTTGCGCTTCGTCGGGCCCGCTGCGGCGTACGCTTCCGTACGCCTCGCGACCCCTCCTCGCGCGCCTCGACCTCGGGCGCCTTGAGGCGCCTCCGCGCGGGAGCCTCCAATCCGGCCCTCTCTCGCGCCCGTCGCCGCGGGGCTCTTCGCTTCGCCTACGGCTCGCGTCGCGTCCGGCGCTGCCCCTCCGCGCCATCAATGGCTGAATGACCATCGAGACCTACGGCCTCCCCGGCGCCCCCGCCCCCGCACCGTTCGCGCGAGCGCGGGTGGGGAACGGGGTCAGGGTGGTGGTGCGGGAGAACCGCTCCTTGCCGCTCGTGGCAGTGGATTGCTGGCTCGCCGTCGGGACGCTCGACGAGCCCGACGAGCTGGTCGGCGTGTCGCACTTTCTCGAGCACATGTTCTTCAAGGGCACGGTTCGCTTCCCCGTCGGCGAGATGGACCGCCGGGTCAAGGCGATGGGAGGCTACGACAACGCCGCCACCTCCATGGAGTTCACCCACTACTACGTCGTCGTCCCGGTCGAGCACGTCGCCGACGCGCTCGACCTGCTGGCCGACCACCTGACGCGGCCGGCCCTGCCCGAGGACGAGCTGGACCGCGAGCGGCAGGTCGTCAAGGAGGAGATCCGGCGCAAGGACGACGCCCCGCACGGGCGCCTCTACACGGCGCTGACGTCGGCGGCCTACGGGGCGTCTCCCTACGCCCGCGAGGTCCTCGGGACCATCGACTCGCTGGACCGGATCGACCGGGACGCGATGCGCGACTACTGGCGCCACAGCTACACCGCGGAGCGGCTCGTCGTCGCCCTGGCGGGGGACGTCGAGGCGGAGCGGGCGGTGGACCTCGTCGCCGAGCGGCTGGGCGAGCTGCCAGCGGGTGCCCCGCGGGCTCCGCGTCCCGCGCCGCCGGCCGTGGAGCCGGCGCGCGTCGAGCAGCCGATGGACGTCGGGCAGGGTTACCTGGCGTGGGCCTTCCCCACGGCGGGACGCGACGACCTGGCCGAGCTGTGCGCCGTCGAGGTCGCGGCGACCGTCCTCGGCGAGGGGCTGACGTCACGCCTCCACCGCCGGCTGGTCGACGAGCTGCGACTGGTGACTTCGGTCCACGCCTGGACCTACGGCTACGACGCCACCGGGCTGCTGGGGATCGACGCCGTGTTCGCCCCCCAGCGGCGGGCCGAGGTCGAGGACGAGATCGCGGCCGTGCTGGAGGCGGCCGCCGAGCACGGGCTCGGGGCCGAGGAGGTCCGGCGCGCGAAGGTCACCCTGGCCGCCGACTTCGCCTACGACAACGAGACCAACGCCGCCCTGACCGGGACCCTCGGCGAGTTCGAAATCCTGTTCGGCCACGCCGAGGCGTACGCCGACGTCCTGGCGGGGATCGCCGCCGTGACGCCCGAGGGCGCGTCGATGGCCCTCGCCCGCCGGGCCGACACGGCGCGCGCGGTGCGGGCGTGGGTCGGCCCCGGCGGGGCCTGACGTGGCGCTGGCCCACGAGCGGCACGTCCTGCCGGGCGGCACGGTGCTCCTGGCCCGCCCCCAGACCGCCAACGACATCGTCGTCGTGCGGGCCTTCGTCCCGATGGGGCCGCTCTACGAGGACGACGCCGAGGCGGGCGTGTCGAGCCTCGTCCAGGAGGTCCTGCCGCGCGGGACGACGCAGCGCTCGGCGCACGAGCTCCAGGAGGCGCTGGCCGACCTGGGCGCCGACCTCGACGCGGGGACCGGGTCGGACCTGGGCGCGGTCGGCCTGCGGGCCACGGTTGCGACGTGGGATGCGGCCCTCGACCTGTTCCTCGAGTCCCTCGTCGAGCCGGCGTTCGACGCGCGCGAGGTCGCGATCGAGGTCGAGCAGGCGCTGGGCGAGATCGACGCCCGCCAGGACCAGCTCATGGCGCGCGCCATGGACGCGTTCCGCGAGCGGTTCTACGGGAGCCATCCGTACCACAAGCCGGCCATCGGCTACCGACCGAGCGTGGCGGCGCTGGAGCGCGACGCGATCGTCGCCGCGGCGCGGCGCTTCTACCGGCCCGTGCCGCCCGTCGTCGCGGCCGTCGGGCGGTTCGACCCGGAGCGCCTCGCGGCGCGGCTCGAAGCGGCGTTCGGCCCCACGCCGCTCGTGCCGCCCGAGCCGCGGCCGGCGCCGCCCGAGCCGGGACGCGGCACGACGCGCGTCGACGTCGAGCGCGAGGCGGCGTATCTCGTCCACGGCCATCCGGCCCCCGACTGG
>CAZCZH010000060.1:10899-12879 GCA_964502985.1 uncultured Gemmatimonadales bacterium
CGATCCCGACTACCCGACTGCCCGCGTCGCCGACGCGATCCTGGGCGGCTCGATGGCCTCGCGGCTGTTCGTCGAGCTGCGGGAGAAGCGCTCGCTGGCGTACCAGGTGTCGTCGTTCTACAACGACCAGCTCGAGGGGAGCTTCCTGGCGGCCTCGATCGTCACCGACCCCGGGCGCGCGGGGGAGGCGGCGGCGGGCCTCGACCGCGAGTTCCGGCGCCTGGCCGAGGAGCCCCCGGCGGAGGCCGAGATCGACGCCGCCCGGCGCTACCTGCGCGGCACGTTCCTGATCGCGGCCGAGACCAACGCCGCCCAGGCAGGGCGGTTGGGGCGCTACGAGTCGTACAGCGTGGGCCAGGACTTCGGCGACCGCTGGCAGGCCGCGCTGGACGGGGTTACGCCCGACGCCGTTCGCGCCTTCGCCCGGCGCTGGCTCGGCGGGCCACCCGTCCGGGCGCACGTCGTCCCGCCCGGCGCCGAGCTGCCCGAGGGCTGAGCGCGGCGTTGCTCGGGACGTCTTTCGGCTCCTATGTTGTCGGTTCTATCCCGAAGTCTCGAGAGGAGGTCGACAGGTGGGCAGAGCTCGTTGGGTTCTGGTGGCGATCCTCGCGGCGGGCCTCGCCGCGTGCAGCACGGAGACGGATCTCACGATCCACGCGCAGGGGGAGAACGCGAACGGGGAGGTCGTCCCGCTGACCAACGTGACGCTCGACGTCATCCCCTACGACATCGACCAGCTGTACGATCGCCTCGAGAGCCAGAGCAACCCCGGCGCGCCGCCCCAGGCCGACACGCTGAAGGTCCTCGCCAAGCGCTATCAGGACGCGTGCGCCTCGTACCGCGCCACCAGCGACTCGATCGAAACGCTCCAGAAGCAGGCCGGCGGCGTGACCGACCGGACCTCGCCCGAGTACAAGAAGGTGTTCGAGCAGTACCAGGCCCTGACCCAGCGCGAGAAGCAGCGCTTCCAGCAGTGCCAGGACATCACCGACCACTACACCGAGGTGCGCAACGCCTATCGCGACCGGCGCAAGGCGTGGGAGCAGAAGGCCTGGCCCGAGGAGCAGTTCGCCGTGGCCGAGAGCACGCTGATGGGCGAGAACAAGGCCCAGCGCGTCGAGACCGACAAGCAGGGCACGGCGACCGTCACCGTCCCCAACGGCACGTGGTGGATCCTCGGCGACGCCCCCGTCCCCGGTTCGATCAGCCAGCAGTACCGCTGGAACGTCAAGGTCGACGCGCAAGGCAAGAAGCAGACCGTCGAGCTGAACGGGGACAACGCCGAGCTGGAGCCCGTCTACTGAGCGGTCGCCTCGCGGGAGACCGGAGGCCATTCCGATGAAGCCGGTCCGGAGCTGGAACCACGCCCGTCGCGTCGTCGTCGTGGACGGCGTCCGGACCCCGTTCGCCAAGGCCGGTACGGCTCTGGCCGATGTCTCGGCCGTCGATCTGGCGCGGATCGCGATCCGCGAGCTGATGGAACGAACCGAGCTCGATCCGGCGGACGTCGACGAGGTCATCATGGGCAACGCGGCCCCGCCGTCCGACGCCCCCAACCTGGCGCGCGTGGCGGCCCTCGAGGCCGGTATCCCGCGCGACGTCCCCGGATTCAGCGTCCAGCGCAACTGCGCGTCCGGCTTCCAATCGATCACCGACGCCTACAACCAGATCGTCCTCGGGCAGTCCGACGCCGTCGTCGCGGGCGGCGCCGAGTCGATGTCCAACGTCCCGCTCCAGTTCGCCGACGAGTTCGCCGACGTGATGACGGACCTCCAGCGGGCGCGCTCGCTGCCCGACAAGGTGTCGGTCGCGACGCGGCTCAGGCCGGCGCACCTGAAGCCCGTGGTGGCGCTGGCCGAGGGTTTGACCGATCCCGTGTGCGGGCTCGGCATGGGCCAGACGGCGGAGGTCCTGGCGCGCGAGTTCGACCTGTCGCGGCGGGCCCAGGACGAGTATGCCCTGCGCTCCCACCAGCGCGCC
>CAZCZH010000061.1:0-3312 GCA_964502985.1 uncultured Gemmatimonadales bacterium
CGCACCAGATCCGGGTGCACCTCGCCGAGAGCGGCCATCCCGTGATCGGCGACGTGCGCTACGGCGGCGGTCCGGCGCGCGCGCGCGGGTTCCACGGGCCGCAGGCGGCGTGGGCCCGGGAAGCGGCGGCCGCCGCACCGCGCCACGCGCTCCACGCGCACGGGCTGGCGTTCTCCCGCCCGGCGGACGGGGCGCGGGTGCGGGTCGAGTCTCCGCTGCCGGGCGACCTGGTCGACCTGCGCGACGTCCTGCGGTGGCACGCCGCGTGAGGCGCGCGGCCCGCGCCGGACTCCTCGCGGTGATGGCGGTCGTGGCCGGGGCCGCCCGCGGCCCCGCCGTCGCGCAGGAGGCGCCCCGCCCGCTCGCCGGCCGCAGCGGCGTCACGGCTCCCGACGGGCGGGACGTGGAGTTCTCCTGGGCGCCCCGCGACTCGGCGGTGGCGGCGCGCCTGGCGCGAGTCGCGCGAACGTTCGTCCCGGCGCCCGTGCGGGGCTCCGCCCTTCCGAGCGACACGTTCCACGTCGTCGTGGCGCCGGACGAGGCCGCGTTCCGCCGCTGGACGGGAGGCCGGGCGCCCGATTGGGGCCTCGCCGTGGCGCTGCCGGCCGAGCGGCGGATCGTCGTTCGGTCGCCGCGCCTGACGGGCGTCGGGGACGTCGATCCGGGGATCGTCCTGGCCCACGAGCTGGGTCACCTGTACCTGGTGGAGGCGACGCAGCCCAACGCCGACGCGCTCCCGCGCTGGTTCCACGAGGGGTTCGCCGCGCTGTACGCCGGCGAGTGGCGCTGGGTGGGGCCGGTGCGGCTGGCGTGGGGCCGGCTGACCGGGGAGCTCCGCCCGCTGGCCGAGCTCGAGCGGGAGTTCCCGTCCGTGCCGGCCCCGGACCTGGCGTACACCGAGAGCCTGGCCGCCGTCCGCGACCTGCGCGGCCGCGGGGGGGACGCCGGAATCGCGGCACTGTTGGGACGGGTCCGCGGAGGGGCCTCGTTCGATGGCGCCCTGCGGTCCACCTACGGCCTCACCCAGCGCCAGTTCTACGACCGCTGGGAGGCCCACATGGGGCACGAGTACGGCTGGCTGGTCGCGTTCACCGACCAGCGCGCGATCTGGGTCCTGGTGGCCCTCGCCGTGGCGTTCCTGTTCGTCTGGCGGCGGCGCCAGGTCACGCGTGAGATCGCCCGCCGGCGCAGAGCCGAGGACCGCGCGCTCGGCGAGCCCGACGACCACTCGCTGGGGGTCGAGCACTGGGAGCGCACCTGGGAGCACGACGACGAGTCCTGGCGCGGGGACGACGACTGACGACCCGGGTCGGTTCCGAACCCGGCGTCGGAGCTGGTTCCCCCTTCGGTCTTCCCTCCACGATCGTGGACTCGAGCCTACGATCGGCCGGTCGGTCGCCTCGCGACTTCGTCCGTCTTACCTTGGCCTCGGAGGGGTGGCCGAGCGGTCTAAGGCACTGGTCTTGAAAACCAGCAGGGGGGCGACTCCCTCGTGGGTTCGAATCCCACCCCCTCCGCCACCCGCCTATCCGCCCGCCGCGACCTGCAACTGCGCGATGTCCAGGTCCTCGCCCAGGACGACGAGGATGTCGCCGGCGCGGATCGTCGTGTCGGGCTCGGGATTGAACTCCATCCCGTCCTTGCGCTTGACGGCCACGATGATGACCCCGAACCGGCCTCGGATCCCGGCCTCGGCGATGGTGCGGCCGTTCAGGTCCGAGGCCGCCGAGACGGGGATGTCGGCCAGCGACAGCTGGAGCGCCTGGCGCTGGGTCACGATCTCCATGAACTCGACGGACGTCGGATTGACGGCGGCCTGGAGGACCCGCAGCCCGGCGATCCGCGAGGGAGAGACGACGTCGTCCGCGCCGGCGCGTTTGAGACGCGTCTCGCCGGCCGGGTCCGTGGCCCGGGCGATGACCTTGATGGCCGGGTTCAGGTCCTTGGCGGCCATCGTCAGGTACAGGTTGTCGGCGTCGCTGGCCAGGAGCGCGAGCAGGGTCCCCGCTCGCCGCACGCCGGCCCGCTCCAGCAGGTCCTCGTCGGTGGCGTCCCCCAGCAGATAGGGCGAGCCGGTCTTCTGGATGCTCGCCTCGAGGTGCTCGTCGCTGTCCAGAACGCAGTGCGGGTAGCCGTCGCGCGCGAGGCCCTCGGCGACCGGCCGGCCGACCTTGCCGAAGCCGCACACGATATAGTGGTTCGACAGCCGGTCGATCTCGCTCATCATCCTCCTCCTGCCGAAGACGTCGAGCAGCTCGCCCTCGATCAGCACCTGGGCGACACGCGACAGCACGTACAACAGGACCCCGAGGCCGGCCAGCACGAAGACCATGGTGAACACGCGACCGGCGGGCGAAAGCGGATGCATCTCCCGGAACCCGACCGTGGTCAGCGTGGTGACGCTCATGTACACGGCGTCGAGCGGCGACCAGCCGTCCTCGATCAGCAGATAGCCGGCGGCTCCCAGGAGGAGCAACAGGGCCAGCACGACGAGTCCCAGGACGACCTGCCCCATCGGCGAGCGCGCGTTTAGAAAGCGCGGGGACGGATCGGTGGCCGGTGACATCGCGCGGATTCTAGAGCGCAGCGCGGGAGCGCCGCAACCGGTGTCGGCCAGCCGACGATCCGTGCCGACCCCGCGCGGCGCCCGCGGGGGAACGGCGAGCGCACGGTTCTTGCTTCGGTTCGGGTGGCCGCGCGGACGCGCGGGTACGATCGATTCGTGATCCCGGTCCCTCCCGCCGGGGACGACACGCACAGGGAGGACGCATGGCGAAGAACGTCAAGGAGAAGGAGGCCATCGAGCGCGAGGAGCCGCGGCAGCAGTTCCCGTTCGAGGGGCTGCACGTGTACCAGCGGGCGCAGGACGCCTGGTCGGCAGCCCAGTCGCTGGTGGCCGGCGAGCCCGGCGACCCGTTGTGGGCAGCGCTCGAACAGGAGGTCCGGCACGCGGCCACGGGGATCGCCCGGGCCACGGCCCGCTCGCGGGCCAATGGCCACTTCGCGACCGCGCTCGAGGAGGCTCGCGGAGCGCTCCACGCGGCGGCCGCGATCGTCGACCAGCAGGACCGCCGGGGCGGGCCGTCGGGCGACGGCCTGCGCGCGCTCCTGAGCGACAGCAGCCGCATGCTGGGCGCCCTGATCCGCAGCCTGAACGGGGCCCGCGAGGAGTCGTCGGCCGAGGCCACCGTGTAGCCCGCCGCGCGGCACCGGGAGCGGGCGGACGATCTGGCACGCGAGGGCGTCGAACGGTAACGTACGGGGCGAGCGGAGAGGTGGCCGAGCGGTCGAAGGCGGCACCCTGCTAAGGTG
>CAZCZH010000061.1:3322-6097 GCA_964502985.1 uncultured Gemmatimonadales bacterium
ATACGGGTGATCCCCGTATCGAGGGTTCGAATCCCTCCCTCTCCGCCATCCATCGTCGCGCCGCGTCCGGCGCGGGCGGGTCGCCTCAGCGGCAGAGCTCCTGGATCTCGAAGCGGGCGTCGTAGATCGCGCAGCTGGCGTCCCACGCCCAGCGTCGAGCGGCGCTATCGAGTGCTCCGGCGCTGTAGCTCGAATAGTGGTCGGGGTAGAACTCCGCCATGATCGAGAAGATCTCGTCCGCGGGATGGCCCTCGAGGGCCGGATAGTCGCCAGCCGGCGGCTCCAGCTTGTCCGGCACGGGCGGTTCGAGGGGAAGCCTCGCGTCGGCAGCGCGGCGTCGGGCCGCGCAGTGCAGGAGCCAGCCCAGGCCCAGCACGCACGCCAGCGACTGCACCGCGAGCAAGACCACGAGGAGGACGTCCTTCACGCGCCGAATATCTCGACCCCGCTCCGACCGGTCAACGTCCGTTCCGGGAGGTCCGACTCGATGACCGAACCGACTTCCGTGCGGGTGCGATTCGCCCCCAGCCCGACCGGGTTCCTGCACGTCGGCGGGGCGCGCACGGCCCTGTTCAACTGGCTCTGGGCGCGGCACGTGGGGGGGACTCTCGTCCTGCGCGTCGAGGACACCGATGCCGAGCGCTCGACGGACGAGATGATCGAGGCCATCCTGGACGGGCTGGGGTGGCTCGGGATCGACTGGGACGAGGGGCCGCATCGCCAGTCCGAGCGCGGGTCCGAACACCGCGCGGCGGCCGAGTCGCTGCTCGAATCGGGCCAGGCCTACGCCTGCTTCTGCACGGTCGAGGAGCTGGCCGTCGAACGCGAGGCCGCCCGGGGGCGAAAGGAGTCGTACGTCTACAGCGGGCGCTGCCGCTCCCTCGATCCGGCCGAGGCCGCCGCCCGCCGGGCGCGCGGCGAGCCGCACACGATCCGTTTCAAGGTGCCTGCCGGCGAGACCGGTTGGGACGACCTGGTCCACGGGACGACGACGTTCGCCAACGCCGTGATCGGCGACTTCATCGTATTGCGGGCGGACGGCGCGCCGGTCTACAACCTGGCGGTCACCGTCGACGACCACGACATGCGCATCACGGACGTGATCCGCGGCGACGACCACGTATCGAACACGCCGAAGCAGATCCTGCTGTACGAGGCGCTGGGGTGGACTCCGCCGCGCTTCGGCCACGTGCCGCTCATCCTGGGGCCCGACAAGTCCAAGCTCTCGAAGCGTCACGGGGCGGTGGCCGTGACGGAGTACCGCGAGCGCGGCTACCTCGCCGACGCGTTCGTCAACTTCCTCGCGCTCCTCGGTTGGTCACCGGGGGACGACCGCGAGGTCCTGACCCGCGACGAGCTCGTCAAAGAATTCACGATCGAGCGCGTCACGGGGAAGAGCGCCGTATTCGACGTCCAGAAACTGGAGTGGCTGAACGGCCAGCACCTGTCGCGGATGAGCGGGGAGGAGGTCCTCGCGGCGGCCGGCCCGTGGTGGGTCGCGGCGGGCCTCGTGAAGAAGGCCGAGCTCGCGGAGGAGGCCGACCAGCTGGCCCGCCTGGCGGAGCTCGTCAAGGCGCGCTCGCGGACCCTCGTCGACCTGGTCGAGCAGGCGCGGCCGTTCTTCCCGGGGCCCGTCGAGTACCAGCCCGACGCGGTCGAGAAGTTCTGGAAGGACCGCGCGGCGGCCGCCGCCGCGCTCGAGCTGGCGGCCGCGTTCGTCGACGCCGAGCCCGACTTCGACGACCTCGAGCGGATGGAGGTCGATCTGCGCTCGCGCGCCGAGGCCGCGGGCGTGTCGGCCGGCAAGGTCATGCAGTCCCTGCGGGTCGCCCTGACCGGGGCGCGCGTCAGCCCCGGGATCTTCGAGACGATGGCCATGATGGGGAAGCCGCTCGTCCAGGAGCGGCTGGCGGCGGCACGCGACCACCTGGCGGCGGGCTAGGCCATCGCGGCGAACGCGCGGAAGGCGTCCAGCGCGTCGGTCGCCGAGCAGCGCGTCGTCTTGGCGTCCATCCGCTCCGCGCCCGCCCGGCCGGCCATCGCCCGGTCGGCGAACGGAACCTCCTTGAAGCGCACCTCGACGACGATCGTGCCGGGCATGCGCGCCGGCCGGTAGCGACCACGATTGGCGAGCGCGACCCGCGTCCGCTCGCGGATCAGCTCCCGGGCCCGCGCCGGCACGAGCGTCTCGGCGGCCGTGAGGCCGCGTCCCTCCTTGACGTCGGCCGTCTCCACGTCGCCCAGGAACGCGCGGATCTCGTCGTTCGCCCAGCGGTCGCCGGCCGACAGCACGACGGGCACGCCGAAGTGCCCGGCCACGAGCGCGTTCAGCGCGCCCTCGCCGGCCGGCTCGCCGTTCAGCCGGAGCTCGTCGATCCGCTCGTGGCTCCAGGTGTGCGCCAGGACACCCCGCGGGTGTACCTCGCGCGCGTGATAGCCGACGAAGATCGCCGCGTTGAAGGTCGCGTCGATCCCCTCCATCATCCCCAGCTCCCGGGGCCCGCCGGCGACGATCCGGGCGCGCGGGTCGAGCGACTCCATCTCGAGGTTCCGCTTGTTCCAGTGGGCGTCGCACACGAGGAGGTCGGTGGCGCCGGCGTCGAACGCCCCCGCAACGACGGCGTTGACCTCGCCCGTCATCAGTCGCCGGCCGAGCGCGTACTCGGCTCCCACCGGGTCGACCTGGGCCCGGTCGACGATCCCCGCGACGCCCTCCATGTCGGCCGACACGAACACCTTGAGGGGGGTCCCGGTTCGACGCGGCCGGACGGCGGA
>CAZCZH010000061.1:6107-12804 GCA_964502985.1 uncultured Gemmatimonadales bacterium
TAGCCCCGCCCGGACGACCGGACATGCCGCGCGAGCGCCGCCTGGCTCGCCTCGGCGAGCTCGATCCGCGGACCGAGATCCTGAGCCTCGCCCCGCACGCGCTGGAGGCGGCGCTCACCGCGTGGCTCGGCGAGCGCGGCCAGCCGGCGTACCGCGTGGAGCAGGTCGTCCACTGGATCTATCGCCAGCGGGCCGACGACTTCGAAGCCATGTCGACCCTCCCCAGGGCGCTGCGGGCGGAGCTCGAGCGGAGCTTCCGCCTGCCGTCGACGGACATCGCCGAGACCTGCGAGTCGGTGGACGGGACGCGCAAGATCCTGTGGCGCCTGATCGACGGCGAGGAGATCGAGTCGGTCCTGATCCCGACGTCGGCGCGCGACACGCTGTGCGTCTCGAGCCAGGTCGGCTGCGCGCTGGCGTGCGCGTTCTGCGCGACCGGGATGCTCGGCTACCGGCGGAACCTGACGCCGGGGGAGATCGTCGATCAGGTGCGCAGGCTGGAGACCCTGCGCGGCCGCGAGGAGCCGGGCGTCAACGTCGTGTTCATGGGGATGGGCGAGCCGCTCCTGAACTGGGACAACCTGCGGATCGCGCTGGCGACCCTGATCGATCCGCGCGGGCTCGAGGTCGGGGCCCGGCGGATCACCGTCTCGACGGTCGGCGTGCCGGAGAAGATCGTGGCCCTCGGCGAGGAGTTCCCGCAGGTCCGGCTGGCGGTGTCGCTGCACGCCGGGATCGACGAGCTGCGCGACGAGATCGTGCCGCTCAACCGGCGCCACCCCTTGCGCCAGGTGTACGCCGCCTGCCGGCTGTGGGCCGAGGCGACGGGGAAGCGGTTGACGTTCGAGGTGCTCCACCTGCCGGGCGTCAACGACCGGCCCGAGGACGTGGCCGCACTGGCCGAAGCCGTGCGCCAGGTTCCCGCCAAGATCAACCTCATGCGCTACAACCCCGTTCCCGGGGCCCCGTACGAGCGTCCGACCGTGCGTCGGACGATGGCCTTCAGGGACGCCCTCCGGCGGGAGACCGGCACGACGGTCACGATCCGCCGCAGCCGCGGCATGGACATCGAGGGCGCCTGCGGCCAGCTCCGGCTGGCGCGGAGCGGCGCGTGAGCACGCGCATCGGGATTCTCAAGACGGGCTCCACATTCGCCGAGATGATCGTGCGCTTCGGCGACTACGACGCGTGGTTCGAGCGGACCCTCGTCGGTACGGGCGTGGAGACGCGCACGTGGGACGTCGTGTCCGCCGCGCCGCCCCCTCCGGACGCCGCCGACGGCTGGATCGTGACCGGCTCGCGGGCTTCCCTGCGCGAGCCCGAGCCGTGGAGCGACCGGCTGCTGGATTGGATCCGTCAGGCGGCGGCGGAAGAGGCGCCGCTCCTCGGCGTGTGCTACGGACACCAGGCCGTGTGCGCCGCGCTCGGCGGGCGGGTCGAGCGGAGCGCGGCCGGCTGGGAGATGGGGACGGCCGAGGTCGAGCTGACCGAGGCTGGCCGGGCCGACCCCCTGTTCGCCGGCTTCCCGCCCCGCTTCGCCGTCCAGACGACCCACGAGGATCACGTCGAGACGCTGCCGCCGGAGGCCGTCGTTCTGGCGAGGAACGCCCACGCCCCCGTGCAGGCGGTAGCCGTCGGGTCGTCCGTGCGCGGCGTCCAGTTCCATCCCGAGGTGACGCGCGATATCGCGCGCGACTTCGTCGAGCGCCGGCGGCACCTGCTGGACGCCGGGGCGTCGGCCGACGAGGCGCCGTGGGGCGCGCGCGTCCTGGCCAATTTCGTCGACGGGTTCGTGCGGGCGGAGCGAGCCGCCGGAGCCGGCGGCTGAAGTCGAACCGGACGGGCTAGAACCAGGATTCGAGGGCGCGGTGGGCGGCGTACAGGCCGGCGCCCGTTCCGACCATGCTCAGGGCGAACGCGGCGAGCAGGCCCGCGGGATGGCCCATCGCCCAGCCGAGCCAGCCGCCGGCGGTCATTCCGGCGAAACGCAGGAGCTTCTCCATGCCGCACCTCTCGCAGCGGGTCCGACCCCAGCCGGCTGCAAGGACCGCGCCGCGATGAGCCGCCCGACGACCCGCTGGGCCGCCCTGGCGGTCCTCGCGGTGGCCGTCCTCCTGGCCATGACGACGTGGTTCTCGGCGACGGCCGCCCTGCCGCAGATCAGCGCGGAATGGGGGCTGTCGCGCTCGGCGGGCGCGTGGCTGACGATCGCCGTCCAGCTGGGTTTCGTGACCGGCGCCGTGACGTCGGCGGTCCTGACCGTGGCAGACCTCGTGCCGCCGCGCCGGCTGGTCCTGTTCGGGGCGGTGGGGGCGGCGGGCGCCAACGCGCTCCTGCTGGCGGCCCACGACGCGTCGCTCGCGATCCCGCTGCGCTTCGCGACCGGGTTCTGCCTGGCCGGCGTCTATCCGCCGGCCCTCAAGTCGATGGCCACGTGGTTCCGGGACGCCCGCGGGACGGCCCTGGGGGTGCTGGTCGGGGCGCTGACACTGGGCTCGGCGGCGCCGCATCTGATCAACGCGCTGGGCGGCGTCGAGTGGCGCGCGGTGGTCGTCGCGACGTCCGTCCTGACCGTGGTCGGCGGGATCCTGGCCGAGGTGATCGGGGCCGACGGCCCGCATCCGTTCCCCGAGGCCACGTTCGACCCGCGCCAGGTGGCGCGCGTCCTCGCCGATCGGGGCGTCCGCCTGTCGTGCCTGGGGTACTTCGGCCACATGTGGGAGCTGTACGCCATGTGGGCCTGGTTCGGCGCGTTCTACGCGGCCGTCCTGGCGTCCCACGGCCGGGTCGCTCCCCAGCGCCTGGCGGCGTACGCCACGTTCGCCGTGATCGGCGCCGGGGCCCTCGGGTGCTGGGCGGGGGGCGTGCTCGGCGACCGCTGGGGGCGGACCCGGACGACGTCCCTGTCGATGGCCGTCTCGGGCATGTGCGCGCTGACGATCGGCGCCCTGGCCCCCGTGTCGGCGGGTCTCGTCCTGGCGGTCGGGCTCGTGTGGGGGTTCTGGGTCGTGGCCGACTCGGCCCAGTTCTCGACGATGGTCACCGAGGTCTCCGACCAGCGCTACGTCGGAACGGCGCTGACCGTTCAGCTCGCCATCGGCTTCACGCTGACCGTCACCACCCTGTGGCTGATCCCCGTCGTCCGCGACCGGGTCGGCTGGGCGTGGGCGTTCGCCCTCCTGGCGCCCGGTCCGGCGCTCGGCGTTCTGGCGATGCAGGCTCTGGCCCGCACGCCCGAGGCGGCGAGGATCGCCGGTGGAAAAGGCTGAGGGGCGCTCCGCAGCAAACCTCCCCCGTCCGCGCCGCAGTTTATTCCTCGAGGCGCGGGGCGGTCCTTTCACGGGAGGCGACATGCGCGATACGCGACGGACGTTCGAGGGATTCCGGGTCGAGGCCGTGCTTCTCGTCCTGGCCTCGCTCGTCGCGTCGTCTCCCGCCGCCGGGCAGGACTGGAAGCCGGCGCGTCTCGAGCGGGCGCCCGTCGCGCGAGCGGCGTCGGTCGAGCCGGCCGCGCCCCGGACAGCGGCGGCCGCCACGCGACGCGCCGTCGACAGCCTGCTGGGTGTCGTGGAACGCTACGACCACCAGCGGGCCGCCGTGCTCGAGCGGCGCTACGCCGATTCCGGCGAGAGCGAGCGGCGACTCCTCGAGCGGCGCTTCGGGATCGTCCATCACCACTTCCGGGTGCGCGCGAAGCCGCGTGAGATCGTGGGCTACTGGATGCGCGGGCCGTCGACCAAAGCCGACCTCCTCGACGTGCTGGAGGAGATCGTCGATGGGCGCTACGCGGCGTACTACTTCTTCGACGGCGTCATCCGGCCCAACGTGTTCGCTCCCGATCGCGCGCAGTCGCGCGACGAGACGCCGGTCCACGAGAAGGTCCACCTGCTGCAGCCGGAGATCTACAAGGCCCTGGGAATCCGCTGCGACTGGACTTTGCGCGCGAGCGGCTGCGTGCGGAGCCTGGAGCCGGTCGCCGTCTACCTGGCCGAGTTCGCCTCGGCGTCGGTCCAGGCGCCGGCCCTGACCGACGGGGAGATCAACGCCCGGATCGGACGCTACCTGGCGTTCGAGTCCGCCCGCTGCCGCAACGCGCCGACCCCGCGTTGCCCGTCGGGGGTCGGGGTCGCCGAGTACCTGGTCCTGCCGCTGAGTCTCGTGCGCGAGGTCGATCGCCATGGCCTCGAGGAGGGGATCCGCCGCTTCGTGGAGGGTCTGGAGCCCCGGGAGATGGCCAGCCGGGCGCGCTGAGACCCGGCGAGTACGGCCGGCGTTGCCCGGCCTTCCGGGTCGGGATAATCTTCGAACCGGTCGACCGTCCCGTCCGACGCCTCCCCGGCTCACGTCGCGGCGGGAACCGACTCACCCTGCCGGGTCAATCAGGGAGACCAGTCATGCGTAAGCTCCTGGCGTTCGGGTTGGCTCTCGTCGCGCTCGTCGTCGTGGGCTCGGCCTTCGTCGGCGCGCGACCCATGAAGGGCATCGAGGGGACGTATCGCTTGGTGTCGCGCGACCTGCCGGACGGCACGACCGTCGATCCGCCCGAGATCGCCGGCCTGATCACGTACGATCACGGATATCGCAATTTCAACATCTACTGGAAGGACGCGGACGGGAACCCCGTCTCGCTCGGGAGCGTCTCGCGCTACCAGCTGACCGAGGACTCGTACACCGAGACCAACGTCTACCACGTCGAGAGCTCGTCGGACTCGGGCGTCACGTACGATCTGAGCGACACGAGCGGGACCGTCACGGTGACGCGTGACGGCGGCGCGATCACGATGGATCTGCCCTTGTGGGGCGAGCCGCACGTGGTGATCGACGAGAACGGACTCACGGCGACCCGCGAGGGCGCGTTCGTCGACCACTGGGAGAAGGTGAAGTAGGAGTCGTTACCCCGGTGGGGGAGTAGCCGGGCCGGTGCTCAGTGCCAGTCGACCTCGAACACGCGCACCGGCTCGGCGAACCCCTTGAGCTCGGCCGCACCCCGATCCTGGAAGGCGAAGTCCTTCCCGATGCACAGCTCCCGGACCACGTTCGAGACTAGGATCCGCTCGGGATCGGCGTAATCGCAGACGCGGCGCGCGAGCTGCACGGCGGCGCCGAACAGATCGCGCGCCTCGCCAACCGGCTCGCCCGCGCTGAGGCCGATCCGCACGCGGACCTCCCGCTCGGGATTCTTCTGGCTGTGCGAGACGAGCGCCTTCTGGATCGCCTTGGCGCAGTTGAGCGCGTTCGAGGCCGAAGCGAAGGACGCCATTATCCCGTCGCCCGTGTGCTTGATCTCCGTGCCGTGCCGGGCCGACAGCTCGCGCCGCACGATCTGGTCGTGCAATCGCAGGACCTCCATCGCTCCGGTGTCCCCCAGGCGCTGGGTCAGCGACGTCGAATCGACGATATCGGTGAACAGGATCGTCCGGAAGCCTCCGTCGATCGAGCCGTCGTTGAACACGGCCGCGCCCAGCTCCGAGGGCTCGTCGCTGCCGAAGAAGGCCTGCAGGACGTTCGATTCGACCTCGATGATCTTGTCGGCCACGAGCCCGTGGGCCTCGCGATGCACGGCGTCGCAGGCCTCCTTGTTGGGCCCGTCGACCAGGCAGCAGACCGTCCGGCGCTTGGGGTCGAACCAGTACTTGAGGTACTTGACCCCGTACTTGTCCTGCGCCTCGAGGTCGCTGAGGTGGGCCCGCGCGAGGTCCTCCTCCGTGGCGTCCAGATCGTGATGGATGTCCATGTAGAGCGTCATGTGGATCGAATCCCTTCGGCGGATGCAAATGTGTGGGCGGACGGGGAGGCCCCGCCAACCCATAAAGATGCTCCGGTGCCACGCCGCGAGCAACCGGGGAGAAACCGGCTGGCGCCCCCCGGGGTGCGATCGCCCGTCGTCCGGGGTTGTCCGGCCGGCGCCGGATTTCTAGTTTCGACGTCCCGCCGGAGTGGGCGGCTAGCTCAGCTGGTTAGAGTGCCTGCTTGACATGCAGGAGGTCAGAGGTTCGAGTCCTCTGCCGCCCACCACTCATAAGTACAAGCTTGACAATGGATTGCAGCGATGCTGGTGCCTCGCGTACAGGCGGGGTGTGCCGGGTCGACCCCTCTTTCCGAACCCTGGTCAGGTGGGGCCCGGTTCGTCCACGAGTGGCGCGCCGGGTGGATGTCGTCAGAGGTATTCACATGGACTTCTCCCGTTCAACTGCGTTATGCTGGAAGCGGATGAGCGAAGGAGGACGATCCGGGTCACCTCGGCGCGACGTCCAAGCCCAGCGCGAAGCCACCACGCGGGCGCTGGTCGAGGCCGCGGAAGGCAATCGCGGGTCGCTGGACGACTTCGTTTCCCAGCTGTATCAGGAACTCCGCGGCATGGCGCACCGCCGGCTCCTCGGCGAGCGATCCGATCACACTCTCTGCACCACCGCCCTCGTTCACGAGGCGTATCTCAAGCTGTCCCGGCTCGACCGACTCGAGTGGCAGAATCGCGCGCATTTCTGCGCCGAGGCGGCCCGTGCGATGCGCCGGATCCTCATCGACTACGCCGTTCGTCGTAGCGCGAAGAAGCGCGGCGGCAATCGAAAGAAAGTCGAGTTCGAGGACGCGTTCGCGATCACCGAAGCCGAAGCCGGCCAGCTCCTATCGCTCCATCGGGCGCTCGAGGAGCTCGAGGTCCACCGACCCCGACAGGCCCGGGTCGTCGAGTGTCGCT